>JBBRPS010000280.1:0-11737 GCA_038227745.1 Gemmatales bacterium | reverse complement strand
GCGGGGGCCGTAACCCCCGTCCCCCGTGTTGTCCCGGGGGGGGTGCGACACCACCCAGGGCGGTCTCGCGCCCACCGCTCGCGGCTAAACATCTCACGGGCTCGTGAGGGACCACAGCGATGCGACAAGGCCTCACTCAGACGGCGCCCGCCCGCTCTCGCCGCGGGGCCGTCCTCCTGGTCGTGCTGCTGTTGCTCGCCCTCTTCGCCGCCGTCGGCATCAGCTTCGTCTACTACGCCTCCTCCCACGAGACGTCCGCCCGCTTGGCGCGCGAAGCCCAGAGCGAGACGCAGCCCGGCGTCGATCCGGAGCTGCTCCTGAGCTACTTCCTCGGGCAGCTCATCTACGACGTCCCGGACGACGTCCCCGGTGTCTACTCCGCACTGCGCGGCCACAGCCTCGCCCGCAGCATGTACGGCTGCAACAGCGGGCCCGATCTGCCGGGCTTCGCGCAGCCGACCGCCAACCTCGTACCCTTTAGCGGCGTCGGCCGGCTGCGCTCGCCGAGCCCGTTCGGCACGCTGGTCCCCGGCGCCGCGGTCGATGACGCCCAGCTCATCAACTACACGTATCACCCCGACGACGCGCTGCTGCCGCCCTGGCAGCGTTTCCTGCGCGACCCCGAGCGGCCGCTGTGGCGGGCCGGACCGACCGCCCCCCGCGGCGTCTTCACGGGCGGCCTCAACGCCCCCTACACCTATCCCGATCTCAATAGCGTCTTCCTGGCGGCGGTCCAGGCGGACGGCACGGTGCTGCTGCCCTCGTTCCACCGGCCGTGGGCCGCCGCGGTCGCCGGCGCCCCCCCGGGCGCCGGGGCGTTCTGCGACGCCGACACCGGCAAGCTGAATCCGTGGTGGTCGCCGGCCGGCACGCCTCCGCCCTGGTTCAAGTACACGAGCCTCCGGCCGCTGCCGTCGCTCAACCCCGGCTTCCCGCCGCCGGAGGACGGCGGCGGCGACGTGCAAAACCTGGTCGGCGGCCCGGGCACCTTCCGCCGCTTCAACCCGAAAACAGGCCGGCGCGAGTACTGGAACAACGACAGCCACTGGATCGACCTCGGCTTCCCGGTCCAGACCGCCCCCGACGGCCGCAAGTACAAGCCCGTGTTCGCCGTGCTGATCACCGACCTCGACAACCGCGTGAACGTGAATGTCCACGGCAACACGCTCGCCCCGGACGGCAGCCACTCCTCCAACCAGGGGTGGGGACCGTGGGAAGTCAACCTCGGGCGCGTCCTCACCCGGGGCGGCACGGAGTGGGGGAATCTGCTGCGCGGGGCCGTGGTGCCGCCCGCGCCGGGCCGTTACGGCGGCAACCCGCCGCGGAGGTTCGGCACGCCCGGCTTCCCGGGCGAGTTCGCGCCGGCCGGCCTGCTCACCCACCACTACAGCCAGGTGGACTACGACGGCCGCAACGAGCGCACGGGTGGTCCCAGCGGCCCGCTCCTGCTGCCCGGCTTCGGGGGGCCGCGGTACGGCCCCTTCCCCTCCTACCTCAGCCCCGCGGGAGGCCACGCCGGCTATGGCAACCTGTCAGCGGTCGAGCGCCTGAACCACCCGCTGCTTTACGATGTGTTCTGGCCGACGGGCGATGACCGCCGCTTCGCCGTCTCCGACATGGAGGCGCTGTTGCGCTACGGCGACCGGGGCTCGCCCGCCCTGACCGCCGAGCTGTTCCGCCTCGCCCCCGTCAGCTTCGCCGATCCGCGCGCCCGCCGGTTGGTCACCACGGCCAGCGCCGACCTCGACCGCCCCGGCGTGCCGCCGTGGGTCCACAGCCCGGCCGCCTTCCCCTACGCCGCCCCGCCGACGCTCGACCCGGACCAGCCCGCCGTGCCGCAAGGCCCGCCGATCCCCTTCCCCGCGCTGACCAGCCGCGGCGCCCCGCCCTTCGACCGCCGCCTCGACGACGGCGAGTTCGGCGGCGCCGACTGGCGCGCCGTGAGCGCCGCCCTGGGGCGCGTCAACCTGAACCGGCCGCTGCCGCCCTACCCCCACCAGGGCAGCGGCCGGACGCCGCCGTTTGGCCCGCCGCTCACCGTCGTGGACGGCCAGGTGGCGCTCGACCTGCCGTTCCACGTAGACGCGCCCAACGGCCCGATCTGGACGCAGTTCGTCTGGGCGCAGGAAGCCCGCCAGCGCCTCGCGAACGACATCTA
Source organism: Gemmatales bacterium (assembly GCA_038227745.1). GTDB lineage: Bacteria > Planctomycetota > Planctomycetia > Gemmatales > Gemmataceae > DASPXY01. Next base: position 9,579 of record JBBRPS010000280.1, on the reverse strand, counting down.
CCGGCGCCTCCTCGTCGTCACCGGCGTGCCGCCCATCCTCCCCGAGCAGCACCCCCACGGCCCGCCCGCCGAGTTCCTCCGCGCCAGGCGCTGGCTGGCGCAGCTCGCCGTCAACATCGTTGATTATCTCGACGAGGACGACATCAGCACGCCCTTCTGTTTCTACACCGCGGAAGATTACGGGCACCTGCGCTTCCCGCCGGCGCGGCCGCCCGACCCCGGCCGCATCGACCCGTCCCGCCGAACGGACGGCGCGGCCGGCGAGATCCAGTGGCCGCTCTACTGGGTCTTCGGCACCGAGCTGCCGCGGCTCGTCGTCAACGAGGCGCTGGCCCAGGCCGAGCTGAATGACCCGCACGAGGCCTACCGCAGCGCCGTCCGCGTGTTCGTCGAGCTGCACAACCCCCACCCGCGCACCGTCGCCCCGGGCGTGTACCGGCCGGACAGCTTCCCCGTCCCGCTGCGGATGCGCGGCGCCGGTGCGGCGTACGCGCCTTACCGCGTGATGGTCGGGGTGAAGTCCGCGGTGCCGGGGCGGCCGGCGGGGGCCGCGGTCCTGCCGGGCGTCGAGAACGACAACGTCCTGGGCAACCCCGACCTGGCCGCGGTGCGCACCCTGACAACCGACGCCGATTTCCTCGACCCCCTGGAAACGATCGCCGGCGCCGAGCAGCCCGCCTGGCCGGGCGCGGCCGGCCCCGTGCCGTACCGCGCCCTGCCGTCGCCCCACGCGCCGGCCCACGGCCCCGCGGGGGGCCAGGTCCCCGGCGGCTTCGTGCTCCTCGGCCCTCCGGAGGAGGCGCCCGCGCCGTTCCCCCTGTACGACCCGTTCCAGGCGGTGAACAGTACGGCGATCCCGGCCGCCACGCCGGTGCTGCGGTCGCCGTCGCTGCAGTACGTCCAGGCCTTCCGCGTCCGCCAGACGACCGACCCGCCCGACGAGCGCACGGAGGGCGTCACCGTGGTCCTGCGCCGCCTGGCGAACCCGTACCTCCCCTTCGACGGCCGGCGCGGGACGGCGGCCGCGCCCAATTTCACCTATAACCCCTACGTGACGGTGGATTACCTGGAGAACGTCCCGCTGCAGCCGGTCGCGAGCGGGGTGCGGCTCCCCCTCGCCTCGCAGGGTCGGCCGCAGCCGTACGCCGCCCACCGCCTCCTTGTGCAGCCGCAGACGCTCCGGCCCAACGGCCGGCTGAGCTACTCGTTCGGCAGGGACAACGTCCCCGCGCCCCCGGCCTACGACTGGCTGACGCACCTCGACCGGCCACTGACCAGCCCGCTGGAACTGCTGCACGTGTCCGGGGGGCAGCCGTACCAGTTGACGCAGCGGTTCATCAGCCCCGATAACACGGGCCAGCTGGCGAAGTTCAACCACCGGGCGCCGTGGGCCGACGACGGCCTCCCCGCGGGGGCCTCGCACCGCCTGTACCGCCTGTTCGAGTTCCTCGAGACCGGCCCGCGCGGCGCCGGCGGGCGGATCGCGGGGAAGGTTAACATCAACACCATCTGGGACATCGAAACGTGGCGAGCGCTCTGCGACGTCCAGCCGTCGAACTACTTCCGCGACGCGGACGTGGACGGCGCCTTCGTCGGTCTGCTCCGTGACGGGCAACCCGCCGCCCCGGCCAACCCCTTCCGGCGGACGCAGGACTATGCGCCCGGCGCCGAGGACCGACCGTTCTGGGGGCTCGGCGTGGGGACGTATCCGCCCGGCGACCCGCAGTTCCCAACGAGCGGCCTTGACGCCACGCTCCTGCGCCTGCTGCGGCTGCCTTCGCCCCCTGGCCCTGCGCACCCGTACCTGCAGCGGCAGTTGCTGACCAAGGTCTTCAACCACCTGACGACGCGGAGCAACGTCTTCGCCGTCTGGCTGACGGCCGGCTTCTTCGAGGTGACCGACGACACGACGCGGCCGATCAAGCTCGGGGCGGAGATCGGCCGGGCCGAGAACCGTCACATCCGCCACCGCATGTTCGCGATCGTCGATCGGACCAACCTCAGCATCGCGTCCTGCGTGACGTCCCTGGCCCAGCCCGTGGCGGCGCCGCCGTGGCCCCACCCCGCCCCGCTGCCGGCCCAGACGGTTGCGGTCGGTGGGCTGCGCGGGACCGTCGCCCAGCCGGTGACGGAGCCGGGCCTCGCCTGGCGCATCCGCGTGGGCAGCACGCTGGTCATCGACACGGGGGCGAACCAGGAGGCCGTGACCGTGCTGGCGGTCAATCCGCGCCGCCACCCGCCGACGGTCACCGCGGTGTTCACCCGGGTGCACGCGGCGGGGGCGCCGGTCTCGCTGGCGGACAGTCCCGGGGCGCCGCCCGTCTTCCTGAAGCCGCTCGCCGTGACGGCACCCGCGCTGTTGCCGCAGCTGCCCGCCGCGGTCGCGATCACGCTGTCGGTGGACCCTGTCCGCAGCAGCGCCGCGGCACTGGCGGGATCGTACGAGGGCATTCCCTGGGTCATTCGGCCGGGTGCCAGGCTGATCCTCGACGTCGGCCCGAACCAGGAGGTCGTCACCGTGGGGCCGGCGCCGTTCGCCTTCGACCCCCGGACGGGCCTCGGTACGTTCCGGGTGGTGCTCACGCGGCCGCACCCCGACGACGTCCTCATCACGAACACGCTGCTGGGCAATCCCGGCCCGCAGCCGAGCTTCAACCCGCGTCACCCATCCTTCGCCGCGGTCGTGCGGCACCGGAGCATCATCCATTAGCGCGCCCGGGGAGAACTCGCGAAGGCGCCGGGGTGGGTGGCGCGGCGGCTCGTGTACGCGCCGTCTTTACCCGGGTTCCCAATTTCCCCCGCGACGGGGACGCGCGGGGTCGCGTTGCAGAACAAGCTCCTCGGCACGGCCATCAACCTCGGCGGCGCCGACGCGACCGGTTCGCTCGGCCTGATCGACGCGGCGCGGAAAGCGCGGAAAGGGGATGCATCTCAAATAATACAAATGTGCTAATCCGTATTATTTGAGATGCGTCCCCTTTCCGCGCCCGAGGCTCGCGGCTAAACAGGCGGTTCTGCAACGGCGACGGTATATCCACAGTTGGTCCCCCAACTGTTCCCGGAACCATGCCACGCGATGCCAAGAGCCTCAGCCCGGGACTGCTCTACTTGAATTGTTCCAAGTGGACCAAGTTCCCGAGCATATCCTCCGCCGTGAAGTGGTTGAGCAGGCGCAGCATCCGCGCGAGCAGGAGACCGTATTCACGGCTGCCGAGCTGCTGGGACACGATGAGGCCGCCCTGTGGGCGTTCCGCCGCTTGCCATGCCTCGTGGAGAGGAGCGAAGTCGCGGATGTTGAAGGTGAGGATGGCCCGGTTTTCGGCCGTGGCAAAGGCGAGCGGTTCCTCGTCGGAGGCGGTGTCTTTCCCGGCTTCCGCCGTCGTCAAGACGTCGTAACCACGGCCGCGCAGATCGACGGCCAGCCGAGTCATGATATGCCGGTCGAAGTACAGGCGGACGAACAGCGCGTCAAGGCCGGCGGAATCGGGCATGGGCCTGCTCTTCCTGGGCGATGAGCGCGAGGAGTTCGTCGCGATGGTCGAAGAAGTAGCTCAGCGCGTGGAAGACCTGGGCCTCGGTGATGCCCAGCGTCTCGGCGATCTCCACGATCGTTTCGCCGCGCCGGTGCAGGGTAGCCACGTGGCGGACGGTCACGCGCAACCCGTCGATCACGGGCTCACCGCCGCAGACACCTTCGAGGCGGACGATGTGAGGATGCTCGGTCTTGACGGCCTCGGCCATGTGCTTGCCTCCGAAGGGAAGATCCTCCATCTTTCGCCAGTGTAGCAGATGACCTGGGGCCAGACCAGGCAGACACGCGAAAAGCGAACGGCATAGGCGTGGAAAAGACTGCCATAGGGGAATTGGCGGGGCCCGCGGAAACGTACGCTCTCCGGGCCGCCCGGTTCTCCGTGCCGCCGCAGCACCTGGCCAGCCTGCTCGTCGGCATGGCCGCCGAAGCCGGGAGGAGCGATATACCAAAGGCGGTTGGGTGGTTCCGGTTCGTAGTTCCGCCTTCAGGCGGTGGGCGGCCCGAACCCGCCTGGACGCGGAAAGGGGATGCATCTCAAATAATACAAATGTGCTAATCCGTATTATTTGAGATGCGTCCCCTTTCCGCGCCGAACGGGTGGCCGACGAGTATCATCGCTCGTGGCGGTCCGGGAGCGGATGCGGGACCGGCTGAAGAGGGTGCTGGAATGGGCAAGAAAAACAGGCCGGGTGGAGCGGGAGGGGTGAACTCGAATGCTCCCGTTCACCCTCTAATGAATAGGGAGAAGAAAGGACCGCACGGCCGGACCATCCCGAACGGCAGGAATTTTACGTCTTTACTCTTGACAAAATACGTTGTACAATTTACCTGCTACTGACCGTCTGTTCAGTAGTGCAGGGGGCCGAAGAAGGAGGAAGCGACATGGGGTTCCCTTTCAAGATCGACAAGACGATGCAGGCGATCGCCACGCTCCTGCGCTTCCACGACACGAAGGAGATGAGCTACCTTCGCCTGCTGAAGCTCCTTTACATCGCTGATCGGGAGAGCCTGAAGGAGACGGGACGCCCGATCACCGGCGACCACATCGTGGCGATGGAGCATGGCCCGGTCCTGAGCGGCGTGTTCGAACTGATCAAGGGAGAACACACGGCATGGAAGGCCTGGTCGGAGCATTTCAAGAAGAACGGCTACCGGATTGAGGTGACGAACGACCCCGGGAACGGCAAGCTCTCGAAGTACGAGATCGGCAAGCTGCGGGAGCTTTCTGAGAAGTACGCTGACAAGAATGAGTGGGAGATGGTCGAGATCGTCCACACGTTCGAGGAGTGGAAGAAGAACGACCCGGGCAAGTCGTCGAAGCCGATCCCCCTGGCGCACATCCTGGAGGCCGTGGGTCGTGCCGACGACAAGGAAGTGATCGAGCAGGATGCCCGCGACCAGACGGCGTTCGATCGCCTGTTCGCCGGGGTCGCGAAATGAACGCGGGGGACACGTTCAAAATCCCGCAGCCGGAGACCAGCCTCGATACCCACCTGTGGGTGGTGATCTCCGACCCCGCGGCTGACGCGGAGAACATTCTGATCGTCAACTTCACCACGTCTCGTGCAGATTCGGACAAGGCGTGCATCCTCCAGCCGGGGGAGCACCCGTTCGTGAGGCACGAGACTGCGTGAATTACGGCGGAGCGAAGGTCGTCTCCAAGGCGAATATCGAGAGGTTCATCAGGCAGGGGTTGATGATCGCTCACGCCTCTGTCGATGCCGCTCTCCTGAAGCGGATCAGGGACGGAGCCGCCGATTCCGAACGGATGGCCCTCGATCACGCGGACATCCTGATCAATCAGGGCCTGATCGACTGCTGAAGCGTCAGCGGGATGTGTTGAACGGATTCGGCCCCTTGGTGACGAACTGGTACTTCCACAGTCCCCCGAGCATCCACCGCTTGTGGATCGTGTGACCGCCGAAGCGGGACTTCCGCAGGTCACGGAGGTGGGCGGCGCAGAAAGGGGACGCATCCCGCGCCCCTTTCCGCGTCACCCGCCCTCGGCGATCCCGGCGGCGCGGCGGGCGCCCTGACGGACGTGGCAGCGCCCGAGCCAGTACAGCAGGACCCCGGTCCAAAATAACAGGGACAGGCAACAGGGGAACAACAAGAGGCAGGCGCCGAGCAGACCGCCCGGGTCTTCGAGGACGTGCAGCGCCCAGAAACCGTGCAGGAGGATCCCCGCGGCCCCGAAGAGCGCTCCCGCGGTCCCACGCCGCCCCAGGCGCCAGACCAGCCCCACCACCCCCGGCGGCAGAGCGTCGTGCAGGCGGCCGCGGAGTGTGACCACCGTGAACGCCAGCAGCCACCCGGCGACCGCCGCGAGGCACAACTCCGCCAGGATCAACCGGTCCGCCCACTCGAGGTCGCCGGACTCCAGCCAGAACAGGAACGCCACCCCGGCGAACACGGCGGGGCCGGCGAAGAAACTCACCAGGCCGTCGCGGATGCTCCTCAGGAGCCGCTGCACGTCGCCGCCGGGCCAGTACCGCGCGCCGGCCACTCCGCCCACGGCGGCCGTCAGGACGCACTGGAACAGGCCCCAGAGGTAACCGAGGACGACCAGCGCAACGGCGACCCAACCGGCCAGGGGCCACAGGCCGAAGGTCTCCGCCGCCTCCCCCCCCTTGCGCACGAGCACGGCGATCACCACCGCGAGGACGGCCGCCAGCCAGAACAGGGGCCGCCAGAATCCTTCGGGGAAGAACGCATCACAAGGGGAAAGGACTCTCCGGACGCGCGGGCTCCTCGGCGAGGGGCTTTCCGGCGCGGGGATCGGTTCGGGGTCCGCGTGGAGCGGCACCAGGTTGTAGCCGCCCTCTGCGCCGGTGGAGGCGGAGGGCGGCACTTCGAGCGCCTCGGTCAGGAGGAGGAGCATTCCGCACACGGGGCAGACCGAGCGCCGCCCCGCTGCGCCGGGGCGGACCGGGGTGCCGCAAGCGCAGGTGAGTGTGATGGACATTGCCGGTCCCTTCGAGTCGGCCACGGGCGGCGGTCACGGCGCCCGCAGCGACTTCAGGAACGCGATCAGCCGGCCCTGGTCCGCCTGACCCAGCAGCGAGAAACGCAGCGCGGCCGGGGCGGCCTGGCCTCCGTGCAGCCGGATCGCCTCCTGGAGCGTCGGCGCCCTGCCGTCGTGCAGGTACGGCGCGGAATCCGCCACGCCCCAGAGGGGCGGCGTGCGCCACTCGTCCGGCGCGGGGGCCTGCCCGGACGCGCCGCCCTGGGCCACCTGGATGCCGTAGTAGCCGCCGCCCGACGTCAGCTCTTCGCCCATGCGGTGCATGAGCAGATCGCTGTACAGCCCCTGCGCCGGGCCGAGGTCGGGCGTGTGGCAGGCGGCGCAGCCGACCCGCGCGAACAGCCTTTGCCCCACCTCGACGTCCGCCCGCGCCCGCGCGTCGTCCGGCGTCTTCCGCACGGGCTGCGGCAGCGACGCGACGAAGACCGTCATCTGGTCGCACTGCTCGTCCGTCAGGTCCAGCCCCGCCGGGCGGTAACCCGGGCGGGCGAGAGAGGCGGGCTGCGCGTGCGTCGGGTTGCCCAAACCCAGCTCGTTGGCGCAGGCGGCGCGGACGAAGTCGCCGAGGCTGGCAGCCTGTGCCTTCCAGCCGAACTTTCCCACCCGACCGCCGGCCAGGCGCAGCGCCCGGCCCGCCGTGGTGGCGTCATTGCCGGCCGGGAGCAGGCCGCCGCGGAGGTGCTGCCGGCGCTCCTCGGCGATGATGAGGCGGTCGGGGACCGCGTCGATCAACCCGGCCCCGAACAGCGCCGGCGTGCTGCGCTGCGCCAGGAGGATCTCGGGCGGGACGTCCAGCGCCCCCCGCTGTTTGGAGAGCAAGGAAGCGAGCGTGGGGCGGGCGATGCGCGGCAGGCGGGGGTCGATGTGGCTGAGAGTTTCCTGATACTCCGGGCGCGTGGCGCGGGCGTGCAGCACGCCCTGCCGGGTGGGCGCCTCCGGGGTGGCCCCCGAGACGACGTACATGGTGACGTTGTGTTCCAGGCCGCCGCCGCCGCCCAGGCCTCCCTGGCGGTGACAGGCGGCGCAGGAAGTAGCGTTGAAGACGGGGCCCAGGCCATCGCCGCCTTTGGCCAACGGGTCGCCCGGCTTCCAGTCGTGTGTGAAGAGCGTTTTCCCGGCCTCGACCGTCGCCGGCGCCGCTTCGGGCGGCGTTGCGCTCGGCCAGGTAAGGACACGCAGCCCGACAGGGGCCAGGAGGAGAAGGGCGGCCGCGGGATACCACAGCGGACTGGGTCTTTTCATGAGAGTACCCTCCGCCTCTGCTCGGTTCGCGATCGACTGTTCCCGTTTGAGTATTATTCGCTCGCCCAGGAGGAATATGCAAGCACTTTCCTGGGATTCCGATTCGCGCGGTGGGTTCAGGGGCGAACTCGCCTGGCCGACGCTCATCGGTATTCTGCGCAGAACCCCGCTTACGGAGTCCCGCATGGCGAAGGCGCTGGCGAGCGGCGCGGCGTGAGCCCGCCGGTTTCTTGTCCCCGCGGTCCAGACCGCCGGGACCAGCCCGGCGGCTGCATCCCCGTGTTGCGGTGGTCCTTCCCGCCGACTATGGTAAAGATAGCGGAACCTCCGGACCAAATCACCACGAGGGAAGTCGATGTCTGCCGTCTCCACCGCGGATCCGCAACTCCAGGCCGCCGTCCAAAATTGCGTGCGGGCGCTCCGCCGCATCGCCGACTACACTCTGCTCCCCCCCCTGGACCGACAGCTGGGGGAGCTGGGCGAACGCAAGGAGTTCCTCAGCGCCGCCGAGCACGAGCAACTCCTCGCCCTCGTCGCGTTCACCGAGCAGCGGACCATCGACAAGCTCCAGGCCGAACTGGCGCTCCGACAACTCCAGAATTTCTTCCCGGATGAGGCGGGCGCGTGAGTGTCGTCAACGAGGCCCTGCGGGCGGCAGTTGAGGAGCGGGCCGCTCATCGGTGCGAATACTGCCGCCTGCCCACCCGCGGACAGGTTGCCACCTTCCCTGTCGATCACCCCATTCCCCAGAGCGGCGGCGGCCCGACGGAATTGGGGAACCTCGCGCTGGCGTGCCCGAGTTGCAACGCGCACAAGTGGTCCCACACGACCGGCACGGATCCGACGACCGGGAAAACCGTGTGGCTCTTCAACCCCCGGACGGACCGCTGGGAAGATCATTTCCGTTGGTCTGAGGTCGATCTCACCTTGCTGGAAGGCAAGACACCGTGCGGCCGGGCCACGATTGACCGTTTGCAGATGAACGGCGCCAACCTGCAGGACATCCGCCGTCTACTCGCCGCCCTCGGACTATTTCCCGGCGGTGGACCGGAAGAAAGGACTGAACCGAACCGGGCGTAGCGACGGCCCCGCCTCTCGAAGACGGTCAGGGCTTCCCGACGCCGAACGCCTCGCGGAAGCCGCGCAGGTGTTCCGCGAGCAGCTTCTCGAGCCGGTCGGCATGGACGTGTTCGGGGTGCTGGAACACCAGCCGCAGCACGTCGGCGTCTTCCAGGTGGCCGTTGATCTCCGGCGACACACCGAACGCCTCGACCGCACCCAGGTTGAACTGTCCCTTCTTGCCGACGAAACGGCAATCCAGGCCGTGCGCCTCCTTGGTCCGCCACTGCGCCCAGCTGCGGCCGACGCCAGGCACCTTCAGCGAGATCGCGGCGCGGTTGTCCCAGCGCACCTCCAGGTCGGCCACCACCGCGCGCGCCAGCTCCAGCAGGCGCGGCAGCAGCCCGCGCTCCCACTGCACTCTCTTGCCGATCGGGAAACCCTTCTCGCCCAGGTGCCAGCGCTCGCCATTCACCTTCCACGGCATCACGTCCTCGGGCCGCGTCTGCGCTCGTTTGAGGTTCGCGTGGAACGCCTCCGCGGCCTTGTCGAGGAAGGCGCGGAAAGCGGGCGTGTCGATCTCGCTCAGGCGGTGCGCCAGGATGGCGACTTCCTGCCACGGCCCCTTGCGGTTGGCCACCTGGACGCGGTCCTCGTTGCCGTACACCTCCAGGCCCGGCGTGTCGTTCAGCGCCGGGATGCCGAGCTGGCGGTTCAGCTC
>JBBRPS010000279.1:0-11755 GCA_038227745.1 Gemmatales bacterium | reverse complement strand
TGTCGCCACGTCCGAACCCAAACCGCTCTAAGTTCAGTCGGGCCGCGAGACGGTGATGAGCTTGGTGTAGGTCACGCCGTTGCTGGAGCGGACGCGCAGCGCGAACTCGCCCAGCCGCTGCACCCGCGCCTGCCATCGCACCAGGCAATTACCATCGTCCGTGACCGGCGGCACCGGCTGCACCGCGCCGCCCTCCACGCGCTCCATGCCCGGCGGCAGCTCCAGCGCCAGGCTCTGCCCCGGGATCGGGTCTTCCACGTAGGCGGTGACCGTGAACCGCTTGCCCGGCTCGAACGAGCCGCCCAGCGCCACCTCGACCTTGCCCTCGTTCTCGGGGTTCGTCGCGATTCCCTGCCCGTAGGCGTAGGCCGCCTCGCGCTTGCCGCCCGGCTTCACCTCGACCGGGTCCCAGTACATCCCCATCGCCGAGTCGCCCATCGCCGGCTGCGGGTTCATGTTCCAGGCGTCGCGCCAGGCGCCCAGGCGCGTCAGGATGACGCGCGTCGGCGGCTCAAATTTGCTCCCCAGGCTATACGTGAAGTGCGCGATTTCGCCGGGCGCCTGCAGGTTGGGCCGCTGCAGCACCTGCAGGTACTCCGGCACCTTCTTGCCCTGCAGCTCCACGCCGTCCAGGATCTTCCCCGGCTGGTTGGGGGCGGCGAACAGGGCGCCGTCGTTATCGATCCAGAAGACGTCCATGTTGGCGCGGACGCCGACCTTGTGCGGCTTCGTGTCCTTGTTCTCGATCAGGTAGCGGACCACGGCGGCGTCCAGGCGGCGCTTCGCGCCCGGGGGCGGCTTCGGCCCCGGCTTCGTCGGCACCACCTCGACGGTCTGCGTGAGGCGCAGGTTTTTGTAGACGAAGACCGACATGTTGCCGTCCCGCGCCTTGCCGCCGGGCCGGCGCGGCAGCGGGGCGTTGTTGATCTCCAGCCGGCCGGGCGCCTGGCCCACGGGGACGATCTGGCCGTCGATGTGGAAGACGGTGTAGATGAACCCCAGGTGCAGGGTCTTGTTGTCCACCGTCAGGCGGGTGTTCATGGCGCCGCCGTGCTGGACGTTGATGTGCTTGACGGGGTCGAGGGGTAGCACCTGCTCGACCACGACCGGCTTCTCGTCCTGGATCTTCACCTGCACGGCGGGACGGGGCGCGCCGGCATCCGCGAGAGCGAGGGGCACCAGGAGGAGCAGCGCCGGCGGCAGGGCTCTGTACAGGGCGGGCCGGCCGCTGTCGGGTCGGGAGGTGGCGGACATGATTGGTCCTTTGGTCGGTGGTAACCGGGCCGTGAGGCTATCCCTCTGGTGACGACCCCGCAGGGAGTAGTCTAAGGGCGGCGGGCGGCGGCGGAAAGTCGTGACCGCGGGGAATCCCTGTTCGGCCCGGCGACAAAGTCGTCATTCTCCCCCTCACCCTGGCCCGCGTCAAGGGTTGTCCGGAATGGACCCCGGGCCGTGTGGCCGGCACCGTCGAGCCGTCTTTTCCCGCTAAAGTCTCCCCGGTCCCCTCCCGAAATAATCCTTAACGTCCCCCCTGCGGCGCGACGCGCTGCGCGCCCTGCGCGTCCGGCCGCCCCGGCCCCACCGCCCCGCCAAGGATGAAAGTGGTCGCCCCATGAAGAAGGCCTTCCTGGGCATCTCCCTCGCGCTCCTGGGGATCTATCACGCGAACGGGCGGCCGCACCCCGAAGTCGATTGCGTCCCCGCCCCCTATGCCGCGTGGGCGCTGGTGCGGCACGGCTCGCAGGATCTGCGCCCTTACCCCGAACTGCGGCCGTACCTGGGCTCGTGCATCCGGGAGGCGCCCGACGGGGCCTGGGTTTCGCGCTACCCCCTGGGCAGCACGGTCGCCCTGCTGCCGTTCGTGGCGCCCCTGGCGGTCTGCCGGGAACAGCCGCTGTCGGCCCGGGGGATGGACGCCCTCGGCAAGTTCGCGGCAGCCCTGTTCGTCGCAGCCGCCTCGGCCTTCTTCTTTCTGATCTGCCGGCAGCTGGCGCCGTCCGCCCGCTGGCCTGCGACCCTGCTCTTCGGCCTGGGGACCTGCCTGTGCAGTGTGGCGAGCCAGGCCATCTGGATGCACGGGCCGGCGACCTTCTGGCTGTGCGCCGCGCTCTATTTCCTCCTGCGCCCGGGCGGTCTGAGCGCGGCCGGAGGCCTGGCCGCCGGGCTCGCCCTGGGCCTCGCCGTCATCACACGGCCGACCACGGCGTTCGTCGCCCTGGCGGCGGGGGCCACGCTTCTGGTACGGGGACAGTGGCGTTCGGCGGCGCGGCTGGCGCTCGGGGGCGCCGTGCCGGTGGCCTTGCTGTGCCTGCTGAACTGGCGGCAGTTCGGGGACCCCATCCTGGGCGGGTACGCCGGCGAGTACTGGAACGAACCGCCGCCGCTCTGGCTGGGGTTGGCCGGGCTGCTGGTCGCGCCGTCGCGGGGGGTTCTCGTCTACTCCCCCGCCCTCCTGCTGGCCCCGCTTGGCGCCATGGCCCTGTGGGAGCAGGCGGCCGCGGACGGCGGACGGCGGCGTGGGATGCTCCTGGCCTGGCTGGCCGCCGCCGGGGCCACCCTCCTGTACTATGCCCGCTGGCACGACTGGAAGGGCGGGTGGTGCTACGGCCCGCGCTTCCTGTGCGAGATGATGCCGATCCTCTGCCTGATGTTCGCCCTCGGGTACGGCCGCCTGCGGGCCGGCTGGCAGCGCTCCGCCGCGGCGGGCCTGGTGGCGCTGTCCGTGGCCGTCCACCTCGTCGGACTCTTCGGGTACAGTGGCTACGAGGCCTGGCAGCGCCGCCATGATTTGCCCGACCAGGGGCGCTGCCTGTTCGCTCTGCGCGACACGCAGATCGAGGCGCACGCACGCGCCCTGCTCGGGAAATGGCGGAGGGGAATCGGGGTCGCTCCCTGAGGCCGCCGCGCCGCGCCGCCCGCCGCGTACACGTCAAGCCGGGTCGCGGCCCCCGCCGTGCCGGGCATGTCCACTTCCGCTACACTATTACAAGGAAAGGGGATAGCGGCCCGCCGGCTCCCCCCGGCCGGGGCGCCGCCCGCGGACAGGACAGGCACCTGGGGGAGGGGAGAGCGCATGGCCAGCGAAATCAAGCTGCCCGAGTTGGGGGAGAACATCGACGGCGGCGAGGTCGTTGACGTCAAGGTCGGCCCCGGCGACCAGGTGCGGCAGGGGCAGCCGCTGCTGGAAGTCGAGGCCGAGAAGAGCACCGTCGAGGTGCCCGCGCCCGCCGCCGGCCGCATCGGCCAGGTGCTGGTCAAGAAGGGCGACCGCGTCTCGACCGGGCAGCCCCTGTTCACGATGGAATCCAACGGCGCCGGCACCGCGGAACCGAAGGCCGCCCCCGCCCGGGAAGCCGCCCCTCCGAAAGCGCCGACCGCGGCACCGCCCAGGCCCGCCACACCGCCCGTCGAGGCATCCCCCGCCCCCAGCCGGCCCCAGCCGGCCGACGGTCCCCGGCTCGAAGCGCCCGCCCGCCCCGCGGCGGAAACCGGGGAGAAGGTCGTGCCGGCCGGCCCCGCGACGCGGCGGCTGGCGCGCGAGCTGGGCGTCGATCTGCGGCAGGTCCGCGGGACGGCGCGCGGCGGCCGCGTCACGCAGGAGGACGTCAAGGCGTACGTGCGCGACCTGGCCTCCGGCACGGCCGTCCGCGGCACCGTGGCCCCGCCGCTGCCCGAGTTCGAGCGCTGGGGGCCGGTCGAGCGCCGGCCGTTCGAGTCGGTCCGACGGCGCACCGCCGAGCAGATGACGCTGGCGTGGACGCTCATCCCACACGTCACACAGCACGACCTGGCCGACGTCACCGACCTGGAGGCGTTCCGCAAGCAGCAGAGCGACGGCAAGGGGCCGAAGCTGACGGTGACGGCGTTCGTGCTCAAGGCCGCCGCCATCGCCCTGAAGCAGTTCCCGCAGTTCAACGCCAGCCTCGACCTCGCGAAGGGCCAGCTCGTCTACAAGCAGTATTACCACCTCGGCGTGGCGGTCGATACGGGGCGCGGGCTGCTGGTGCCGGTGCTGCGCGACGTGGACAAAAAGAGCGTCCACGAACTGGCGCGCGCGCTGACGGAGGTGGCCGAGCGGGCGCGCGCGAAGAAGGTGACGGCCGAGGAGATGCGCGGCGGCACGTTCACGATCACGAACCTCGGCGGCATCGGCGGCACCGGTTTCACGCCGATCGTCAACTACCCGGAGGTGGCGATCCTGGGCCTGTCGCGCTCGCGCCTGGAGCCGGTGGTGCGCGGCGGCCAGGTGGTGCCGCGGTTGCTGCTGCCGCTGTCGCTGTCCTACGACCACCGCGTCATCGACGGCGCCGACGCCGCCCGCTTCACGCGCCGCCTCGCGGAGATGCTCGAAAACCCCTTGATGATGTTGCTGCATGCGTGAAACCGTTTAGGCCGCGCGGGGGCGAGCGCTCGCCCGAGGCTCGCGGCTAAACGAGGGGATACCTCATGGCCGACACAACAGAGACTGAACTGGTCGTCATCGGCGCCGGCCCCGGGGGCTACGCCGCCGCGTTCCTCGCCGCCGACCGCGGCCTGCAGGTCACCCTCATCGACGCCAACCCCAAGCCCGGCGGCGTCTGTCTGCACGTCGGCTGCATCCCCTCCAAGGCGCTCCTCCACGTCGCCAGGCTCATCACCGACGCCCGCGAGGCCGACGGCTGGGGCATCCACTTCGTCCGGCCCGGCATCGACCTTGCCGTCCTGCGCGCCCGCAAGGAGAAGGTCACCGATACGCTCGCCAGCCACCTCGCCAAGTCGTGCAAAGACCGCAAGGTTGCCTACCTGCAGACCCGCGCCGCCTTCGCCGACCCGCAAACGCTGCAGCTGGCGGACGGGCAGTGGCTGCGCTTCAAGGACTGCATCGTCGCCACCGGCTCCAGCCCGACGCGGCTGCCGGCGTTCGACCTCGACAGCCCGCGCGTGCTGGACTCCACCGGGGCGATGCGGCTCGATGACATACCCCCGTCACTGCTGATCGTCGGCGGCGGCTACATCGGCCTGGAGATGGGCACGGTCTACGCCGCCCTCGGCAGCAAGGTCACCGTGGTCGAGCTGACCGGAGGCCTGCTGCCCGGCGTCGATCCCGACCTGGTGCGACCGCTCGCCGCCCGCCTTGGGTCGCTGTTCCAGAAGATCTACCTCAACACGAAGGTGGCGCGGATCGAGGCGGTGGACAACGGCATCCGCGCGACACTGGAAGGGCAGGGGGTCACGGAGCCACAGGTCACGTTCGACAAGGTGCTGGTGGCCGTCGGCCGCCGGCCCAACTCGCGCGACCTGGGCCTGGAGAAGGCGGGCGTCGAGATCGATGCGAAGGGGTTCGTCCGCGTGGACGAGCGGCGGCGGACGAGCAACATGCACGTCTACGCCATCGGCGACGTGGCGGGCGAGCCGATGCTGGCGCACAAGGCGTCCCACGAGGGCAAGGTCGCCGTCGAGGTCATCACGGGCGAGCCGGTGGTCTGGGAGCCGCGCGCCATCCCCGCGGTGGTCTTCACCGACCCCGAGATCGCCTGGTGCGGCCTGACGGAGACCGAGGCGCGCCAGCAGAACCGCGCGGTCAAGGTGGCCCGCTTCCACTGGGCCGCGTCCGGGCGCGCCACGACCCTGGGCCGCTCGGACGGGTTGACGAAATTGCTCGTGGACCCCGAGTCGGACCGGCTGCTGGGCATGGGGCTGGTCGGGCCTGGGGCGGGTGAATTGATCGCGGAAGGGGTGCTGGCGATCGAGATGGCGGCGACGGCCCGCGACATCGCCCTGACCATTCACCCGCACCCCACGTTGAGCGAAACCATCATGGAGTCGGCGGAGTCCCTGCACGGACTGGCCACGCACCTGTACAAAGTCCGGAAGTCCTAGCCGGTCCCGACCGAACCTCCGGCCGTCCGCGGTCTGGCGCCCGGTCCGGCCCGCGTTCCCCCGGGAGACGACCATGATCCAGATCAGTTGCCCCTCGTGCAGCCGCAAACTCAAGCTGGCCGACAACCTCCAGGGCAAGCAGATCCGCTGCCCCGCCTGCAAGAACGTGTTCCGCGTCGAGGCGCCCGCGGAGGCCGAGGTGGAGATCGCGGAGGCCGTCGCCGAGGCCCCGCCCCCGCCCCCCAGGCCGCAGCCGGCCGCCCGCCCCGCGGCACGCCCGGCCCCGCCGCCCGCGGAGGATGCGTTCGCGGATTTCGAGGACGCCCCTGCCCCTCCCCCGCGGCGCCGCAGGGCACCGGCGCCCGAGGCGGACTTCGAGGACGTCGCCGACGCCGATATTGACCTCAAGAAGGGCCGCCGCACTGCCCGCCGCGGCGGCGGGGCGCTGCAGACGGCGTTTGTCTTCGCGCTGCTCCCCTGGGTCGCCGCCCTGGTCATCATCTTCGCGCTGGGGGGTGGGCGCGGGATGGGGGGTCGCGACGCCCAGGCCGGGATCGCCATGATCGCCATCCTGAGTATCGTCTACCTGATTCCCGTGGTCTTCGTCGCGGTCGGTTCGGCCATGCTCTCCGGGATGCGCGGCCGCGGCATGGTCATTACGGCGTGCATCATGGCATTCATCACCGCCTTGCAGCTGTTGATCTACACGGGCTTCTGGGGCCTCGCCGGCATGGCGATCCTCAATGCATGGCGCGGCTCATTCGATCAGGCCATGCTGCCCTTGCTGGTCGCGCTGCTCTCCCTCGCGGGCTGCGTCTTGAGTATCGTCGGCGGCATCCGCGCCCTGCTCACCCTGGGCAAGCCGGAGGTCAAGGCCGCCTACCGTTAACGGTGTGGCTTTGCGGCGTGGGGCAGACGCGGACTCCTGCCCCACGCCGCCGGGCCGCCACGGACACCCTTTGCCCCTGGAGACGACCGTGCTTCCGGTCCATTGCCCCTCTTGCAGCCGTGCCCTCAACCTGCCCGAAACCGTGGTCGGCCAGCAGGTCCAGTGTCCGATCTGCAGACACGTCTTCCAGCCGACCGGGGAGACGGCTCCCCTGCGGCCCCAGTCCCAGGGGCCCGTCGCCCGCTTCGAGGAAGATCTTCTCCCTTCGAGGCGGCCGTACCCATCCCTCCGGCGGAGGGATCACGGCAACGCCCCTCGCCCGGGTGACGGCAGGACCGCCGCCGCCGTCTGGTTGCTGATCGCCGGTATCATCGATACGGTGGTCATCCCGGCCATCTATCTGTTCCTCTTCGGGACGGGGTACGGATCCCACTCACCCGCCATCATCCTCATCGTTACCATACTCTTGTTCCCGTTCTACCTCCCCGCCCTCGTTCTGGTCTTCATCACCGCCGGCGTGATGCGGACCGCCCGGGGAAAGGGCCTGATCATCACGGGGTGTGTGATGACCTTCATCGTCGCCGTGGAGTTGCTGATCGTATCGGCCATCATCGTTCTCGGCCTCCTGAGGGCATTCAGGACTCCCGGGAGCCGTGGCAGGGTCTGGGAAGATTTTGTGATCTACGCGCTCGGCGTGCTCGTGGTCGCGGTTCCCGGTATCATTAGCTCGATCATCGCGGGCATCAAGGGCCTAATTGCCGTCTCCCGGTTTCCGCCCCGCCGGCCCGGTTACCCCTGAGCCCTACCCGGGTAAGCTACAATTACGGAGTGTTTCCCACGCCACCCCCCAGCTCCCGGAGACGACTGTGCTCCAGACCCAATGCCCCTCCTGCAGCCGTGCCCTCAGCCTTCCCGAGACGATGATCGGCCAGCAGGTCCGCTGCCCGATTTGCAACAACGTCTTCCAGCCGGCCGGCGAAACGGCGCCCCCGCCGGCCGCCGTCCAGCCGCCCCCCTCGTCGCGCCCCGCCGCCCCGTCCCCGGAAAGGCGCTCCGACGACGAACCGCCCTCGGGCCGCTCCTACCCGTCCTCGCGGCGGCGGGAGTACGACGACGACGAGCAGCGCGACGCCTACGCGCCTCGCCAGGCCGACGGCAGGGGCAGCGCCGCCGTCTGGCTGCTGATCGCCGGCATCCTCGACGTCGTGGTGCTGCTGGCCTTCTACGTCTTTCTCTTCACCGTGGACCGCCGCCCGCCGCCGCCGGAGGCGATCATGATCACCACCTTCCTTGCGGTGGTGTTCTACATCGCCCCCCTCGTCTTCGTCTTCATCGCCGCCGCGGTGGTGCGGAACCCGCGGTTGGGCGGCCTCGTCATCACGGGCAGCGTGATGACGTTCATCCTCGCCGTCGAGCTGCTCATCATGACGGGCATCTTCGCCATCGGCGTCGTGGTGGCGCTGACCGACCGCTGGGCGCGCGACCGCATGCCGGTCCTGTTCGTGCTCATGTTCCTGCTGTCCCTCGCCGGGCTCGTCATCTCGATCGTGGCGGGGATCAAGGGCCTGATGGCCGTCTCCCGGTCCCGGCCGCGCCGCCCCGATTACTACTGATCGCGCGGCGGTCGTAAGAACTTAAGGCATTGCATCGTGGGCGACTCGCTCCGCGAGTCGCGGCTGCTCCCAGAGCGACTCGCGGAGCGAGTCGCCTACGAACCAGCCCTGTGCTCTCATCCTTTTTTCATCTTCGGTACCGCCAGGCGCGTCCGGGGTTCAACTCCTACACTTGAGTCTCTCCGGGCGGTAAGGATTGCTCTCCCCGCCGCACCGGGGTACAGTATTCGTGACCTGACAGGTAGCCATTTCTGGCCCTCGCCCCGCGGCGCGGGGCCGGCCTTGACCTCGACTGGGGGTGTTTCTGATGCACGACCACGCACCACCCGCGTTCCGGCTGGTCCGGGGCAAGACGCTCCTGGCCGCCGGTCTGCTCGGCCTCCTGGCACTGCCCGTGGCGCACGTCAACGCCGACCCGCCGAAGTCGTCCGCCACGAAGAAGGCGCCCACCGCGGCCGATCTGCCCTCCGGCGTCGTCACCCTCGAGATATGGCGGCAGGCGGCCACCACGCCGCTCCAGCCGGGCGAGATCGACCGCCTCCTCGCGCACGAGCTGGCCAAGAGCAAGGCCCGCCCCGCGCCGCGCACCACCGACGAGCAGTTCCTCCGCCGCGCCTGGCTCGACCTCACCGGCGCCCTGCCGATGCCCGCCGACATCGACGACTTCCTCAAGGACACCGCCCCCGACAAGCGCGCGAAGGTCATCGACCGCCTGCTCAACGGCAGCGCCTACGCGAAGCACTGGGCATGCTACTGGCGCGAGGTGATCGCGTCGCGCGTGACGGACCAGCTGGCGCGGGTGACCGCCCGGCACTTCGAGATCTGGATGACCGAGCAACTCAAAGCGAACCGCGGCTGGGGCGAGATCGCCCGCGCGATAATCGCCGCGGACGGCGAGCTGCGCTTCGCCGCGCCAGAGAAGAACGGCGCCGCCTTCTTCCTGGCGTCGCGCCGCGGCGCCGACGCCGTCACCGAGCGCGCCGCCGAGACCTCGCGCGTCTTCCTCGGCATCCAGATCCAGTGCGCCCAGTGCCACGACCACCCCAGTGACGTGTGGAAGCGGCAGCAGTTCCACGAGTTCGCCGCCTACTTCTCCCGCCTGCGCGAGCGGCCGTTGTACGACTATCCCACGGACCCCAAGAAGAGGCGGCTGGTCGGCCTGCGGCTGATGCCCGCCTCGTTCGGCGAGTACCAGATGCCCGGCAAGGACGACCCCAAGAACAAGACCACGACCCACCCGCGCTTCCTCGACGGCAAGGCGCCGGGCGAGAGCCTGGGCGACGCCGCCCGGCGGAAGTCCCTCGCCGACGCGATCACCTCGAAGGACAATCCGTGGTTCGCCGCCGCCTTCGTCAACCGCCTCTGGGGCGAGCTGATGGGACAGTCGTTCTACCAGCCGATCGACGACCTGGGGCCGGAGAAGGAGGCCGTCTTCCCGACCGTGCTGGCGCGGCTGGCGGGCGCCTTCAAGGGCTCGGACTACGACATCAAGGGGCTGTTCCGGGCGGTGATGAACAGCGAGGCGTACCAGCGGCAGATCCGCCCCGGCGAGTCCGCCGACGAGCACCTGCTGTTCGCCTCGGTCTACCCGACGCGCCTGCACGCCGACGCCCTATGGCAGTCGTTGACGGGGGCGCTGGGGCAGATGGGCGGCCCCGGCGGCTTCGGCCGGCGGCCGATGGCCGGGCCGTTCGCCCGCTTCCTGGGCTTCGAGTTCCAGTTCAAGGAAGAGTTCAAGTACGACCCGTCGAGCCGGCCCGAGGAGGTCGAGGGCAGCGTCTCGCAGGCGCTGCTGATGATGAACAGCCCGCTCATCAACCAGAAGATCCGCGCCGCCGGCACGAACCTGCTGGCCCGCATCCTGACCGCGCACGCGAACAACGACGAGGCGCTGAAGATGGTGTACCTGCGGACGCTGGCGCGGCGGCCCACCGACCGCGAGGCGTCCCGCTGCCGCGAGCTCATCGGCCGCGTCGGCAACCGCGCCGAGGCCTTCGAGGACATCCTCTGGGCGCTGCTCAACTCCACGGAGTTCATGACCAAACGGTGACGCATTCCGTTTAGCCGCGGTTCGCAGAACCGCGTGCGGCCAGTTGCGCCACACGCGGTTCTGCGAACCGCGGCTAAACGATGACCACGCGAGGACATTTCCATGGCGCTTCAATCCCTGATGCAGGTTCGCACCGGCCCCGACGGCGTCGTCGGCCGGCGCAGCTTCCTCCGCGGCGTCGCCGCCGGCGCGGCCGGCCTCGGCGTGCTGGGCTGGACGGACGCGGTCGCGCTCCAGGCCGACGAGCTGCGCCGTCAGGGCCGGGCGTGCATTCTGCTGTACATGCGCGGCGGCCCGAGCCAGTTCGAGACGTTCGACCCCAAGCCCGGCGCCGCCACCGGCGGCCCAACGCGGGCCGTCCAGACCGCGGTCACCGGCGTGCAGGTCGCCGAGAGCTGGCCGAACGTCGCCCGCGCCTTCGGCGACATCGCGCTGATCCGGTCGATGACCAACCGCGAGGGCGAGCACCAGCGCGCCACCTACCAGATGCACACCGGCTACGTGCCGCTCGCCGCCGTCCGCTACCCGGCGCTCGGCGCGACGGTGGCCCGCGAGATCGGCCCGCGCGAGTTCGATCTGCCGCACTTCGTCAGCGTCGGCAACCGCTTCACCACCATCGGCTCGGGCTTCCTGGGCATGGCGTATGCCCCGTTCATCGTCGCCAATCCGAACCAGATGCCGGGCAACTCCGAATTGCCGGCCGGCGTGAACAACCAGCGCTTTGGCCGCCGCCTCGACCTGATGCGCGACCTGGAACAGGACTTCGCCGAGGCCGGCGGCCAGGGGCGGGTGCGCGAGCATGGCGCCCTGTACGGCAGCGCCGCCCAGATGGTACGCAGCCCGCGCCTGCGCGCCTTCGACATCGCGCAGGAGCGCGACGCCGTCCGCGACCGCTACGGCCGCAACCCGTTCGGCTCGGGCTGTCTGCTGGCGCGGCGGCTGGTCGAGACGGGCGTGACGTTCATCGAGGTGGAGTCGAACGGCTGGGACACGCACCAGGACAACTTCGAGCGGACGCGCTCGCTGAGCGAGAACGTGGATCGCGGCTTCGCCGCCCTGGTGACCGATCTGCGCGAGCGCGGCATGCTCGACCGGACGCTGGTGATCTGGATGGGCGAGTTCGGCCGCACGCCGCGCATCAACGCGAACAACGGCCGCGACCACTTCCCGCGCGCGTTCAACGTCGCCCTGGCGGGGGGCGGTGTCCGCGGCGGCCGGGTGATCGGGTCCACGAGCGCCACCGGCACCGACGTGACGGCGCGGCCGGTGACGGTGCCCGACCTGTTCTGCACGTTCTGCCAGGCGCTCGGCATCAACCCGCGCCGCGAGACGATCACGCCGATC
>JBBRPS010000278.1:0-11759 GCA_038227745.1 Gemmatales bacterium | reverse complement strand
CGGCTGCTGGCGGCGCACCCCCAGGTCGGCAGCTTTCTCCAAGATGCCGCCGCGGTTCACCCATCTCCCCTCGGGGGAGTGGGGCCGGAGGTGAGGGGCGGTGCTACCGTCGATGTGCCGATCACCGAGAGCCCCGGCACCGTCATCGGCCCGTACAAGCTCCTGCAGCAAATCGGCGAAGGCGGCATGGGCACGGTTTACATGGCCGAGCAAACGCAGCCCGTCCAGCGCAAGGTCGCCCTCAAGGTGATCAAGCCCGGCATGGACTCGAAGCAGGTCATCGCTCGCTTCGAGGCCGAGCGGCAGGCCCTGGCCATGATGGACCATGTCAACATCGCCCGCGTGCTGGATGCGGGAACGATTTCCTATCGTAGACCTCTCGCTCCGCGAGAGGAGCCTCCTCTCGCGGAGCGAGAGGTCTACGATGACCGGCCGTATTTCGTCATGGAGCTGATCCACGGCATTCCCATCACCAAGTACTGCGACGACAACCACCTGACGCCGCGCGCGCGGCTGGAGCTGTTCGTGCCGGTCTGCCAGGCGATCCAGCACGCCCACCAGAAGGGCATCATCCACCGCGACATCAAGCCGTCCAACGTGATGGTCACGCTCTACGACGGCAAGCCGGTCCCCAAGGTGATTGACTTCGGCGTGGCCAAGGCGACCGAGCAAAAGCTGACTGAGCGGACGCTGTTCACGCAGTACGGCACCATGATCGGCACGCTGGAATACATGTCGCCCGAGCAGGCGGAGATGAGCGCCCTGGGCGTCGATACCCGCAGCGACATCTATTCGCTGGGCGTGCTCCTGTACGAGCTGCTGACGGGCAGCACGCCGCTGAGCCACAAGCGGGTCAAGGAGGCCGCGTATGGCGAGATTCTCCGCATGATCCGGGAGGAGGAACCGCCCAAGCCGAGCACGCGATTGAGCGATTCGGGCGAGGCGCTGGCGTCCATCTCAGCCCAGCGGCACATGGAGCCGGCCAAGCTGTCGAAGCTGATGCGCGGCGAGCTGGACTGGATCGTGATGAAGACGCTGGAGAAGGACCGCAATCGCCGCTACGAGACGGCCAAGGACTTTGCCGCCGATGTGCAGCGCTACTTGAACGACGAGCCGGTGCAGGCGTGTCCGCCGTCGAGGTGGTATCGGTTCCGCAAATTCGCCCGGCGGAACAAGGCGGCGCTGGTGACCGCGTCGGCGGTAGCCGTGGCGGTACTCCTGGCGGTCGGCAGCCTGGCCGGGGCCGTCAAGGTACTCGCGGACACCAACGCACAGATCAAGGACAAACAGCAGCAAACAAACGAAGCCCTCGAGCACGAGAAGCAGGCCAAGCGGGAACTCATCACGTCCGTCAAACGCGAGGTGCGAGCATCGTACTACCGGAGCATTCAGCTGGTTGACCGCGAGCTATGGGCGAACAATCCGGGCCGTGCCGAGGAACTGCTCGACGAGTGCCCGGTCGCCCTGCGCGGCTGGGAATGGGACTACTTGAAGCGGCGACATTACCGGGAGCCGGTCACGTTCCGCGGGCACCGGGACTGGGTTTGCGGGGTGGCGTTCAGCCCGGACGGCACGCGCGCCGTCTCGGGGAGTGTGGTCTCGCTGATCATCGGCGACCTGAAGGTCTGGGACCCGGCGACCGGCAAGGTCATCCACACCCTCCCCGGTCACATCGGCCCCATCTCGGGCGTCGCGTTCAGCGGCGACGGCAAGAGCCTCGCTTCGGCTAGCTGGTTGGAAAGGACCGTGCGAGTTTGGGACGTCTCGACCTGGCAGACCCGGCACAAACTCCAAGGCCACACCGACTACGTCAGCTGCGTGGCGTGCAGTGCCGCCGGCCGGCTCGTGGCCTCCGGCAGTCTCGACCGGACGGTGAAGGTGTGGGACGCGGCGACCGGCCAGGAGGTGCGCACGTTGCGCGGCCACACCGACGCGCTGCAAAGCGTGGCGTTCAGCCCGGACGGCCGGCATCTGGCCTCCGCCAGTCACGACGCGACCGTCCGGGTCTGGGACGTGGCGACCGGGCAAGAAAAGCACACCCTGCGCGGGCACGCCGGCACCGTACTCGGGCTGGCGTATAGCCGCGACGGCACGCGCCTAGCCTCGGCGGGCTTCGACGGCATCGTCAAGGTCTGGGACACGACGACCGGCCAGGCCGTCCGGACCATGCGCACCGATCTTCTCTTCGCCTGGGGTGTCGCGTTCAGCCGCGACGGCACACGCCTGGCCGTCGGCAGCTGGGACAAGACCGTCAAGCTCTGGGACCTCGAGACCGGGCAGGAGGTGCTCGCCCTGCACGGGCATACCGACATGGTCTCCGGCTTGGCGTTCAGTCAGGACGGGCGGCTGCTCGCCTCGGCCAGTCTTGACGGGAGCGTGAAAGTGTGGGACGCGACGCCCTGGAACGGGGCGGGCGGGGAGAGCCGCGTCCTCCGCGGGCACGGGGACGCCGTGCTGGCCGTGCTCTTCAGCCCCGACGGGAAGTGCCTGGCCTCGACAGGCTACGACGGGACCGTGAAACTCTGGGACCCGCTCACCGGCGAGGAAGTCCGGTCGCTGAACGGGGACGCGGGCCCGGCGTTCAGCCTGGGGTTCAGCCGCGACGGCCAGCGGCTCGCCGCAGCCACTATCGGTAGGGTCGTCAAGCTCTGGGACGTTAGGTCCGGTAAGGAGCTCGCCTCCTTTCGCGGCACCCTCGGCATCGCGGCCCTCAGCCCCGACGGCCGGCGCCTGGCGTGGTCCAATGTGGGGGGCGGTGTCGAGGTCCGCGACACGGAGACCGGCCGCGAGGTCCTGCAGTTCCACGCCCATCCGGCCACAGTGATCTCCGTATCCTACAGTCCCGACGGCAAGCGGATGGTCACGGCGAGCTGGGATAAGACCGCGAAAGTCTGGGACGCGACCAACGGCGCGGAGCTTCTTACCCTCCGCGGGCACACCCACGTGGTCCTGTGGGCCATCTTCAGCCAGGACGGTCAGCGCCTGGCCACGACGAGCTGGGACCACACCGCGAAAGTCTGGGACGCCGCGACCGGCAAGGAACTGTTTCCCCTGCGCGGCCACGGCGAGCGCGTGGGCTCCGTGGCTTTCAGCCCGGATGGCAAGTACCTCGCGACGGCGAGCTACGATCACACCGTCAAGATCTGGGACGGGAAAACCGGCAAGGATCTCCTCACCCTCGCGGCGCACACCGGCTACGTCACGAGCGTCGCCTTCAGCCCCGACGGCAAGCGCCTCGCCACCGCCGGCGGCTACCGCGGTAAAGGGGAAATCAAGATCTGGGATGCGACCTTGTGGGAGGGGAAGCTGGGCCGTTAGCGAACTGGCAATTGACGCGAACGAACAAAGCGGCCGGTGAGGCCTTACCGCCAAGCAAGCCCCTCACCGGCCCGGCGCTCGGTCTGCGCGCCGGATGCGTTGTCACTTTCTTTATACAGCAGACTACCCTCGTAAAGGAGATTCTCATGTGGTTCCGCAACCTGCTCGATTCTCTGTTAGCCCGCCCCTCCCGCACGCCGGCCCAGCCGAGGCGCCGTGCGCCGAGGGTTCGCCAGCCCCTGCGATCCTTTCGCCCGCACCTGGAAATCCTGGAAGACCGCAGCCTGCCCAGTACCTTCACGGTGACCAACCTCCTGGACACTGGGCCCGGCTCGCTAAGGGAAGCGGTCACCGCTGCCAACGCCAACCCCGGAGCCGATGTGATTAACTTCGCCACGACCGGCACCATTGCCCTGACGAGCGGCGAACTGGACATTACCGATAGCCTGAGCATCAACGGCCCAGGCATCAACAGCCTGACCGTCAGCGGCAACAACAGCAGCCGGGTTTTTGGCCTGGGCGGAAACCCCACCGTCGTGATCGCTGGCCTGACGGTCGCCAACGGCTTGGCCAACGGCAGCCCGGGGGGCGGCATCTACGACGCGGGCGGCACTCTGACCCTCGACCACGTCACTCTGTCCGGAAACGAAGCCTACGCCACCGACGCTGCCTATCAGGGGGTGGGGGGTGGCCTGTATGTCGCGGGCGGCGTGGTCTATGTGAATCAGAGCACGCTCTACGGTAACGCTGCGGTGGGCGGTTCCAGCAGCTATAATAGCAGCGGCACACCGCCCAGCGGCGGTTCAGCCGCGGGGGGTGGCCTCTATGTCGCAGGCGGCATGGTCTATGTGAACCAGAGCACGCTCTCCGGCAACGGAGCGTACGGCGGCACCGGCAATTCGGCCAATGCTTGTTCTGGGATAAGCGCGAGCGACGGCGGGCAAGCAGAGGGAGGTGGCCTCTATGTCAGCGGCGGCACGGTGTCTATCGACAATAGTACGTTCTCCAGCAACTGGGCGAGTGGCGGCAACGGCGGTTCGGGCGATGGTTGTGCTGATGCTCCCAGTCCGATGAATTCTGGCGTGCCCGGCGGCAACGGCGGCTTCGCGGCGGGCGGAGCTATCCGTTTCGTGTGGGGCACGGTGGTAGTCCGGCACAGCACGCTCTCCGGCAACGGGGTGAACGGCGGCGCCGGTGGCGCTGGCTTTATTGAGTTTAATGCCCCTCCGGGCGGCAACGGCGTGGGCATAGGCGGCGGCATCTCCGGCGGTCTCCAGATGTACGACACCATCCTTGCTGGCAACACCACCAGCGACGTCGCTCCCGATCTCGACGGCACCCTGACCTCGCTCGGCCATAACCTGATCGGCAACTCGGCATGGGGTAGCGGGTTCGCGGCCACCGACCTGCTCAACGTCAATCCGCAGCTCGGCGCGCTCCAGAACAACGGCGGCCCGACGCAGACGATGGCCCTGCTCGCCGGCAGTCCTGCCATCAACGCCGGCGACAACACCGGCGCTCCCGCCTTCGATCAGCGCGGCCCGGGCTTCGCGCGGATCGTCGGCGGCACCATCGACATCGGCGCCTTCGAGGTTCAAACTGCGGTCGCGCCGCAGGCGAGCAGCTTCGCCGTCAGCGGTTTCCCCGCGTCCACGACGGCGGGCGTGGCCGGCAGCTTCACGGTCACGGCGAAGAACTTGGACGGCACGACGGCCACCGGCTACACCGGTACCGTCCACTTCAGCAGCAGCGACGGCCAGGCCGCGCTACCCGCCGATTACGCCTTCGCGGCGACCGATGGGGGTATGCACACCTTCAACGCCACCTTGAAGACAGCCGGCACCCAGTCGCTCACGGCTACGGACCCGTCCGGCCTCACCGGCAGTGAGACCGGCATTTCCGTCAACCCAGCTGCGGCCAGCAAGATGGCCGTCAGCGCCCCAGCCGGCAGCACGGCCGGCAGCCCCTTCAGCGTCACGGTGACGGCGCTCGACCCGTACAACAACACGGCGACCGGCTACGCCGGTACGGTCCACTTCACCAGCACGGACGGGGTCGCCACGCTGCCGGGCAACTATATCTTCACGGCGGCTGATGCCGGCATGCACGTCTTCACCAACGGAGTGATCCTCAAGACGGCCGGCAGTCAAACGGTTACGGCCACCGACACGGCCACTGCCGCGCTCACCGGGAGAGCCGCCGTCACGGTCAGCCCCGCAGCTGCGAGCACTTTGATCGTGGCGGGCTTCCCCTCACCGGTCACGGCGGGCGTGGCCAGCACCTTCACGGTCACGGCCAAGGACTCCTACAGCAACGTCGCAACCGGCTACACCGGCACCATCGCCTTCAGCAGCGGTGACAGCCGCGCGACCCTGCCGGGGAACTACACCTTCACGGTCGCGGACGCGGGGGTGCATACTTTCAGCGCCATGTTGAAGACGGCGGGCACCCAGTCGATTACGGCCAAGGATACCGTGACCGGCACCATCACCGGTACGGACGCGGGCATCACGGTCAACCCGGCGGCCGCGAGCAAGTTCCTCATCAGTGCACCGGCCAGCGTCCGCTCCGGCGTGGCCTTCAGCCTCACGATTACGGTCAAGGATGCCTACGGTAACGTGGTCACCGGCTATACCGGCACGATCCACTTCAGCAGCTCGGACTCGAGGGCCACGTTGCCAGCCAACTACACCTTCACGGCAGCCGACAAGGGCGTGCACACCTTCACCGGCCTGGTCCT
Organism: Gemmatales bacterium; assembly: GCA_038227745.1. Lineage (GTDB taxonomy): Bacteria > Planctomycetota > Planctomycetia > Gemmatales > Gemmataceae > DASPXY01. Next base: position 5,701 of record JBBRPS010000278.1, on the reverse strand, counting down.
GCGGAAGAAGGGGAACCAGAAAATCACCCTCACCGACACGCTGAACAGCTCCCTCACCGGCAGCGTGATCGAGAACGTGGTTTAGAAGGTTAGCCGCCTGTCGAAGACACGCGTGTCTTTGACAGCCGAACAATGGAAAGGGGTCAGGTTTCGTTTCATACGTTTTTCAGAATCGTATGAAACGAAACCTGACCCCTTTCCATTGTTCTTGTTTTCCGAAATGTCCCCGAAAAAACGGAGATGACGAAGGACCGAGGACCGAGGAAGAGAGGCGACCGAGTCACTCCGTTCTTCTCGCCTCTTGCTTCCATAGGGCGGCATTGTAGCGCCGGCCGGCTGCAGGTATCATGGAGCGAGAAGGAGGGCACACGCCATGTCCGAGACGCCGCGTGAGTGGAAGTATCTGGAGCGCAGGCCGGGGTCGAGCTACCAGCAGCTGTGCATCAAAGGGAAACGCATCTGGGCGTGGACGCTCTATTGCGAGTCTTTCATCGAAAAGGAGCCGCGCACGCCGGAACAGCTCGCCGAGGATTGGGGCATCCCCCTGGAAGCGGTTCTAGAGGCGATTGCGTATTGCGCGAGCGACCCCCCGGAATTGCGCGAGGACAAACGCAAGGCTGACCTGCGGAGGGAGGCGAGAGGCATGAATGACCCCGCCATTAAATACAGCGGCAGGCCTCGTCCCCTTACGACCGAGGAGCGCATGAGGCTCGGTCTATGAGGCTGTACATCGACGACGACAGCGTCGATCCCGGCCTCATCCGATTGTTGCGCCGTGACGGACATGACGTCCTGATCCCCGCCGACGTGGGCCTGGTCGGCAGCAGCGACCAGGCCCACCTGGCCCACGCCATCCGTGACCAGCGGGCCGTCCTGACGCGGAACTACGACGACTTCGAGGCCTTGCACGACTTGGTCGTCTCTGCCGCGAAGGGTCATCACGCAGGCGTCCTGGTCGTTCGTTACGACTACAACCCGCGGAACAACATGACCTTGGGAGACATCGCTCGCGCCGTCCGCAATCTGGAGAACGGCTTGCGATCGCCCGACCGCGAGACGATCACGTTCCAGAAACGAGGCTGAAATCCACCCCTCGACATGCGAGGGGAGAGAATCGCTGAACGCGCGGTGCAGGTGGGGCCGTCAACACATACCGCAGAGTTCGTCGGGGGCGGCCCCGACCGCACCGGTCCGTGTCCGAGCGGATGTCAGGAGACCATGCCATCACGTCTGCCGACGGCCGGTCCCATCCGGAACAGTCTGCTTCTGCTGCTCGGCCGTGAGGGATCGACACAAATCATGATGATCAAGTGTCTTATGTTCTTTGACGAGCCCTTGCTGGTCGCAGGTATGCATAATCCGGGCTAAGGGCGGTGTCCAGGCGCGACGCCCCGGCCCGCCGCTTTGCTCTTTACCCCTCTCCCGCGTTTCCCTTATCTTACACTCGGCCGGGTGAGGCCGGCTCTCCCCTTTTCCGACAGGTCGTGGAGGCTCGAGCCATGCTTCGCTGTTACGTGAGCAACGAACGGGAACGGCAGCAGATGGAGCACGCCGAAGGGCCGCTGGAGTTCGGCCGTGGTCCCCGGCGGGGAGACATGGCGCGCTGCACCATCCACGACCCCTACGTGTCGAAGGACCACGTCCGCATCCAGGAGACCCCTACCGGCAAGCTGCGCGTCGAGAACCTGAGCCTGAAGCAGCCGATCTGGCTGTCGGCCAACAGCAGCATCCTGCCCGCCGGCTCCTTCGAGTTGGATCTCCCCGCCCGCCTCTCGGTCGGCGACTCGGTGATCGACATCGAGCCCGCGACCGGCGACACGGTGCGGCGCGAGTACCTGGCCACGGTCGCCCAGCCGGTCCGCGCCAAGGCCCCCGGCGAGAGCGGCCCGGGCCTGACGAGGATCGGCCCGACGCCATCGGCCGAGACGCTGGTGCAGTGGTTCGAGACGGCGTGCGCCGTGCAGCGGGCCGCCCCCGGCACCGAGGAGTTCTACCAGCAGACGGCGCAGGCCCTGGTGGACCTGGTCGGCCTGGACCGCGGCCTGGTGCTGCTGCGCCAGGGCGACGCCTGGGAGGTCATGGCCCGCGCGTTCCGCGACGAGGGCGGCGCCGGCCGCGAGTTCAGCTACACGATCCTGCGCCACGTCGTCGAGGAGCGGCGGACGTTCTTCCAGTCGTCGGTCAAGAACAACTCGGCGGAGAGCCTGCAGGGCGTGCAGACCGTCGTCGCCTCGCCGATCTTCGACGCCAAGGACAACGTCGTCGGCGCGGTCTACGGCTCGCGCAGCCTGTCGGCGCGGCGGACCGAGATCGGGCCGCTGGAGGCGCAGCTGGTGCAGCTGCTCGCGAGCATCGTGAGCAACGGCATGAGCAGGCTGGAGAGCGAGGCCGAATCGACGCGGCTGCGCGTCGCCGTCGAGGCCTCAGTCCAGGCCGACGCCGCCAAGAGTGCGTTCCTCGCCACCATGAGCCACGAGCTGCGCACGCCCCTGAACGGCGTCATCGGCTACAGCGAGATGCTCAAGGAAGAGGCCGAGGACACGGGCGCGAAGGAGACGATCACCACCCTCGACAAGATCCTCTCGGCCGCGCGGCACCTGCTGGCCCTGATCAACGACATCCTCGATTTGTCGAAGATCGAGGCTGGCCGCATGGACCTGGTGCTGGAGACATTCGAGGTGGGGCCGTTCATCGAGGAGGTGAAATCGACGGTCCTGCCGCTGGCGGAGAAGAACGGCAACAACCTGCTGGTGGAGTGCCCGGCGGCGGTCGGTTCGATCCACGCCGACCCGATGCGCATCAAGCAGTGCCTGCTGAACCTGTTGAGCAACGCCTGCAAGTTCACGAAGGGCGGCCGGGTAGGGCTGACGGTGACGCGGCAGCTGCGGGAGGGGCAGGACTGTTTCGAGTTCGCCGTCTCGGACACGGGCATCGGCTTGACGGCGGAGCAGTTACAGGGCCTGTTCAACCGCTTCCATCAGGCGGACGCGGGGACGACGCGGAAGTACGGCGGCACCGGCCTGGGCCTGGCGATCACGCGCCACCTGGCCCGCATGATGGGCGGTGACGTGTCCGTCCAGAGCACCCACGGCAAGGGCTCGACGTTCACCATGACCGTGCCCGCGGAGGTGGTGAAAAAGTGACTGCCCCGTTTAGCCGCGGTTCGCAGAACCGCGTTCGCCGAGCGCGATTCTGCGAACCGCGGCTAAACGGGGCGGGCGCTGGGCAAACCGGGCAGCCTGGGGCGCCGCCTTCCTCCCCCGCTTTTGAGCCTTCTGTTTTTTCGGCAAAGTCTCATCGTCCGCGCGCCGATAGTTAACCCCGGACCCTCATGATCTCCTGCGCACAGGGAGGTGAACCGGTGGCACGCGAATTCAACGTCCTCGCCTTGATCAAGGGACAGGAACGCTACATCTTCGTGTACGACGACGACAGCCGTCAGCCGCTGATCGACACCTTCCGCGACCAGGCGGCGGACCCGCAATTGAGCTTCAGCTGGTTCGACGCCGCCGTCCTCACCGAGAAGGCGCGCGAACAGGCCGCCGGCGCGGAACCCCCGGCGCAGCGCGCCCGCAGGTGAGCCGCCTGGACTGGAGAGTTGCCCCATGGAAGAAGCGCTGGCCGAGTTCCTCCGCCATCTGGCCCTGGAGAAGAACGCCTCGGCGCACACCGTCAAGTCGTACCGCGAGGACCTGACGCAGGCCCTGGAGTTCTTGCGCACCAAGCTGCCCGGCCGCGCCCTCGACCCCGCCCTGCTGACGACGCGCCTGCTCCGCGCGCACACGGTCTGGCTGCACGACCAGGGCTACGCCAAGACGACCATCGCCCGCCGCATTGCCGCCGTCCGCTCCTGGTGCCGCTTCCTGTGCCGGCAGGGGACCCTGACCGCGAACCCCGCCGATGGTCTGCGCGGCCCGCGCCAGGACAAGAAGCTGCCGCACTTCCTCGGCGAGGAGGCCGTCGCCCACCTGCTGGAGGCTCCGCCCGCCGGCACGCCCCTCGGCCTGCGCGACCGGGCCATCTTCGAGACGCTCTACTCGGCCGGCCTGCGCGTCAGCGAATTGACCGGGCTGGACCTCACCGAGGTGGACCTCGACAGCGGCCTCGCGACGGTGCGCGGCAAGGGCAAGCGCGAGCGCCTGGCGCTGCTCGGCCCCCAGGCCCTCGAGGCGATCCGCCGCTGGCTCGAAGCCCGCGGCGGCCTGGTGCGGCCGGGCAAGGGGCCGGCCGCACTGTTCCTGAACAAGAACGGGACGCGCCTGACCTCGCGCAGCGTCGGCCGGCTGCTCGCGAAGTACCTCGCCCAGGCCGGCCTCGACCCGCGCACCAGCCCGCACAGCCTGCGGCACAGCTTCGCCACTCACCTGCTCGACCGCGGCGCCGACATCCGCAGCGTGCAGGAACTGCTCGGCCACCGCAGTCTCGGTACCACCCAGATTTACACCCACGTAACCACCAGCCGCCTGCGCGACAGCTACGACAAGGCGCACCCGCGCGCCTGACCGAACGGCCCGAACTACCCGACGCCGACCCCACACGACTCACTCACCAGGGATTGTCACCCACGTCAACGGAAGGGGAACGACCATGCGGAAGTTAGCCTCCTGCCTTCTAGTGCCCATCGCTTGTCTCGTGGTCCCTACGTTGGCCGCCGCGCAGGAGGTGCAGTGGCGTCACGACTACAACGCCGCCCGCAAGGAGGCCGAGGCCAAGGGCCTCCCCCTGGTGATTGACTTCGGGACCGAGAACTGTTTCTACTGCCGCAAGCTCGACGAGAACACCTTCCGCGATGCCACCGTCAGCCGGGTGATGAACGAACAGTTCGTGCCCCTCAAGATCGACGCCAACCGCGAGCCGACGCTGACGCAGATGCTGAGCATCCAGAGTTACCCGACGATCGTGATGGCGGCGCCCGACGGCAAAATCATCGGGACGATGGTCGGCTACAAGGAGGCGCCCGAGTTCCACGAGAACCTGCAGCGCGTGCTCGCCCTGGTCGTGAGCCCCGCCTGGATGGTCCGCGACTGCCAGGAGGCGGAGAAGGCCGCCGAGAAGGGTGACTTCCCGCAGGCCATCGGCCTGCTCAAGGCGGTCCTGGAGGATGGCAAGGGCCGACCGGTTCAGGCAAAGGCGGACAAGCTGTTCAAGGAAGTCGAGGGGCGGGCGGCGGCGCGGCTGACGGCGGCGCGACGGTTGAGCGAGAAGGGGCAGGCCGCGGAGGCCACGGACGCCCTGGCGGCGCTGGTGCGTGACTTCGCCGGCACGCAGACGGCGCGCGCGGCGAGTGACCAGCTCAGCGCCCTGAGCCGGAACACCGACGTCCGCACGCAGCAGCGGGCGCGCCGCGCCCGCGAGCTGCTGGCCCAGGCGGTCGAGGACCGCAAGCAGCAGCAGTTCCTGTCGTGCCTGGACCGCTGCGAGCTGCTGATCGCGAACTACGGCGACCTGGCCGAGGCGACGCAGGCGGTGCAGATGGCGGCGGACATCAAGGACAATCCGGAGTGGCTGCAGGCGGTGTGTCAGAGTCTTGACGACCGTCTGAGCGGGCTGTACCTGTCGCAGGCCGAGACGTGGGTGCGCCGCAATCAACCGCAGCAGGCAGTGCTGTGCCTGGAGAAGGTGCTACAGCGCTTCCCCGGGTCGCGCCAGGCGGAGGGGGCGCAGTAGAGATTGACAACGCTGGGCCACGACGCGATGGCGT
>JBBRPS010000277.1:0-11768 GCA_038227745.1 Gemmatales bacterium | reverse complement strand
CGGGATCTGGCTCAACCGCGGCTAAACGAACGGTCACTCATTTCTGCCGCGAGGTACTAGTGGTTAGTGGCCACTGATTACACCATGATCTGTCCGACCTGTGGCTGCGATAATCTGCCGGGCAACGAGGAGTGCGCCAACTGCCAGCAGGACCTGACGCCGCTGGACCGGCCGGCGGCCCAGAACCGGGTCGAGCGCAGCCTCATGGAGGACACCGTCGGCGGACTGCGCCCCAGTCCGCCCGTCACCATCGCCCTGACCGCCAGCATCGCCGAGGCCATCCAGGCCATGCTGACGCACAACCTCGGCGCCGTGCTGGTCGTGGACGACGACGGCAAGCTGGTCGGCATCCTGAGCGAGCGCGACCTCCTCAAAAAGGTCGCCATCCTCCCCGACCCCTATGCCGAGCTGTACGTCGAGGACGTGATGACGGCGGCGCCCGAGACGGTGACGGCGGACGACCGGCTGGCCTTCGCGCTGCACAAGATGGACGTTGGCGGCTACCGTCACCTGCCGGTGCTGAACGGCGACAAACCTTCGGGTGTCGTGTCCGTGCGCGACATGCTGCGGCACATCACGCGGCTGTGCAAGGAGTGAGAAGGCGCCCGTCGCCGCGGCGAAAACCCGCCCGCCGGGCCCGCGTGAACCCGGTCGGCTACCACCCCTCCGCGACCACTTCCACGCCGCACAGGATCGGCGCCGCGACCCGCGCCGAAGCCGCCGGGGTGAGCGTCAGCGTCAGTTCCCCGCCCACGCGCACGCCGCGGAACTCCTTGACCAGCGCGCGGCGCACCCCGCCCGCCGCGCGCACCACGTCGAAGTCCTTCAGCACCTCCTTGCCCTGCAGCGCCACGCCGAACACGCGCTCGCCGGTCTTGATTTCATCCGGCTCGGCGAAGTGCAGCCGCACCGTGTAGGGCCGCTCGGCGCCACCCTGCCTGTCGAGCGCGATCGTCAGTGAGCGCAGCCCCTTCGCCCCGGACGCCGCCACCCACGGCAGGCCGCCCTCGATGCGCGATGCGTGCAGCCGGAACCACTCGACGTTCTCGGGGGCGAGCTTGACCGGCACCGCCGGCGCCGGACCGCCGACGCGCGGGTGGTCCAGCCACAGCGTCCCGTTGGCGGCCTTGCGACAGCCGGGGGCGCCGAGGTTGATCCCCACGCGCTTGACCGGCCCGGAAACCGCCTGCGGTCCCGTCCAGGTCCACATCTCGACGTCCGCATCCGGAACGAGGGCGAGGGACGTTTGATTCTGATAAGAGCAGGTGCAGGTGCGCGTGTAGTCGGGGGCCGTCAGCACGCCGCCCGCGACGACGAGGTTGTTGGTGCAACTGGAGCGGAAGCCGCCGAAGTTGCCGGTGCCGCCGTCGCCGCACAGGTCGAAGTAGCCCGCCGCCCCCGAGCGGAACGTCAGCAAGTGCTCCGACGCCATCGGCGTGTTGCAGCCGTAGCCGCGCGACCAGCCCCACTCCGCCGCCTGCCCCGTCAGGGGGTCGGACCGCAGCCGCGGCGCCCCGGTCAGCAGGTCACAGGCGCTGCGGTCCTTCAGCACCGTGTCGCCGTGGATCATCGCCGGCCCCGTGTACGTGGCGTGGTGCCACAGGACCGTCCCGCGGTCGGCGCGGAAGGCGCGCATGCCGCGTGGCTCGTCGTCGAGCGTGTCGCGCGCCACGCGGCCCGCCTCCACCAGCACGTCATAGCGCGCCGAGTAGCTCAACCACGTGCCGAAGACGCCGGCCTCCGTGGACCACACTTCCCGCCCGGTCCGCAGGTCCAGGGCCAGCAGCCGCGCCTGCGCCGCCGCCGCCTCGCCGCGCCGCCGCAGCTTCGCCAGGTGGTCGTCCGATGGCCGGTCGATGCAGTACAGCCGGCCGCCGCCGAGGCAGACGGTGTTGTGGCGGAAGCCGCTGCGCGCCGCCGCCGTCCACAGCACCTGGCCGCTGTGACGGTTCAGCACGACCAGGTACTTACTCGACGAGACGGCTGCCTTCTCGATGGGACCGGGGTCGAAGCCGCCGACCAGGTACTCGCCGGCGACGTTGACGTAACCCCACGCGAGCGGCTCGGTCGTCCCGGGGAGGGGCGGCGACCTGAACTCCGCGAGCGCCCGGCCGGTGGACGGGTTGAGGCGCACGCACACCTTGCCGCAGGCGACGTAGATGCCGTCCGACGTCGAGACGTAGTTGCCGCCGCCGGCGTTGGCGCCGGGCTGGTGGGCGGTGTTGTCGTAGGCCTTGCCCACGCCGGGCAGGTCCGCCTCCCACAGCAGCCGGCCGGTGTAGATGTCGAGGGCGCGCAGCATGTCCATCCCCTCGACGATCAGCCGGCCGTCGATCACCTGGGGCTGCGGGCCGTGGCCGTGCCGCGGCAGGACGCCCTCGTGCGACGGGCCGCCGAACCAGAGGAGGCCGAGCGGCGCCTTGACGATGCGGTCCTTCGAGACGCGCGTGTTGGCGGCGTCGGCGTGCTCGTGCGTCCAGTCCGCCGAGCCCGGCAAAGCCCCCGCGCGCGACAGCAGCACGCCGTCGCCCGCCTCGCGCAGCCGCGCCTGCGCCAGGTTCGCCTCGCCAAGGCGGCGCGCGAAGCCCGGTCGCAGTACCGCGGGGACGGGCAAGCAGGCCACGCCGCCGTAGGGCCGCAGCGCGGCGAAGGCGCGGCGCAGGAAGCGGACGCACGCCTCGCTGTCAGCCGCGACCGGCAACTCCTCCGCGACCGTCAGGCTCGCCAGGTAGGGCGGCAGCGCGAACGTCAGCGGGTCGCCAACGTGGGCGGCAATGCGTTCGCCGTACAGCCCCGCCGCGGTCAGTTCGCGCCGCAGCGCCTCCACCTTGCGCGGATCGGGGTCGATGGCGACGACGTGCAGCTTGCTCTGCCGCACCAGCTCGCGCACGAGGCGGCCCGTCCCGATCCCCCAGGCGACGCAGTAGCCGTCACGTACGCCGGTCGTGTCGAGGAGCTTGCGAGCCTTCTCGGTCCAGGCGTCGGCGGTGTCGGGCGGAGGTGTCGGCAGCGCGTGGGCCGTCGCGTCCTGGCGGCGGGCGCCGAAGCAGTAGATGCCGCCCGCGCGCGTCACCACGAACAGCCGGTTGTCGGCCGCCAGCAGCCGCGCCGGCCGCCCCGGCACCTCGGCCTGCCACGCCACCGGACTATTCCCCTCTCGGAAAGGGAGATCGAGCGCCAGCACGCGCCCCGGTACGCCCGCGTACAGGCGTGGACCGGCCTTGATGAGCGCCTCCACGCCGGGGAGTGGCGCCGCAGCGGTCTTCGTCAGCGCCCAGGCGGTGCGCTCGACCGGGTTGCCCTTGCGGTCCAGCGCCGGCACCTGCGCCGGCGCGCCGCCCGGCAGGGCGAAGGAGCGAACCTCGCCCGCTTCGTGCGTGTAGAGAGTGTCGCCGTCGAGGACCGCAAGCTTGCCGCACGACTCCAGGTGATCGCCGCTCGCCAGGTCGAACGCGGCGCCGCCGTTGAGGAAGACGCTGCCGGACGCCGCCACCTCCCAGCCGCCCCCCATCCTGGAATTGTCCGCCAGGCGGAAGTGCAGCAGCTTGCCGGTCTTCAGGTCGTAGCAGGCCGGCACCGAGCGGCCGCCGGGGATGAGCAAGCGGTCGCCGGCGATGGCGAGGGCGCCCTGCGGAGCGACGCCGGCGAAGGCATCGGCGTGGTGCGGTTGGGGGATGTAGAGCGAGCCATCGCCCTCGTTGGTCCAGACGACCGCGCCGGTGCGGGCGTCGAGGGCGTGAATAAAGATGCCCATGAACGGCCAGATGCCCGCCGCGAAGTAGACCTTGCCGTCGTGGACGACCGGGGCGCCGCGCGCCGGCCAGGTGGAGATCAGTCGGCCATTGCCCAGGACCCGCCGGCCAGACGGCCCGCCGCGGAACTTCCACAACAGCTTGCCGTGCGCGGCGTCGAGGCAGTAGAGGTGGCCGTCGTCGGCGGCGAAGTAGACGCGCCCCTCCCACGCCGCGGGGGCGAACCGCACTGGCCCGTCCGCGAAGAACGTCCAGCGCTCGGCCCCTGTCTCGGTGTCGAGGGCGGTGACGCGGTCGTCGCGGGGCGAGCCGACGAACAGCGTCTGGCCCAGCACGACTGGGGAATAGACGGCGTCGAACTGGAGAAGGGGCTGGTCCGGCCAGGCGGGCCGGAGCGGCGCGAAGTGACGCACCCAGTGGAGATACAGTTCGGTGGGGAGCGCCTGCGGTGAGGAGGCGCTGCGGCGGGCGTCGTGGCGGTCCGTCGGCCAGTCGGCGGCGCGGGCGACGGTGGGAACCAGCACGCAGAATAGGGCCAGGGACGCCTTGAGGGCGGTTCGTGGGGGCATGTCGGGTGGCAACTCTCGTCTCGGCGGGGGATCACGTTATGGGCAGGGGCCGCGGGCGTGCGGCGGTTTCAGGCGGGGACACGCGGGCCATCGGCCCGGAGTCCGGCAGGCAGGTTATGGAATCCCGACGGCGTGACGAAGTTCCGGCCGGGGATGCGAAATCTGCGAGAAAAGCGCCTGGGGCGGAGGGGCGGGCGCAGCACAGGAGCACGGCCGAACGACCGTGCCCCTGCCAGCAAGAGGTTGGCGTCCGCGTCAGGCAGAGCCGTTGACCTTCCTGACGATGAAGATGACGCCCATGATCACCACGGCGATGATGCCCCCGATCCAGCCGACGGTGCCGTAGCCGAACTTGGCGCCACAACCGGGGCAGCGAATTACGCTCGGCCGATTCGGCCCGCGCCCGACCTCGGTCTTGCAGCGCTCGCAGTACCAGACCTGCTCGACGAAGCCGCCGCCGGCGCCCGGCATCGCCGGCGGGTTGTTCGGCACCCCACCCATGCCGGGCATTGCGGGCATCGGCAGGCCCGGAGGCGGGTTGTTTCCGGGGGGGTTCTGCATGCCGGGCGGGTTCTGCCCTCCGGGCATCGGGGGGATCTGAACTCCAGGGAACCCCGGCACCTGCGGCGGCTGCACCCCGGGGAACTTGGGGATCTGGGGGTTCTGGCCCGGATTCAGGCCGGGGAGCGCGGGATTCTGAACCCCAGGGAACCCCGGCATCTGCGGTGGTTGCAGGCCCGGAGGCGTCGGGAAGCCAGGGAAATTCGGATTGCCGGGGAAGCCTGGGTTCCCCGGCATCGCCGGGAAGCCTGGGTTCCCCGGCATCGCCGGGTTGCCGGGGAAAGTCGGTGGCTTGGGGAAGCCCGGGTTGCCCGGGAAGCCTGGATTGGCGGGATTCCGCACCCCGGGGAACTGAGGCGGTTGTGGGATCCCGCCAGGCATCTGGCCTGGTCGGAACCCCCCGGGGAACTGGGGCCGCTGGAACCCACCGGGGTTCTGAGGGAACTGCCCGTGCGCCGGCAGCGAACCGAACAGGAAGACGCCGACGAGCGGCGCGACCACGGCAGTAATGATCCCCGCGCGGGGCCAGGAACGGGACAGGTGCAGCATGAAGGACCCCCTCGTGGCGGAAGAGTGTGAATGGGGTGGGTGGAAAGTTCAGGATAACCCGACGCGGGGCGGTTTGCAACCACCGACGCTCACTTTTTCCGAGGGAACAAACGTGACCGCCTCGGGACGCCGGGCGGACTCAGCGGGCCGGTTCTTCCGTCGGCGCCCCTCGGTCCACGCTGCGGACGACGCGCCAGGGTGTTTCATTGGGCTTGCCCGTGTTGTACAATGGGCGGGTATCGCCCCGGCGCGGGGCGGTGTCCCCGCGACGACCCCCGGCACGGGTGCGAGGTCATGCAAGCGATTCACGGCTACTACGTCGCGGGCAACGCGGTCGTCCGCGGGGACGTCGTCCTGGCGGCCGGCGTCAACATCTGGTTCCACTCGGTCGTCCGCGCCGACCTGGCCCGCATCACCCTGGGGCCGCGCGTGAACCTTCAGGACGGCTGCATCGTTCACACCGACACCGGCTGCGAGCAGGACATCGAGGAGGGGGTCGTGGCCGGCCACGGCGCCATCCTGCACGGCCGCCGCGTCGGCCGCGACACCCTGGTCGGCATCGGCGCCCGCCTGCTGAGCGGCTGCGAGGTCGGCGAGGAGTGCCTGATCGCTGCCGGCGCCGTCGTCACCGAGAGGCACCGCATCCCGCCGCGCTCCGTCGTCATGGGCGTGCCGGGCCGCGTCGTCCGTTCGATCACCCCCGAGGAGCTGGAGCGCACGCGCACCATCTGCGCCCACTACCTCGAGATGGCCCAGCGCTACGCCCACGGCGCCTACCCGCCGCCGTGGCTGCGCTGAGCACCGGGACAGAGTGCGACCTCGGCGGGCTGCCGGTTGTCCCCCTTTTCGGAGGGCTGTGAGAGGCATTGATGAACGCCACTGTGATAACCAATTCCTCGGCGGCCCCGCAGGTGAACCTCACGACCCCGTCCGACCGCCGCGCCGACATCGACGGCAAGCACGCTCAACTCGTGACCCTGCTCGAGGAGGTCAAGTGTGAGGGGCTGCTCCTCCTGGAGCCGGAGAATTTTTCCTCGCTGACCGCGGGCGGCGTGGCGCGCGGCCTCAGCGACGACGCCCAGATGCCGGCGCTGTACTTCAGTCCGGAGGGCCGCTGGGTCCTGTCCAGCAGCGTCGATTCGCAGCGCCTCTTCGATGAGGAGGTGGACGGCCTGGGCTTCCAGCTCAAGGAGTGGCCGTGGCACTGGGGGCGGGCGCAGCTGCTGGCCGACCTGTGCCAGGGACGGCACATCGCCTGCGACCTGCCGCTGAACGGCTGCAAGGGGGTCGCCGACCGCCTGGCGAAGCTGCGCCGCAACCTGACGCCGTACGAGCATGCGTGCTACCGGGCGCTGGGGCAGATCGTCAGCCACGCCCTGGAGGCGTCGTGCCGGACGCTGGCGGTCGGCGAGACGGAGCGCGAGATCGCCGGCCAGGTCTGCCACCGCCTGATGCACCGCGGCGTCACGCCGGTTGCGGTCCACGTCGCGGCCGACGGCCGCTCGCGGGTGTACCGCCACCTCGGCTTCACGGCGACGCCGATCCGCAGTTACTGCGTGCTGCTGGTGACCGCGCGCAAGTACGGCCTGTGCGCCACTGCCAGCCGTACGGTCTGCTTCGGCGCCCTCGATGCGGCGGTGCGGAAGGAGCACGACACCGCCTGCAAGGTGACGGCGACGTACATCGCGAGCAGCTGGCCCGACGCGGTGCCGCGGCAGATCATGGCGTCGGGGCGGCGCGTCTATCAGCTCAGCGGCGTCGAGCACGAGTGGCTGCTGGCGCCGCAGGGCCACATCACCGGCCATCAGCCCGTGGAACTGCTGCTGACGCCGCAGACGGAGGAGTTGTTCCACAACGGCTGGGCGGTGACGTGGCGGAGCAGTTGCGGCGCCGCGGTGAGCTGCGACACGTTCCTGATCTCGGAGGACGGCCCGCGGGCGATCACCGCGCCGGAGAGCTGGCCGCTCAAGCGCATCCGCGTGCAGGGGGCCGAGTTCATGCGGCCGGATGTGCTGGTGCGCTGAAGCGGAAGCTCAAGCCCAGGGGGTGCAACCCCTGGGCTTACTTACCCTCCTGTTGTGCAGTGGGTGCAGCGGGGGATTGTAGGTCTTTCGTGCCGGTTTTCGATTGATTCGGCGCCATGCGGCTTTCAAATCGCGCATCGGCGGCCTAAAATCGCTCTTTATGACCGAGCACCCGCCGAACAGCCCCGAGTTGCTGGCGTCGAAGATCGCGCGCCTGATCAAGGAGCGCGGCTGGAACCAGGAGGACTTCGCGCGTATCGCGAACCTGAACCGGCAGACGGTCCACACGATCATGAACGAGGGCAACCGCAAGCTGCGGAACGCCACGGTGAGCGCCTGTGCGCGGGCGCTGGGACTGCCGGTGAACGACCTGTACAATCTGCCGGTGGAGCGGCTGCTGGCGCGGCTGAACGGACAGTTCGCCGCCGGCAACGACGCGGCACTGCAGTTGCTGTACGAGAAGGCCACGCAGCCGGAGCTGCTGGCGTGGATCGAGCGGAACCAGGAGCGGGCGCGGCAGCTGACGCCCGAGGAGATCGACGAACTGCTGGTGCTGCAGGGGGCCGGCGGCCCGATGACCGGCTTCGGCGCGGAGCGCTTCGTGGAGATGATCGAGCGCAAACGGCGGCTGGTGGAGCAGGTGCGGGCGGTCGCGGCGACGGAGTACGTGGAGGTGCTGGAAAAGCTGGTGGCGCTGATGTACGAGAAGATTCAGCCTTATGGGAACCGTAATTGATACTCGATGCGGGACAACCTGATACAAGCCCGAAGCGCAAGCGAGGGACGTCCCTCGCTTGCGCTTCGGGCTTGCGTCCGATCTCCCTGCGGTGAGTAGAACGGAGCGAGTGGGCATGATCCAGTTCCATTGCGGCTGTGGCAAGTTGCTCCAGGCGCGGGAGGAGCACGCCGGCCTCGAAATCGCCTGTCCGGGCTGCGGGACCCGTCTGGCCGTGCCGGGGCAGGCCTACGCCATCCAGGAGGTGCCGACGCTGCCGACGGCGCCCGGTCCCACCGCCGCGCCGGCGCCACGCCGAGAGGGCGGCCGGCGGCCCCGCGCCCGCGAGACCGGGCCGGAACTCAGCGGCAAGGCGCTGGCGAGCCTCATCTGCGGCGGATTGACCTTCCTCCTGCCGGTGCTGCTGGCGATCCCGGCGGTCCTCCTCGGCATCCTGGCGCTGGTGAGCATCAAGCGCAACCCGGGGCGGGTCAGCGGCATGGGGTTCGCGCTCGCGGGCCTCATCACCGGCGTGCTCGGCAACGTCACGCTCCTGCCGTACGTGTGGCTGTATCAAGGCGTGAGCGATCGGGGGGCGAAGCGGGACTCGATCCACAACCTCAAGGTGCTCGGCCTCGCGATGCACAACTACCACAGCGCCTACCAGCACTTCCCGACGCCGGCGATCTACTCGAAGCAGGACGGCCGGCCCCTGCTGAGCTGGCGCGTGGCGATCCTGCCCTTCATCGAGCAGCAGGCGCTCTACCAGCAATTCAAGTTAGACGAGCCGTGGGACAGCCCGCACAATGTGCGGCTGTTGCAGATCATGCCGCAGTATTACGCCCCGGTCAAGGGGCGCGGAGCGGGGCCGTCCACGACGCACTACCAGCTCTTCACCGGCCCGAACACGCCCTTCGTGGAGCAGGACCGCGTCGGCCCGCGGCTCCCGATGTTCGCGGACGGCACCTCGAACACGATCCTGATCGCGGAGGCCGACGAGGCGGTGCCGTGGACGAAGCCCGCCGACATGGACGTGACGCCGACGCGCCTGCCGCCGCTGGGGGGCCTGTGGGGGAACGGCTTCTGCTGCGTGATGGCCGACGGTTCGGTGCGCTTCGTGGACACGCGCCGCGTCAGTCCGCAGACCCACCGCAACGCCATCGACCCGCAGGACGGGAACCCCCTGGGGGCGGACTGGGAGTGAAGTCGGCTGCCCCTGCCGGCGATTGATCCCCGCCTCAGAGACAGCGAGCAATCGCCTCGTCCGGCCGCAGCACGCGCTGCCGTTCCTCGGGGTAGCGGCTGAACCACCCCGCGACGAGCAACACGCCCTCGACCTTCTCCGGCCCCTCCGTCCGCGCCTTGCGCCGCTCCTGCCGGTACACCGCCTCCAGCAGATCGCGCACGCGCAGCCGCTGCTCCGCATCTTCAGGCTCCGCCACGGCCGCCACCGTTCGGCCGCCGTCGATCAGGTACCAAATCGTCGCGCCGTCGTGGCCCTCCACCGGGTAGACGAACGAGCCCTTGCTGCGCGCCTCGCGCAGCGCCTCCAGTTGCTCGTGCAACCAGTTCAGCACCTCGACCCGGTCGCGCACCGCCGCCGCCCGCTCGTACTGCAGCGCTGCGGCGGCGTCGTTCATCTCGCGCCGCAGTCGGTCGAGGAGTTTCGTGTTCGTTCCCGCCAGAAAGGCACGCACGGCGGCGACCTGGACGGCGTATTCCGTCCGCGAACAGGCGGCGGCGCACGGCCCCAGGCAGGTGCCGATCTCGTGGCGCAGGCAGCCCGGCGTCCGCTCGACGGGGAACAGCTCGACCTGCTCGGCGAAGACCATTTCCTGGGCCTGCGAGCAGTCGCGCAGGCGGAAGCCATCGTTGAGGCGGCGGACCGCCTCGCGCGCCCTGCGGCCGCTCGTCACGGGGCCGAAGCTGGCGATGACCTTTGCCGGCGGCCGCAGGGCCAGGAAGACGTACGGCGCGGGGCGGCGGCCGATGCAGACGTGGGTGAAGCGCCAGCCGTTGGGTTGGCCGAGGACGTTGAAGCGCGGCCGCCAGCGGCGGATCAATTCCAGCTCGCGGTGCAGGGCGGCGAACTCGCTGGGACAGAGTTCCCAGGCGATGGCCGACGTGTGCTCGAGGATGCGGCCGGCCTTGGGGTCGCGGCTGCGCGGGCGGAAGTAGCTCAGCAGGCGCGTGCGCAGGCTCTTCGCCTTGCCGACGTAGATCAGGTCGCCGTGGCGGTCCACCATGCCGTAGACGCCGGGTTGTTGGGGGCCGTGCTCGCGGACGCGCCGGCGGAGGAGGGCGTTGCCCGGCCCCTCAACGAGCTGGACAGGGGGCGGCTGCGGCGCGGGGTGGAGGTGGTCCGGCCCGAAATCGCTGAACGTGCGTCCGGCGAAGAGTGATTCCACGGCGGCTCCTTCCGAGTTCCCTCATCGTTTAGCCGCGAGCGGTGAGCCAGATCCCGCTGCGCGGGGGGCGAGCGCGCGCTCCGCGCAGCGGAGCGGGCACACCGCTCGCGGCTAAACGGTCCCTGATTCTACTCGGGCGCTCAGCCCACGGGCGGACCGCTGCCGCCGTCGTCGTCCTTCACGTCGAGGCGGAAGTTCTGCCACACCATCGGCCGGGCCATCGGCTCGATGTGCAGCATGAGCTGGCCGTTCTGGAACAGCCGCACCGTCCCGGTGGACTGGCTCACGACCACAGCGAGCGCCTTCGTCGAGCGGCTGATGCCCGCCGCCGTCCAGTGCCGGCTACCCAGGCCCTTGCTCAGCGTGATCCCCTCGGTCGGGGTATCGACGAGCATGCAGGCGGCGACCGCGATGCCGTCGCGACGGATGATGATGGCCCCGTCGAGCTGCGCCAGCTCCTTGATCTGCTCGCGCACCTTGCGGTCGCGGACGTCGCGCTCGGCCCGGCTGTAGCCGCGGAACGGGTTGAAGTTGATCGGCCGGCACATCTTCAGGACCTTGGGCGTGTCGCCGACGACCAGGATGGTGCCGACCGGGTGGCCCTCGCGGCCCTCGCGGCCGATCTCCGTCGCCAGGTCCACCACGGCGCGCAGCGTCTCCAGCGGCACCTGGGTGTCGAGGCGGCGCAGGTCCTGGGCGGTGAGCCGTTCCAGGTGCTCGCCGAGGTGGATGACGCTCAGGCTGTCGATGGGCTGTGGCTGGCCGTCCTCGCCGGCGATGCCGTTGTACAGGGCGACCAGGTGGGCGCCGGCGCGCAGTTTCTCCGCGGCGACGGCCTCGAGGATCGCGAGGCTCATCAGCTCCTGCGTCGGCGTCGGGCCGGCGTCGATGTCCAGGACCTCGAGCTGCGGGTACTGCTTGAGGTCGTGCGTCAGCTCGCGCCCCTGGGCGACCACGAACAGCGTGCAGCCGTGCAGGTGTTCCAGGACGGCTTCCCAGTCGAGGTCCGTTTCGGTCAGCAGCAACACGGCGTCGGCGGGCAATTCGGCGACCAGCCGCCCCGCCGACTTCAGCAGGGCGAACGAGCCGAGGAGCAAGCACGCGGCGGCTTGATGGCCGTAACTCAGGGTCGCGTACACATAGGCCGGGGTGGCCAGACCATACCCCAAGCCCACCAGCGCCGCTCGCCT
>JBBRPS010000276.1:0-11770 GCA_038227745.1 Gemmatales bacterium | reverse complement strand
CACCGCCGCGGCGTACAGCCCCGACGGCAAACGCCAGGCCAGCGCCTCGGGGGAGTTGTTTAAGCCCGGCGAGGTGAAGGTGTGGGACGCGGCCACGGGGCAAGAGGCCCTCACCCTCAAGGGCCACATGGCCTTTGTCAGCGCCGTGGCGTACAGCCCCGACGGCAAACGCCTGGCCAGCGCCTCGGGGGACAAGACGGTGAAGGTCTGGGACGCGCAGACGGGGCAGCAGGCCCTCTCCCTCACGGGTCACACGGACGGTGTCAGCGCCGTGGCGTTCAGCCCCGACGGCAAGGGCCTCGCCAGCGTCTCGGATGACCAGACCGCGAGGGTGTGGGACGCGTCCACGGGGCAGTAAGTTCTCTCCCTCAAAGGTCACATGGGCTGGGTCAGCGCCGTAGCGTTCAGCCCCGACGGCAAGGGCCTCGCCTGCGCCTCGTAGGACCAGACGGTGAAAGTCTTTGATCTGGAGCAACTCCTTGCGGAGCGGCCACTGTGGGAGCAGCGATGACCGAGGCGTGCCACGTCCGCATCTTCGCTGGCGAAGGACCGGTGTACAACGCTCCTCTCGGTGGCCCTCTTGAGTTGGGACACCAGCGCGCCGGGGAGCCGCCGCCCTATCAATTCCTGCCCGCCGGCGCCGCCGGCCCAGCACGTCTTGTCCTCGCGCCGCAGCACGACTAAGGACAACATCTCGCGCCGCCACCTCACCCTCTCTCCGCTCCCCGACGGCCGTGTCCGCATAGAGAACCACAGCCAGGCCCTCCTCCGTGCCGACGCCGGCGGCCCCATCCCTCCCGGTGCCGCCGCCGACCTGACGCCGCCTTTCGCCCTGGCACTCCCCGGCCGCACCATCGAGGTCGAACCCGCGGACTCCGCCGACGCGCACGGTATCCACACCCTTGATGAGCCGACGCGCGGGCCTGGCCTCCACGGCGATCTGTCCCTCAGTTCGCGCTCCCTGGCCCTGCTCCGGCCCGACGAGATGCGCAGCCTGCTCATCGGCGTGCCGCACGCCCTCGGCGTCCTCCAGAGCGCCGTCGGTGCTGCCGACTTTCTTGACCGCGCCGCCGGGGCCCTCGTCAAGATCGTCGGCCTCGACACCGGCCGCGTGCTGCTCCGCAGCGGTGGCGCCTGGGAGGTCGCCTCCACCCACGGCCCCGCCCCCGACACCGCCTGGCGCCCCAGCCGCCATGTCCTCGACCGCCTCCTCCAGTCGCGCTCGGCCGTCTGGCAGACGCCGCAGCCCTCCGGCAAGCCCGACTCCGACAGCCTGCGTCTCCTCGGAACGGTCGTCGCCGCCGGCGGTTCCGCTCCGCTTTCCGCGCCCGCGCCACCTGGCGGCTGGCGCCTACTGCAGCCAGAGATACACAGCCGGCGGACCGCCTGCTCCCACGCCGGTGTTCGTGTAACCGAATACGGCCAGATCCGCTTTGCCGTCGCCGTTGAAATCGCCGACGTAGACCCCGTGCTCGTAATGGACGCGATATTCCAGCGAAATCCGTTGCACGCGCTCCCTGCTCAGGCCCCCCTTACCGCCGAGGAACACGAGTACCTCATCCGACTGCCCGTGAGCGACGACAAGATCGTCGATGCCATCACCGTTCCAGTCGGCGACCACGGGCGTGTCGCGGACGAGGGGGAATGTCTGCTTTTTCTTGGCCGACGTCAGCAAGGCGCTCAAGGGCAGGACCACATCCTCCTTTTCTCCAAAGGTCAGTTCTGCCTGGCCGCGCCCATGAAAGACACGTGCCGAGGTCGATTTATCCATGCCGTAGCTGAGAAACGCCGCGTCCGGTTTACCGTCGCCGTTGAAATCGCCAACGGCGAGGAACGTCCAGTCTTTCTCAAGCGGCAATTGCCCGGTCGGAGTCCTGGGAAACGTGCCGTCCTTGCCGCGGCGATGGAGCTGGCCGTACGACGTGAGCAGATCGTTGCCGACCATGCGAAAATCGACGTAAGGCCCGTCGATCTCCGGCACAAATTTTCGCCCCGGCGACTCTTGTTTGACGCTGTCGAAGGCATAGAAGCCCCCGAAGCGGCGCGAAACCAGCGATGCGCCATCGTCGAGAAAACGCAGGTGATTGCCATCCGCCACGTTGACGGCAACGGTGCGGAAGTTCGGGAATTTCCCCTGCGGCACGAGCACCGCCGCCGTCTTGCCCGCGACAAGCAGATGCGGGCCGTCCTTCGTCATCGTCACGCGAATCTTGTGCGGCTGACTGACCGTCGGCACACGCAGCTCGTGGTCGGGCTGGTCGTTGAACTTGCCGGCGTGGTTGAGGAAGAACTTGACGACTGAGCCATCGCCGTCGGGCGCGACGATGACGACATCGGGCCTGCCGTCGCCGTTGACGTCGCCGAACGCGGCGCTGGTCGCTTGCTGGCCCCAGGCGACGACAAGGACGTTTTTCTGCGTGATGCGGAAACGCGGGTCGGGCCGCGCCGGCTTGATCAAGCCCCAGCCGACGGCGTCGCCGACATCAATGCCCGCCTGAAAATAATTCGCCGGCCCCTCGACCGCGCCGTGGCCCGGCAGCACGTAATCCACTTTCAGATCGTGCAGCTTCTTCAGGCTGCTCAGCACGTCGCGGCCGCTGAAGTTGACGCTGCCGGAATAGCCGAGGACGCCGCGCGGCATGATGAGGTCGCCGAACGCGACGAAGCGCTTGCCGGACTTCGCGAAATGCCAGGCCATGGAGCCGTAGGTGTGGCCCGGAATCCGCACGGCGCGCACTTGCAGGCCGGCGAGGTCGAGATCGGTGTCCCGGGTGACGACGATGTCGGTCGGCACCGGCGGGTGCAGGCCGTAGCCGGTGTTGCCCGGGATGTGGTGCTGCAACGTGTACGCCATCTCCCGGCTGCAAACGAACTTCGCGCCGGTGACGACGCGCCAGAGATAGGCGCCGGGGGCATGGTCGCCGTGCTCGTGCGTGGCGAGGACGTACTTCACTTTCCGGGGATCGAGTCCGACGGCTTCCAGCGCCGCCCATTCGCGCTCGAACGACAGGCCCGCGTGGCCCTCGATGAGGATGTAGCCATCGGGCGCTTCGATGAGGCGCTGGCCGCCGAGATCGCTCTCGACCCGACCGCCGGGGATCTGCCAGACGCCGGGGACGATCGGCGTGGCGCGGGCGTTGGCGACCCACGGCTTGAGAGCCCTGGGGGCGGACTGGTTCAGGTCGATCGTCCAGAGTTTTTGGCCCTGTAAATCGAGGCAAGACACCACGCCGCGGGTGTTCGCCACGACGAGCTTTTTCCCGTCGGACGTGAAGCGAACGAGGGCCGGTCCGCCGAGGTCGGCGACGCTTGGCCGGTCCCTGTCCGCCTCCTTGAACACTTTCAGCGTGCCGTCCCAGCAGGCCACGGCGATGTGTCCGTCCCGGCCGAAGGCGACATCGGCAATCGCGTCGGAAAACTGCAGCGCCCGCTTCTTGCCGGTGAACACTTCCAGGACGTAGAGCGTGTCGGCGCGTTCATCGGTCGGCAGGATGGGCTGTCCGGCCAGGCCGCGGCTCTTCCAGTGGCGCGGCCAGACGTAGAGCGTTTGGCCGCCGAACGCGAAGTGCATGTCGCACCAGAACGGGGCGGCGAAATCCGTCGGGGCGAAACGGCGCACGACCGTGGCGCCCTTGGGGCCTTGCTCGTAGATCGTGACCGTCGGCCGGGTGGGTACGAAGCGCAGCCCCTGGTTGTCGTCCTTCATCGTCGCGGAGGAGCGCACCCAGCGCTGCCAGCCCTGGTAATCCGCCACTGCAATGTGCCGCCAGCCGGGAGCGATTCCGGTAACCGCGACGGCCAGGGGCGCCCAGACCTTCTCGTCGGACTGCGGCAATTCGCCGCGCTCACCACGGGGCAGGGTGGGCGTGCCATACTGTCCCTTCTCCGGCGTGGCCGGCGTCTCCACGTCCTTGTTGGCCGGCCGACTCCAGAGCGGTTTCTTCAGCTCGGGGTGAAACAAATGCAGGTTATCGCCGGGCGAGCTTTGATGCCTCGTCGTGCCGACGACGGCAAAGCCGTCCGTGCTGACGGCGAGCGCGACGGCTGCATCGGCATCATTCAGGTTGAAGCGCCGCAGCGCTTTCTGTTCGCGCCCGCCGTGGAACGCGAGTTGATTGCCTGCCAGCAGTGCCGTCGCACCCAGGGACCGCGCCAGCCGCATCGTCGCGTGATTGGAATGGTCGCCATAGTGGAAGAACCACGGCCCTTCCTGCTTGATCTTCTCGGCGATCACCCGATCGCCTGAGAGCCGAAAGACCTCGACGCGGTCCCCCGCCTTGCCCGCCGGCATGGTGCAGGTCGCGAGCACATCCTTGCTGCCCGACACGAAGGCCACCTGATCGATCCACTGTTGCCCGACCTGGTATTGCCGCGCGATCTTGCCGGCGTCGGCAAGGACAATGACGTTCGGGTCGCCGAACGCGGCGATCGTGCCGACGACGATTTCCTTGCCGTCGTCGGAGACATCGAGGCTGGTGATGCCCATCCGCGGCAACGGACCGAGACCGCGGGCGTCCCAGCGCGGCACTCGGGTAGCCCTGGGCTCCCGAGCGGCCAGCGGCGCGCTCGCGGCGCCGACGAGCAGGCAAGCAATCAGGATTCGTCGCATGATACTCTTCACCCCATCATTGCGGTGATCGATCTGTTCAGCGCCCCATCGCCTTGCCCTCGCCGCGCGGGTCGGCGCCGCCGGCGAAGCGCTCGGGACGCCCCTGCTTGTCGTACGCGACGGTCAGGCCGTGGGCATTGCCCAGGCGCCGCACCTGTATGTTGTGGCCCAGCTTCGTGAGTTCCTTGCGCACGCTGTCCGGCACGCCTTCATCGACCGCAGTGACGTCCGGTTCGACGAAGCTCAACCGCGGGGCGGCAATCGCCTGTTGCACGTCCATGCGGAAATCGATCAGGTTCATGACCATCTGCGGGACCGTCTGCACGATGGTGTGGCCCCCGGGCGAGCCCACGGCAATCCACGGCTTGCCGTCACGCAGCACGAGCACTGGGCAGAACCCGGCCAGCTTACGCCGCCCGGCGATCGCGTCCAGCGGATTGCCCTTCGGCTCGAAGGTGCAATACTGCATCGAGTTGTTGAGCCAGATGCCCGTGCCCGGCGCCATCACCTTGCTGCCGAACAGCATCCCCAGCGTCTGCGTCGAGGTGACCACGTTGCCGCGCGCATCGGCGACGACGAAATGGGTCGTGTGCTCCTCTTCCCGAGTGGGCCGGGGAGACGCCCGCAACGGCAGTGCCTTGTCCGGCTTGATTTTGGCGGCTTCCAGCGCCCAGTGCTTCTCCGACAGCAGCCGGCCCAGCGGCGGCGGGCGGTTGTCGCGGTCGCCCGCGTGTTGCAAGCGGGTCGCGTACGCCAGCTTGGTCGCCTCGGCGAACGTGTGCAGGTAGGCCGGGCTATTGTGGCCCAGCTTGCCGAGGTCGAAGCGGCTCATGATGCCCAGCCGGTACAGGCCGTTCCAGGCATTGTTCGGCAACGGGGACGCCACCACCATGTAGCCGCGATAATCGATGCTGACCGGCTCCCACCATTCTGCGCGATTCGCCTTGAGATCTGCGAGCCGGAGGAAGCCGCCGGCCGCGCGCATCGTCTTGTCGATCGCCTCGCCCAACTCGCCGCCGTGGAGCGCCGCGGCGCCCTGGGCGGCCAGCAGCCGGAGCGATCTCGCCAGGTCTTTCTGCACCAGCCGGTCGCCGGCCCGAAGCGGCTTGCCGTCCTTGCCGTAAAACTTCCTGGAGTGTTCGGGAAACGCGGGATACTCGCTCTGGATATGCCTGGCGGTGTGGGCGCTGATGACGAAACCGTCGTCGGCCAGCGCGATCGCCGGGGCGAGCACGCGCGACCAGGGAAGTTTGCCATACCCCTTCGAGAGCGTTTCCCAGGCATTGGCGTTGCCCGGCGTAGAGACCGCTTTCGCCCCTTTGCGGTTTTCCAGGTAGTTCGCCGTCGGCGCGCGGAAGACGTCGGCATCGGTCGCGGCGGGACAGCGGCCGCTCGCATCGAGGCAGCGCGTCGTGCCCTTCTCGGCATCGTAAAGGAGGGTGACGCCAAAACCGCCCATGCCCGACATCATCGGCTCGACGACGTTCAGCGTCGCCGCCACGGCCACCGCGGCATCAAAGGCGTTGCCCCCCGCCTCCAGAATCTCCAGGCCGACCTGAGTCGCCAACGGGTGCGCGGAGCTGATCATTCCCTGTTTGCCAACCGCGGGACGACTGGCCGTATTGGGGCTGGCCGGCTGATCCGGCTGAGCACCCGCCAGGCTGCCCGCCCCCACGACACCGGCCAGAAAGAACGCCGAGTGTATCCATCGGGTCATGGCTTGCTCTCCAGAACCGCTTCATCGGCCGGGCCGTGGCCACGGCCGCCTCACAACGCCGACGAGAAGCCCCCATCGACGGCGATGGCGGCCCCGGTGACGTAATCGCTGGCCGCGCTGGACAGCCAGATGGCCGTGCCGACAATGTCCTGGGGTTTTGCCCAGCGGCCGGCCGGGATGCGCCCGAGCACGCGCTCGTACAGGCCGGGCACCTGGGCACGGGCGGCGTCGGTCAACGCGGTCTCGAACCAGCCGGGCAGGAGGGCGTTGACCTGGATGTTGTCGGCCGCCCAGGCCACGGCCAGGCTGCGGCTGAGCTGGACGATGCCGCCCTTGCTCGCCGTGTAGGGGACGGCGTAGCCGGCGCCGAACAGCGAAGTCATGCTGCCGATGTTGATGATCTTGCCGCCCCCCGCCTCCTTCAGGGCCGGGTAGACCGCCCGCGCCATCAGGAAGGCGCCGGTCAGGTTGACGTCGAGGACGCTGTCCCACTCCGCGGGGGTCAGGTCCTGCGGCGGCTTGCGCACACTGATGCCGGCGTTGTTGAAGAGGATGTCGATACGGCCCAGGCGCGCGCGCACGGCTGCGGTGGCCTCGGCCACCTGGTCGGGGTGGGCGACGTCGGCAGTCAGCACCAGGGGAGTGGTGCCGGTTTCCTGGGTGAGGGTCTGGGCGGCCTCCTGCGACTTGGCGGCGTTGCGGGCGATGAGCGCCAGCGTGGCGCCGGCCTGGGCCAGCCCGCAGGCGATGCCCAGGCCAATGCCGCCGTTGCCGCCGGTGACGATGGCGACCCTACCCGTCAGATCGAAAAGACGCATCATGATCTTGCAACCTCGTGTGGCACCCAGAGGAATCCATGCGGGCCGTGGAGCGCGACAGGATGAGAGGAACGCGCTCCTTGATCCGCCCTTTTCCCCAGGAGCTTGCCACAACCACCGCAGCCACGACCGTGACTGCGGCCCTATTCTCGCCTTCAACCGAGGCAACTTCAAGGCCGTCGCCGGCAACCCTGCCGCCTTCTCCTTCGCGTCTCCGGCCACGACGACGCACGGTTCGCGGCACTGGCACCGGCGCTGCAACTCGCGGAGTTGACTGCTGACGCAATACCCCTCAAGACACGAGCAGTCGCAATTTGCCGGCCGCCACCTCATTCAGACAGGGTTGCGAATTGGCATGCTCCCCCGTGAGGCCGCCGGGCTGGTCGTGGCACCTTGCCGACTGATGGCCTGGGCAGCGACGGTCGTGAGGATGGAGTGGCGTTGGGTGAAGAAGGCGTTGAGGGCCCGGCCCAGGCGGTCATCGTTCAGGCTCTCGGCTGGGATGTCCCAGAGGAGGTCGGCCCCGGTGTCGGCGGCCCAAGCGGGGACGTTGACCAGGCCGTGGGTTGGCAGAGGCGGGCGGCGCGCAGGAGGCTGAGGACACGGCCGTGAGAGATAACAGCGCCGGGTGCATCACGCACGAGTTCACAGCGGCACCGGCGTGAATGCCAGTAGCCGGCCGGCAATCTTCCCCTGCGTGGTCGCCTCAAGACCCCACCCCAGGTGTGGGGCGAGTCTGGGACAATAGCTTCACTGCGCACCACTCCTGCGGTCGGTCGTGGGATGGAGTGGGAGAGGAAGAGGCGAAGGGACTGGATGGCGCTCGTCGGTGGAGTCGGGAACGGGGAAAATGGCTGCTCAGACGACACTTGGCGGCCCGGCGAGGTCGGCCCAGACGAGGGGATCGCCGATACGCCGATGCGGTTTGAGGGCGGCGGGAAGGGAATTCTTAACGGCCGTTAAAGTAGGCGACAACGCCGCGTACGAGAAGGTGCCCTTGACGCCTGGCTGAGCGTCAAGGACAACGTCGGCAGCACCGGCTGGTGGTGCCCGACCCCGGCGGGGAAGAAGGGGCGGAAGGGTTGAGCCGCCGGCTCGGTTTTGGCCGAAAGGTCGTGAATGTCCGGGCTGAGGCTCTGGCGGCTGTTGTTGAGAACAGTCGCCTGCCCCTGCGACCCACTCGCGCAGGACCTCAGCGTCGCCGTGGCGGCCCACGGCGGCCCGTGGCGGCCATTGGACCTCCCCGCTCGCCAGGACGCGGCTGTGGGGCCGCTGAGGGCCTTTCTGGGGCTGATGCGCGGCTGTGCCCCTTGCGTCTCTACAAGGCCGCCGGCAGCTGTCGGCACGCAGGACAGGGTGCGGCTTCGCGTTCTACCCGCACGTCGCTGAAAACAGCCTGGTGATCGAGAAGCAGCTCGGCCGGCTGCGCGTGCTGTGCGTGCGCATGAACCCCGACCTGGCGATGGGCGACGACCTGCTGAAGAAGACCGGGGCCGGCAACCTGTTCCTGGTGTTCGGCGAGCCCGACGTGAGTCTGGAGAAGCAGAAGGACGGCAAGCTGGTGGTCGAGGTCCGCGGCGTGGACGTGTTCGACCCGACGACGGGGGAAATCCGCTCCAGCGGCCCGGAGGACATCGCCTGCTGGTTCCTGGACACGGAGTACAACGGCGAGAGCTTTTTCGTGCGCCACGCCTACTTCCTGGGCGGGCAGGAGCCCTACGAGAAGCTGAAGCGGGCGCTGCGGGCCGAGATTGACGAGGCGGAATGGTCGCGGCTCTACTCGGCGCGGAGCGTGCCGTTCGACGCGCCGAAGAAGGGCAAGATCGCGGTGAAGGTCATCAACCACTACGGCGACGAGGTGCTCAGGGTTTACCCGGTGCCGAAGTGAAGCCGGTCAGCCACAGGATGGCGGTCAGGGCCTCTGGCGGTTGGGGAAGGCGTCAGACCAGCGCGGGACCGCAGCGCCGGCCCTCGCCAAGCCTCCGGGCTTCCTCAGCGAGCGGGGCGGCGCCACCCGTCCTGTGCGGGGCGGTCAGGGGGCGAGGGCTTTGCGGACTCCGTCAAAGGGGCTGGGGCGCAGTTGGGTGGCCCACTCGGGCCGGAACCGGGCCTGGATGACGCGATCGTGCTCGAAGTCGTACACCATCTGAACCTCCCCCGGACGTCGCCGCGGAGGGCGAACCAGAACACGGGCCCGCGCGGCCGACGGACGATAACGTGGGACTCACTCCCGAGGATCGCCTCGGCCTGCGCGAGAGTCATCCCCGGCCGGATGCGTCTGGCGTTCGCCTCCGTCACCCCCGGGCGCCAGAGCAAGGCGTCGGTGGCGAGGAACGCCAGCGCCATGAGAAACAGCGCCACCCCGAGCAGGAAGACGGTCCGCGGCATGTCCAGGCCCTCCAGGGGTGTCAGGGGTTGAAAGCCTTGCGGAGGCGGTCGAGGGGCCGGTCGGATGCAGGCGACGTGATGCAGAATTCAACCGACTTCACTTTGCGGTCAAGGTCGAAGTAGACCACGGCGAACGCCTCGTCTCCGATCCACGCCCCGTGCCAGCCGTCCTGGGGAAACGGGCGGAACAGGTTTGGCCCGACCATCAGGCCGCCCGAGGGGATGGTTGCGTTCCAGGCACGGGGCGGCCCCCCGAGCAACACCTCCACTTCCCGCAGCGCCATCCCCGCCTTGATGCGCTTGGCGTTCGCCTTGGTCACGCCGGGGCGCAGGCCCAGCAGAGAGTCCGTCATCCGCAGCTCCTCCCCGACGCGAACCAGAGCGCCGCCAACCCGGTACAAACGTCTCGGCGTGGTCCCCTCCCGGTCAATAGCCCGCCGTACGTTCTACTCACCCGCGCCGCCGCGGGACAACCGGGATCACGGCAGCCCCGGCTTGCGCGCCTCGCGGACGGACGTGTCGTGCGTGGGGACCGCCGTCACCGGCAGACCGTCCCACCACGCCCACCAGCGGCCGACGTCCTCGCCCGCGGCGACACCGGCAATCGCCTCCAGCGCCGCCGCCGCCTCGCACCGCAGGCTCGCCTTGCCGTCCTCCAGCACGCGGATCAGGACGTCCGCGCCGAGGAGGTGCCCGCCCGAGCCCATCTCGCGAATGGCCCGCGTCTTCTCCCACGGGTCGGCCTCGGGGTCGTCCAGCAGCGGGATCACGCGGTTCAGCAGGGCGTCGCGGACGTGCGCCGGCGGCGGCTCCCGATCGCCGACGCCCAGCGCCTCCACCGCCCCCCGCCAGTCCTGCAGCAGCTGCCGGAAGCCATAACCGAAGTGCCGCTCGAACACGCGCTCCGGGGCGTCGGACCGGCCCAGTTCTGTAACGAAGGCCCGAAAGCGCGTCAGCCGGTCGGCGGTCGCCAGGCCGCCGGCCAGGTACTCGCCGACCGACCGGGCGAAGGCGAGAAACCGAGCCACCTCGGCGTGGGCCTCGAAGGCGCGCCCCCGGCGCAGCCAGCCGACCAGCTGCCAGCCGGTGACGTGAAACAACCGACCTTCGTCCGGCGGGCCGGCCCGCGCCAGCGACGCCAGCACCTTGCGGTTCAGGCGCCCCAGCTCGCCCCGGTCACCCGTCCTGGCGATCACGTCGGTTATGGCCTGGCCCAGCCACGGGGGCAGCAGGAAGCCCTTGGCCTGCTCCAGCACGGAGTGGGCGAACAGCGAGCGCAGCGTGGGCGCGGGATCGACGGGCCGGCGCGGCACGACTTCCGCGACGGCGAGGATCCTCCGCGGCCGGCGCTGCAGGTACACTCCTTCCAGGGACTCCAGGGGCAGGCCCAGCCGGCGGCCGTAGGTCTCCAGGTCTCGTTTGGCCTCGAAGCACACGACGCGCAGCGGGACGGTGCCCTCCGTCCCGAAGCCCGGCAGCAGGGTGGCGAAGCGCGTGCGGGCCGCCTCCAGCGCCTGGCGCAGCAGCGGCGGGTGGTCGTCCGGCTCGGCGACCCACGCGGTCACCCCGCCGAAGCGCACCACGGCCCCCTCGGACCGCGCGACCTTGCGCACCCGCGCGAACTCGTACGCCTCCGAGCGCAGCCGCCGCTGTTGCCACAGGAAGAGGGCGGCGAACACCGCCACGAAGACCACGGGCAGGCCGACCACGACCGCCAGGGCGGCCGCCGCCACCGCCCACCAGTAGCCGACATCCAGGGCGGCGGCTGCCGCGTCCGCGAACAGCAGGCCGACCATGACTCCCAGCACGGCCAGCCAGAAGAAGAGCGCGGCCGCCTGCTTCCAGCCGAACGTCGGCGGCGGCTTGTTACGGCTTTGGGGGGGCACTGAATTCCCTCAAGTGACCAGGTGGTTTCCGAACCCGGCGCGGCGGCGCTCAGCCGCCGCGTCAACAAGCACTCCGCGCCCGCCGTCACAGTTTGGAGGCCTCGTAGCAGGTCCTGGACGTCGGCCGACTGGGTGTCCCCGGAGCACATCTGGCGCTCGCCCGCGGCGGCGCGGCTGGCCTGCCGGCTGCCGACATCGCACGGCGCGGCGACCGCTAGTGTTTCTGGCACGAAAACTTGCATCCAAGTCGGTAGCGATGACAGTGTGGTGTCACTCTTCGGAAACCGCAGAATTCATGCGGAAAGCGCGACAACACGGGCTGTCGCGGCTCTCCTGAATTCAGTGCAGGTTT
>JBBRPS010000275.1:0-11798 GCA_038227745.1 Gemmatales bacterium | reverse complement strand
TCCGGGTGACGCAGCGTCTTCCACAGATGTTCCGCAGAGGCCGCCGCAGGGCGGGGGCGTCCGGATTGCGCGCCGGGCAGTGCCGAGGCGCCCGCGCAGCTGCGCTGCCCGGCGCCTGCCACGGCGGTTCCTCAACCCTGTTCCTCCCCTACCGCGCTTGCTGGCGCGGATCCCGTCTGCTAAAGTCATTCCTCATCAGTCACCTGACGGCGATCCGAGACGAACTTCGCCGTTTAGCCGCGGTTCGCCGAACCGCGTGCGTCGAGACGGGCCGCATGCGGTTCTGCGAACCGCTGCTATAAACGGGGCATCTATTCACCCTCTGTGAGGTCCACCATCATGGCCGCGGTGAAGGCGTGGAAGGACGGGCAGGCGGGGGCGCCCTATTTCCCCGACGACTTCGACATCGTCAAGAAGGCCGTGCTCCAGGTCACGGACATCAAGAGCAACCACAACAAGTACTACGCCATCGAGCTGCACCAGTCGCAGGAGAAGGGGCGGACGTACTACCGCGTCTTCACGCACTACGGCCGCACCGACGACCTGGAGACCAACCCGGAGGCCGGCCAGAAGGAGGCGCGCTTCTTCGACAGCGCCGCCGAGGCCGAGGTCAACTACCAGTCCATCTACCGCGAGAAGACCTCGCCGCGCAAGGGCTACAAGGAGCTGTCGCTGGCGTCGAGCAAGATCGGCTCGCAAAAGGCGCGCGGCACCAGCACCGGCGCGGTGGACGCCAAAACGCTGGAGCGCATCCAGGGGCCGAAGACCGAGACCGAAGCGCCGAAGGCCAGCCCGCTCGCGCAGGGCGTGCAGGAGCTGGTCCGCTACATCTACGACGAGGCCACCAACGCCCTGACCAGCACCGTCGCCGCCAAGATCACCGCCCACGGCATCGAGACACCGCTCGGCGTCCTCACCGTCGGCCAGATCGAGAAGGGCGAGGATATCCTCTCCGATATGTACAATATCTTCCAGAAGAAGCCGCGCAACTGCAAGTCGGAGCTGGAGCGACTGACGGGCGACTTCTACACGGCCATCCCGCACCGCATCGGCAGAACGCGCGACGCGGTCGCCGGCGCCGTCATCGACAACCTGGCCGCGTTCGAGCAGAAGCAGTCCACCCTGCAGCTGATGAAGGACATGCTGCAGGTCAATGGCGAGGGGGGCAGCGTCCTCTTCGACGCCAGGGCGGACAAGGAGTACGAGGCGCTCAAGTGCCAGCTCGATTGGCTGGATCACGACAGTTCGGCGTACCGCGAGATCGCCGACCACGTCCTCAAGAGCCAGGTCAAGACGAAGACCATCAAGGTCAAGAACGTCTTTACTCTGAAGCGCGATACAGAGTGGGGGGAGTTCCGCGAAGGCATCAGCGACCAGCGGCTGCTGTTCCACGGCTCGCGCATCCAGAACTGGGTGGGCATCCTGTCGCGCGGCATCCTGCTGCCGAAGATCGTCGTGAGCATGGGCGTACACCGGACCGACGCGGGCTGGCTGGGGCACGGTATCTACTTCGGCGACACCTCCTGCACGAGCGTGTTCTACACGACGCCGGGGCGGCGCAAGACGCGGCTGATCGCGCTGGCGCGGGTGGCCCTGGGCAAGATGAAGGACTACACCAAGATCACCTACGGCCTGAACGCGCCGCCGGCCGGCTACGACAGCTGTCACGGCGTGCGCAACCGGCCGGGCAAGCCTTCGGAGTTCGAGGACGACGAATACGTCGTCTACACGACGCAGCAGCAGCGCCTGGAGTATCTCGTCGAGGTGGTGGCGTGAAATCTTCTGCGTTTAGCCGCGTTTCGCAGAAACGCGTTTCTGCGAAACGCGGCTAAACGAGATGGTCATTGGCACAGGAGTCCGGCCATGCTCGTGAAAGTGGTCCTCGTGGACGTCAACCCGCGGATGGTCGAGGCGTGGCGGTCCACGTTCGAGGAGAACCCCGAGGTCGAGGTCGCCCACGGCTCGATGCTGCAACAGGACGTGGACGCCTGGGTGTCGCCGACCAACTCCAAGGGCAGCATGGACGGCGGCCTCGACGCGATCATCAAGGGCTTCCTCGGCCCGAAGATCGAAAGCCGCGTCCAGCAGGAGATCGCCCGCGTCCACGGCGGTTTCCTGCCCGTCGGCCACGCCACCTGTGTGCCGACCGGCGCCGCCGTGCCGCGCTACCTCATCTCGACGCCGACCATGCACACCTCGTCGGAGGACATCAGCGACACACTGAACGTGGCGCTGGCGTGCGCCGCCGCGTTTCAGGCCGTCCACATGCAGAACGCGCGCGACCCCGGCAGCATCCGCTCGGTCGCCATGCCGGGACTCGGCGCCAACACGGGCAGGGTGCCGGTCGAGATCTGCGCCGACCTGATGTGGACGGGCTACAATCTGTTCCGCGACCGCGTCTTCACCGACTACCCAGCCCTCCGCTCCGCGCTGGCGGAGCAGCTCGGTGAGATCGAGCCGTCACCGGCCGCCAAGCCGAAGAAGAAGGGCGCCCCCGCCAAGGATGGCAACGGCACTGCCGCGCCGCCCGCGACCAAGAAGCAGGACATCGATTTCGACGACACGGAGTGAGGGGGTTGCGATGCTGCCAACCGCACGCTTTTACAACCCGGACGGGCCGGACCGCGTCGCCGAGGTCGCGGTTGAACAGGCCACAGACCCGGACTTCTTCCTCATCCAGATCTGCCGAGGGCCGAGTGCGGCCGCGTTGCGCCACCGAGCCACGCTCGGCCCCTACAGGGGCGAGCAGGTTCCGGCGCAGTTTGACGACGCGGTGCGCGAACTGCGCCGGGAGGGCTTCTGGCCCGCCGGACTGCACGCCCTGTTGAGCGACCTGGAGGACACACAGCCCGCGGTCCGCGCCCACGCCGCCGCCCGCCTGGGCTGGAGGCGCAACCGCGAGGCCGTGGAAAAGCTGCTGGCCGTGCTGTCCGGGGCCATCGATGAGACGTGCGCCGTGGTCGATGCCCTCGGCGCCATCGGCGACCCGCGCGCCATCCCCGCAGTGCGCCAGCAGGCGGCGCGCCAGCTCCTGTCGCGGCGGCGCTCCGGCGTCGAGGCGCTCCGGAACCTCGGCGACCAGCAGGGCCTCAACGAGGCCAGGCAGCGAGCCCTGGAACGGCTGCCGGCGCCCGTGCGCGAGCGGCTGGAGTCGAAGGCCCCCAACCCCGCTGCGCTGGTGCAGGACGTCTTCGCCCTCGAAGTGCAGCACCAGGGCCTGGCGTTCGACACCCTCTATGAGCTGGCGACGCCGCTGACCGTGGCGGCGACGCGCGAAATCCTGCGCAAGGTGCCGTTCGACCGCATCCACTTGTGGCGCTACGTCAAGAGCGTCTTCAAGCGCTCCCTGTTGCGGCACGACCATGAGACGTTCGGCTGGCTGGCCTACGCCATCGAGATGCGCGGCCGCACCACGAAGGGCACCGTCGCCACGGTGAAGTCGGGCCACGATGGCCAGCAGCGCAGCACGCGCATCTTCGGCCGCAACACCCAGGACTTCCTCCGCCGCCTGAGCTGGCGCTACCTGCGCACCCTGGCGTGCTGGCTGCCCGAGGAGTACGCCCACGCCGCCGCCGAAATCGTCATCCATTACCGCGCCGAGGACGTGCCGGCGCAGTGCAGCCTCGGCACCGGTTTCGGGTATCGCTACCTGCTGCACCGCATCCTGCTCGGCGGCAGCAAGCGCTTCCGCTTCGCCGCCCGCCGGATGTACTTCGGGGCCAACAAGGCCAAGGTCGCCGCGAACGTGCGCGAAGAGGCCTTCCCCGAACTGTGGGATGACCAGCCGCGCGCTTACCTGCGTGTCCTGAGCGCCGCCCGCCTTGCCGCGGCCCACGTGTTCGCCGTCCGGGCGCTGAAGACGACGCATACGAACCTGATCCAGGGCGCGACCCCCGCCGAACTGGTGGCCATGCTGCGGGCGCCGTATGAGCCGACGGTCGAACTGGCCCTGGCGGAGATGGAACGCCGCTTCGACCCGGCCAAACCCGACTGGCCGCTCCTCGACGAGCTGCTCGCCGACGAGCGGCCGATGGCCCGTCAGGTCGGCGAGCGCTGGCTGCGGCTGACCGCGGCCCTGTGGGCGGCCGACCCGGTCCGCATCCTCGCGTTGCTGACCTCGAAGCACCCGGAGACGCGCGCCCTCGTGGTCGAGATGACGCGCGGCAAGCTGGGGCGCGAGCCGGAGCTGCGGCGGCAGCTCGCCCCACTCGTCCTCGCCGCGCTGCAGCAGCCGGAGGCGGCGCCGGGCATCCACGACACCCTGGCACAGGTCGTGCGCGAGTCGCTGACCGCGGAACTGCAGGCGCTGCTCACCGTCCCGCAGCTCGCCGACTGGGTGGCGCGCGGCTCGCCCAGCGCCTTGGCCCTCGCCGGCTACCTCCTGGCGTCGCGGCCCGAGGCGGTGCGCGAGCTGGGCCTGGAGCGCCTGACCGCACTCGCCCAGCACGACGTCGCCGCCGTCCGTGCCGCCGCCCACGCCCTGCTCTGGTCGGCGCAGGACGCCTTGCGGGCGGACCCCTCCGTGCTGTTCATGCTGGTCGAGAGCGACTGGGACGACACGCGCTCGGCCGCGTTCGACCTCCTGCGTCAGATCGATGCGGCGGCGCTCGGCCTCGACGGCATCATGGGGTTGCTCGACTCGAACCGCACGGACGTGCAGGAGGTCGGCCGCGAGCTGGCCGTGAAGCACCTCGGCGTGCTGCCCGTCGAGGAGTTGGTGTACCGCCTGGTGCAGCACCCGCACCCGGGGATGCGCCGCTTCGCCCTGGAGCTGGTCGTCAACCACCTGCCGGCGGGAGACGGCCCGCTGGCGAAGCTCAAGGATTTCTGCCGCGCGGCGCTGTTCGATCTGTGGCCGCAGCGCAAGGTGAAGCGCGGCGTGGTCGAGTTCCTGACGGCCCGCGGCCTCGAAGATCCGAAGCAGGCCGCGGTGGTGGCCGCGATCCTCGGCGACATGGTCCGCGTGCAGGGCCGGGCGGACTTCGAGAACGCCCTGGAGTCGCTGGTGCGCCTGCGCCTGGCGTACCCCGAGGTGGCCTCGACGGTCACGCTGACGGGAGGTGCGACGTGATCGTGCAGATGGAGTACGCCGGCCGCAGCGCCATCGTCAACGGCCTGCGCGATGCCCGCGTGATGTTCGCCACCAACCACCTGCGCGAGCCGACCTACTTCCGCGGCGAGCTGCGCGAGCCGGTGCTGTTCCGCGAGGCCCTGGCCGCCCTCTATCACGTCGTCGTCAGCGATTACAAGTATCGGCCGCGCGACCGCCTCGAGTTCCGCGCCTGGCTGGAGGAGCAGGACCGCAAGTTCCTCGCCGGCCTCGGCGTCAAGAGCCTCAAGGCCCGCGCGAAGATGGATCAACTCGAGGCGCGGCTGGCCGAGCTGAACGCGGCCCGCACCGACCGGCTGCGGCCGTTCTACCGGGCGCGGACGGACTATTTCAACTACGTCTACGAGAGCGCCTACGAGCGGCAGTACCTGTTCGACCCGGTCGTCACGGTCCACGACGACGAGGTGTCGTTCGAGGCGTTCTCGCGCGACGAGAGCACCTACGCCCGGTTGGCGGCGAAGTATGACCTGTTCGACAGCGTCAAGGACTTCCAGTGCGGCACGACGAACATCGACTTCAGCGCCAAGCTGCACAACGAATTGGAGCGGATGCGGACGTACCGCCGCACGCGCTTCGACGTCGAGCCGTCGGGCTTCACGGTGGCGACGGACGGCGGCGACGGCCACAAGGAGAAGAAGATCGACCTGCCGGACAGCTGGGTGATGGGCTTTTTGCAGGTCCACAGCACGATGTCGCTGGGCCTGACGCGCTTCCACATGGCGCCGGTGGACCTGTTCAACATCTGCCGCTATCTGCGCCGCCGCAAGGTCCGCAAGTCGCCGCGGGCGCTGCGCTACGAGCTGGTGCCGGGCCAGCGCGTCCGCGCCGTGCTGGAGCCGTGGGAGCACGTCATCGAGCTGACGCCGGCGGCCCCGCTGGACGGGGGACCGCCGCTGTCGCTGGAGATGACGCCGGGGGCGGTCTACGAGGGCAGCAAGCCGCTGACGCTGCGGACCTGGGGCCGCGACCGCTTGCAGACCCTGGGGCGGCTGCTGCCGGTGTGCAAGCGCATCGACGTCTTCCTCGCCGGCCACGGCCTGCCGAGCGTCTACGTCCTCGACCTGGGACCGCTGACGTTCACGCTGGCGCTGTCGGGCTGGACCGATAACGACTGGACGGGCGGCGCGCAGAAGTTCGACCTGCTGACGCGGCGGCTGCTCGTCGGCGCCGCCGACCTGACGCGGACCTACGAGGTGCTGAAGAAGGTCCACCACGCCACGGACGGGGCGGTGGCGACGCAGACGGGCCTGGGCGTGGAGAAGAGCCGCAGTGCGCTGTCGTACCTGTGCCAGATCGGGAGGGCCATGTTCGACCTGGCGGGCGGCGTCTACCGGCACCGCGACCTGTTCCCCGAGCCGTTCACGGTCAAGGAGGCGGCCGCGGCCGTCAGTCCCGTCGCCCAGGCCAAGAGCCCCGAGGAGAAGGCGGCCCTGGCGATCTTCGAGAGCGGCAATGTCTTCCTCACGGCGCGGCGGCCGGTCTCGACGGGGTACAAGCTGACCGGCAGCGCCAAGGGGGGCGACGGGGCACGCGTGCGGCCGCTGATGCACGTCGATCACGAGGGCAAGATCATCGAGGCGTCGTGTACCTGTGGGCATTACCAGAAGCACAAGTTGACCAGGGGGCCGTGCGAGCATATCCTGGCGCTGCGCCTGGCCCACATGAGCCGACTGGAGAATGAAGATCAGGAAGGGGGTTGATCCTCCCGGCGAGGGGGAGCGGCGGAGCGCTTAGCCATCTGTACGGTGTTACGCCGTGCCGGCTTCCGTGTCCGACATTCGTCACGCGACCGTTCGTCACCCCGCGGCCAGGGCACCGTCAGTGTCCGCCGCTGGGTAGGGCCCGCCGGGCCCCGCGGACACTGACGGTGCCCTGGCCGCTTCAGTGGATCGGCCGCGTCCGCAGGATGTTCGTAATCGCCGCCGCCTCCCTCTCGCCGGGTGGATCATTCCCTCACTCCGTTTAGCCGCGGTTCGCAGAACCGCGCTGGCCGACACCCACCCAGCGCGGTTCTGCGAACCGCGGCTAAACGACTGACAGGATACCGCGGCCATGGCCGACGAGGAAAATCCAAGGAGGGGCCGGGCGGTCCGGTACTCGGCGGAAGCAGCGTTGAGGTTTTCGCGAAGGAGGTGATCCTCTCGGCGAGGGGGAGGGCGGCGGAGTGCTTTAGCCATCTGTACGGTGTTACGCCGTGCCGGCTTCCGTGCCTCCCAATCGTCACGCGATCGGTCGTCACCCCGCGGCCCGCAAATGTACACGGGCCGCCGCTGGGTAGGGCCCGCCGGGCCCCGCGGCCCGTGTACATTTGCGGGCCGCTTCAGTGGACCGAGCACGTCCGCAGGATGTTCGTAAAGCCTGCCGACTCTCCCTCGCCGAGGGGATCACGCCATTGTCCCGAGTACCAATGCAATACGCCGTCCTCATCGAAAAAGGGAAAGACAGCTTCGGGGCCTACGTCCCCGACCTGCCGGGCTGCGTCGCGGTCGGCGACTCCCCAGAAGAGGCGCAGCAACTCATCCGCGAGGCCATCGCGTTGCATATCGACGGCCTGCGCGAGGATGGCTTGCCGGTGCCCGAACCGACGACGCAATGCACCTACGTCGAAGCCCAGATCGCATAACTCCTCCCTGATTCCTTCGGAAGACGAGCCGCGTCATGGCAGAAAGCGACAAGGCGAAACTCTACCGCGAGATCGTCCAGGGGACGGACGAGAAGATGCTCATGGAGCGGATGCGCCTGCACGGCTTCTGGGCGGAGCGGCAGGTGCTCCCCGAGGAGCCGCCTCAGGAGGCCGCCGAGCGCAAGCGCCTGGAGGCCGAGATCGCCGAGCTGCGCAAGACCGCCTCGCTCGTCAAGAACCCCGACAAGGCCCTCGCCGAGGAGCGCAAGCGCCGCTGGGAGGAGAGCAAGAAACGCCGCGCCGCCAACAAGGCCAAGCACGCCCAGGAGCAGCAGCAGCGCCGCGAGGCCTACGACGCCTTCCGCAAAGAGAATGTCGTCCACGTCGGCGCCGGCTACAGCGGCGGCCTGCAGAACACCACCGCCGCCGTCCTCGCCCTGACCAACCGCGGCCTGCCCGTCATCCACAGCAGCCAGGACCTCGCCGCCCAGATGGGCATCACGCTGAGCAGCCTGCGCTGGCTGACCTACCACCGCCGCGGCGCCACGGTCGTCCACTACCACCGCTTCGAGATCTCCAAGAAGACCGGCGGCGTGCGCTGCATCTCGGCGCCGAAGGCGGCGCTGGCGCGGGCGCAGCGCTGGGTGCTGGACAGCATCCTGGCGCGGCTGGAGGTCGAGCCGCAGGCGCACGGCTTCGTGCCGGGCCGGTCGATCGTCAGCAACGCAACGCCGCACGCCGCCAAGGCGGTGGTGGTCAACCTCGACGTGAAAGAGTTCTTCCCGAGCGTCACCTTCCGCCGCGTCAAGGGCCTGTTCCAGGCACTGGGCTACAGCGAGCACGTCGCGACCGTGCTGGCTCTCCTCTGCACCGAGCCGCCGCGCGTCCAGGCGGAGGTGGACGGCAAGGTGTACTACGTGGCGCTAGGCCAGCGCGTGCTGCCGCAGGGGGCGTGTACCAGCCCGGCGCTGACGAACGCCCTGTGCCGGCGCCTCGACCGCCGCCTGAGCGCTTTGGCGGCGCGGCACGGCTACGCCTACACGCGCTACGCGGACGACCTGACGTTCTCCGGCGACAACGGCCGGGCGGTGGGGCGGCTGCTGCGGAGCGTGCGCTCGATCGTGCAGGCAGAGGGCTTCACGGAGCACCCGCGCAAGACGCGCGTGATGCGGCGGGCGAACCGGCAGGAGGTGACGGGCGTGACGGTGAACGCGCGGCCGAAGGTGTCGCGCAAGGAGGTGCGGCTGCTGCGGGCGATCCTGCACAACGCGGCCCGCGACGGCCTGGAGGCGCAGAATCGCGCGGGCCGGCCGAACTTCGCGGCGTACCTGCGCGGGCGCGTGGAGTACGTCTGCATGGTGGACCCGAAGCAGGCCGAGGTGCTGCGGCCGGCGCTCGCGAAGGCGCTGGCGAAGGGATAGTTCAGTCCTCCACCTTGTCGAGCAACTCGCTGTAAATGCCAGGCTGTTGCTGGTTCCAGGCCGGTCCAAGCTCTTCCCAGAGGGCGACGAGCCCGAGCAGTTCGGGGCCGGAGTAGGCCAGGAAGTTTTGCCCTCCTTTCCGGGCACACCACAGCGACCCGTTGTCGCCCTTCTCGAGCCACAACTCGTATCCTTTCTTCCGCAATACGATGAGACTGGGATTGGAGGTGTTCCCCGACGCAACAAGGCTCGATTCCACTTTCGCTTCCATCGTACTCCCCTCCCGGCTAATTGACCCGTTCCAGGACGCCGTCCGGGATCTGCCCTTCGACCAGGATTTCACTGCTGCGCCGCATGGCCGCCCGCACGTCGGCCGCCTGTTTGGCAAGCCTTTTCGGGCCTTGCCGGAGAGCATCGTAGACCTGCTCAGGGTCCCAGAGCTCGATCGTCCCTTGAACCACCACCGCGCGAAGCCTGGCGAGTTCGGCTTTACTGACGAACCTATTGTCAGCAGCGGACGGACCGCGGCCATCGTCCTTGCCCTCGTGCTCGCGGGCGGGACAACGGCGGCCTGGTTCGCCTGGTGGCGGGAGTCGCCCGGCACGCCGCCCTCCTCAGGAGGACAGGGGCCGCCCGAGATTCAGCAGGGGCGGCAACCGTCCGTCAAGTTACCCTCCGCCGAGAGGTTATACCGAGGGAAAACGCTGGTCCACTGGGGGAAGGCGCTACAGGACGCCGACCCCCAGGCGCGCGAGGGAGCTGCAACCGTGCTGAGAGAGGCGGGCACCGCCGCCACCCCGACCCTCGTCGGAGCGCTGAAAGAGGACAACCCCGATGTGCGCGGCACGGCGGCCCGGCTGCTCGGCCGACTCGGTCCCGAGGCGAAGGCGGCGGCGCCCGCACTCACGCCGCT
The DNA here is from genome assembly GCA_038227745.1 of Gemmatales bacterium. Taxonomy (GTDB): domain Bacteria; phylum Planctomycetota; class Planctomycetia; order Gemmatales; family Gemmataceae; genus DASPXY01. Next base: position 1,731 of record JBBRPS010000275.1, on the reverse strand, counting down.
GCTCGAGGACACAGCACTGTCGGTGCGGGTGGAGGCGGCCGCGGCCCTGTGGCGCGTGGCCCGGTGGCCGCGAGCGCTCGTCACCCTGGGCCAACTCCTCCAGCGCCGCGGCGGTGCCTTCGGGGGGCGCTGGTGGGCGCAGCGGGACGTTGTCCGCCAGGCGAAGGCCGCCCTCGCAGATTTCGGTGCGGAGGGGATGGCCGGCCTGACGCGGTTGCTCGACGACGACGACGCCGACACCCGCGACGCTGCCGTGGAGGCCCTGGCCTCGCACGGTCCGACCGCCGTGCCCGAACTGGCCAACACCTTGTGGACAGGAGCGAGACCCGTCGCCCGGTGCGCGGCCGCCAGGTGCCTCGGGCGCGTTGCCGGCGCGTCCCTGGGGGAGAAAGCGAAGGCCGCTTACCAGGCCCTCCACGCGGCGCTGAGGGATCCGGCGCCCGAGGTGGGCAGGCTGCGGCCTCGGCCCTTACCCGCCTGATCGTGGACGGAAGCCCGTTGGCTATCCCACTGTTGCGGTGGATGCAAGACCTCGCGCCTGACAAGACCGTCCCCGAACGCCGGGCCGCCGCATTCGCGGTGGGCAAGATCGGTGAGGCGGCGACCGGCGCTCTGCGCCACCTGCTGACGAGCCTTCAAGACCCTGACGATCGGCTGCGCGAAGCGGCCGCGTTCTCGATCGGCGAGATCTGCGGCGAGGCCGGGGGGACCCCCGAACTCGTCGCGGCGCTGCGTGAGCGCGTCAAGAACGACAAGGAAATTCTGGTCCGCCGCAGCGCCGCTTTTGCCCTGGCGACCATCGGCGGTAAGGAATCGGCTCCCGCGATCCCGGTGTTGCTCGACGCGCTCACAAATGGCAACATCTACCTCAAGCGTCAAGCGGCGCTTGCCTTCAACAGACTTGGTCCGGTCGCTGCCGAGGCGGTCTCCGAACTACGCAAGGCCCTCAAGTCTCCCGACAAGGACTTGCGACTGAACGCCGTGATGGGCTTCATCGGATTTCTCGCAACGACAGAGCCAGCCGTGCCCGACCTGCTCGCGATGCTCGCCGACAAGGAAGAGAACCCAAATATCCGCGCCCAGGCTGCGGTTGCCATCTCGCGCATCTGCCGCGAGAACCTCCTGCCGCCGCTGAGGGACGGCATGCCCACGGTGCTGCGCATCATCGGGGACCGTAGGGAGGCGCCCTTTGTCCGCGAGCGCGCGATGTGGCCGATCCGCGTTTACCTGATCAAGTCGGAGGATCGCGACCCGGTGTTCAAGGCCCTGCTGCCGATCCTCGACGAGCCGCGGACGAAGGACAACAAGATGCTGCGGTATGACATCGCTTACATCCTCGGCGTGTTCCAGGTGGCCGCCACGCCCGAGAGGGCTCTCGACGTCCTTTTGGAGTTTCTCAAAGATCCGGAAATCAAGATATACGCCGGCCTATCTCGAAAGGGGACACAGGCGGAAGAACGCGGCGCGGACGACGGCCCCATCATGGCGGTGGACGCGCTGTCGCGCGTCGGCGTCAAGCGCCTCGCCCGCCGTCCGGACATCGTCGCGCAGCTGCGGGCCTTGCACAACGACCCGCGCACCCTGGCGAACTTGAAGAAGGGGCTCGACAAACTCGTCCCCCAGCTGAAGTAATCCGCGGCCGCGACCGTGTCTCTTACTGAGTCCAGCGCGGAGAAAGGCACCTCGTTTAGCCGCGGTTCGGAGAACCGCGCTCGCCGAACGCGGTTCTCC
>JBBRPS010000274.1:0-11799 GCA_038227745.1 Gemmatales bacterium | reverse complement strand
CCTTCGCCAGCAGGGCCACCTCCTTCTGCAGGCGCTTCCCCTCCTCCACGGCCTTCTCGCGGTTGAGGATCTCCAGCTTCGCAATCTCGGCCTGGTCGCGGACCTGCTTCCGGAGATCCTCAACCTGCTTCGCCAGATCGCCCTCTCCCGACTTCGAGTTGATCATGAATTGCTCGAACTGGGCCGACAGCTTCTTATTCTGCTCGCGGAGGTTCTTCGCCTGCTGGTGGGCCGCGTTCGCGCTGGCCGCGTAGACGATGGAGATCTGCTTGCGGGACTCGGCAAGCTCGCGCCACTCCTCGCGATTAAACCGATAGACTACCACGATACCGCAGAAACCCACCGCGAACAGCAGGTTGAGGACAACAAGGATCTTGCCAACCGTGTTCATGGTCGCCCCCTCGTCCGGAACGCTCCTGTCGGCGGAACGGGATAACGAACCCCCTGCCCGCTCCGCGGAACTTCGTCCGGATCGCGCGAACTGCGTCGGTTTCGATTCGAGACGTGAGGGTGAGGATTATGCCGCCGAGACCTGTCCCTGTCAACCGCAGTTCACTGCCGCAGGGCGTCCGACGGCGATTCCCCCAACTCGATCAACCTCTTCTCCAGCCCCTCCCGCCGGGCACGCAACAGCTGTGCATTATACAGCTCGCGGACCCAGATCGGCTGCAAATACGCCAGCTCGTCCTTGAGTTTCCTCTGCGCCACGACCTCGCCCTCGATGAGGTCGTACTCGCCCGGCACCTGCTTCGTCCCGTCCGCCTTGAAGATCCCGTTCATCTTGACGGTGAGCTTTTCCTTCTTCGCCACCCAGTCAGTGATCTTGTCGCCGTACACCTTCATGACCGCGAGGTTCTTCTCCAGGTCGCCCAGGTAACCCGCGTAGGACTGGGTGATCCCGGGCAAGGCCGCGGTGAAGGTGGGCAGGCCCCAGGGTTGGGCCTTGACCAACTCGACCTGACCGTCCTTGCCGACCTTGACTTCCTTGACGTCGATGGCGGCGTCCTTCGAGGCGAGCAGCCGGGCCAGTTCCTTGTTGTAGAAACGGCGGTTCTCGCCGAAGCCCGTCTCCATCTCCTGCAGGCTCTTCTGCGCCTGGTTGACGCCGGCGAGCGCGCGGAAGCGATTGTCCGCGAGCTTGGCGTAGGCGGCGATGCGCTCGTCGATCTTCGCGGCGATACGCTCGTTGGCCGCCTTCGTGCCCTCGGAGTGCTCCTTCCAGACCTTGCGCGCCTCCTTCCAGCCCCAGTCCACCGGCTGCAAGAAGAGCATGGCCGCCCAGGCCAGCAGCACGATGCTGATCGCCAGGTTGAGCAACACGAGGGCCTTGCCCAGGTGGTTCATCTTCATCGCTTGCGCCCCTTCTTGGTGAGCTCCAGCTGGCGGATGTGGCGCTCGTAACGCCGGTTCATCTCGCTCGCGCCGGCGAGTTCGATCTGCGCCCGGTACACCTCGTCCTGCAGGCGGTGGAGGTCCTGCGCCTTCTTCAGCGTCTGCTCGCGGGCGGCGATGAGCTTCGCGCGCGTCTCCTTCTCCTGCGTCGCGCGCTCTTCGTACTGCCGTTTCAGCTCCTTTTCCTGTCCCTTGAGTTCGTCGAGGCGAATCTTCTGCGCCTCGATGCGGGCGGCCAGGTCGCGGATGCGCTCGATGACCTCGTGGTGCTTGCCGACGAAGCCCTGTTCCCGGTCGTCGGCGAGGCGCAGCACCTCGCGGTCGAACTTCGCCTCCTTCACCTTGAAGCCGACGTTCTCCTTGTCCTCGGTGATGACGATCTTCTCCTTCGCGAGCAGCGCCTTGACCTCGGCCAGCACCTTGGCGTTCGCGGGCTGGGCGGCGTCGGACGAGAGCTTGCCGAGCAGGTCGGCGAAGTGCTGGCGGGCGGCCTTCTTGAAGCCGTCCTTGTCCGGCACGGGGATCTCCATCCGCTCCAGCAGCGCCAGGAGCTTGTCGGCGAATTGCTGCGGGTCGGTGACGCGGTAGTCGGGCGTGTAGACGTAGTCATGCCCGCGGTCACGCTGGATAGCCGCCAGGAGGCGGTTCTCGGTCTTCTCGAGGACCAGCGTAAGGGTGTCGGCGGCCTGCGTCAGTTCGCGGATACCGACGATCACTTCCGCGCGGGTCGGCGGGTAGAGCGGCTTGCCGTCGGCCCCCTTGAGGCGGCTGAGCGCGAACAGGAGGAAGCCGACCGTCCGCCGTTTCTCCAGGCCGCTGCGCTCGTTGCCGGCCCAGTCCTTGGCGGCGACACTCTCGTCGAGGCGCTTGTTGAGGAGATCGACGAGCTGGTCCTGCTTGACGACGAAGCGCTCGGGGGTCAGGCCCTCCCCACCCTTGGCCGGTTCGAGGGCGACCACCTTTTCGAGGGACTTCTCGTTGGGGTCGTAGGGGCGGAAGTCGTCCATCCTGTGGAGGATGTCGGCCAGCATGCGCCGCTTCGAGGCGACGGCAATCAGGCTGTCGAGGTTCCCCTTCGGCGTGGCGGCGACCGCGTCGTCGCTGGCGTCCACCTGCTTCGTGGTCGTCGCCAGCGGGAAGAGCAGGGCGCGCAGGAGTTCCTGCTTGTCGCCCACGGTCTTCGCCTTCTTGCCGGCGTCGGCCGCCGCGGCGTCGAGCAGCCCCGGCAGTTTGCCCTTGAGGCGGGCGATCTCCTTCTCGAGGGTCGGCACCGGCTCGCCGCCGTGCGCCTTGAAGGTCTCCTTGAGGAAGTCGTCGTCGAGGTCCTGCGGGCGGATGCGCTGCGGCTCGTACTCCGCGGCCCGGAACTTCTCGTTCACCGCCTTACCGCCGCGCTTCCCGTAGGCTTCCTTGAGCCAGGCGGGGTCGAGGGTCATGCGCGGGGCCACGTCGTGCGCGGCGCTGACGCCCTTCTCCTCTTCCTGGAGGGGCAGGCCCTGCGCGGCCAGGTCGTAGCGGAAGACGAGGTAGGCCCAGCGCTGGCGTGCGGCGAAGTCCATGACGGCGAGGAAGGTGAACGCGAGCACGACGGCCACGTTGAGGAAGCACAGGACGAGCGTGAGCATCGAGGTCCGGGCGGGCGGGCCCGCATCCTCGGGTTCCGCTGCCACCACCTCGTCCGCGGAAGCCGGGAGGGCCGGCTTATCGACGGCGTCCGAAGCGAGCCCCTGGATCATGGCGTCGTCGTCCGCGACCGCATCGGGATCCACCGACGCATCGGGATCCACGGCCGCATCGACGTCCACGGGTTCCGCGTCGGCGTCCACGGGTTCCGCGTCATCCAGCCCCAGGTCGTCATCGTCCCGGAAGGCGTCATCGGCTTTCTTCTTCTTCATGGAGCGTATCCGCTTGGATGTTCGGGCCAGAAGGGGCGGACGCGACTTGTCCTTCCCTTCAATTGTGACGGATCGGTCACGCGATTCCAAGAGAATTACAGGACGAAATTCGCGCCGGACGGAAAAAGAGGCAGGGGGCGCCCGGTTTATCCATTCTGACACGATGGTGGCGATTTTCCCTGACGAGCGGGATAGCTCGGCGGGCGTAAAGCCCGCCGCTCGTCAACTTCGCCTTCAGGCAACTTCCCCCATTTTCCGAATTTTGACACGCCTACCCCAGCGGTGCGATATACAATTGCTTCAGGGAGCGGTGCGCGGCCTCATCCCCCATCACCGGGGAGCTGAAGGCGGCTTCCTCGCCCATGATACCGCGCTTTTGTTCAGTGACGGAGACAGGAACGCCCGCTGTCTCTGCCACGCCAGCCGTGCGGTCGTGAAGGCCGCGGCCGCCGACGGGAAGCGCTTCCTCCTGCCTGGGTGCCTCCCTCCCCGACCGCCCTGGAGTTGTCTGGTTGCGGAGACCTCGGCGATGACGGAAACCACGAAGCCAGTGCTGCAGACCATCGGCAAATACGATCTTCTGGAGAAGATCGCCGAGGGCGGTATGGGCACCGTCTACAAGGGCCGCGAACGGACGACGGGGCAAATCGTGGCCGTCAAGATCGCCCCGCTGCACATCGTCAAGAACCCCGTCTTGCTCAAGCGCTTCGAGCAGGAATATACCGTCGCCAGCACGCTCGATCACACGAACATCGTTCGCGCCCTGGACTACGGCTACCACGGCAACCTGCCGTTCCTGGTGATGGAGTTCGTCGAGGGGGAGTCGCTTGGACAGAAGCTCGAGCGCGATGGCCGGCTGCCGGAGGCCGAGGCCATCCGCCTGGTCCATCAGATCGCGCAGGGCCTCCACAAGGCGCACAAGCAGGGCGTGGTCCACCGCGACGTCAAGCCGGACAACGTCCTCATCACGCCGGACGGGCAGGCGAAGCTGGCCGACCTGGGCCTGGTCAAGGAGATCGAGGGCGACCTGAACCTCACCCGGACCGGGCGCGGCCTGGGGACGCCCCACTTCATGGCGCCGGAGCAGTTCCGCAACGCCAAGAAGGCCGACGCCCGCTGCGACATCTACTCGCTCGCCGCCACGCTCTACATGATGGTGACCGGCGAACTGCCGTTCAAATCGACCGGCCCGCTCGACGCCTGGATGAAGAAGGTCAGCAACGAGATCCCGCCGCCGCGCCAGCTCGTGCCGAGCATCTCGGAGCGCATGGACTGGGCCATCCGCCGGGCCATGCACCCCGACCCCGAGCAGCGGCCCGCCAGCTGCCGCGAGTTCGTCGAGGACCTCACGGGCCACAGCACCCGCAAGCTCGTCGCCTCCGACGTGAACACCATTCAGGACAACTGGTACCTGGTCTACGAGGACGAGGAGGGGGTGCTGCACACGGTCAAGGGCACGCTGGGCGGCATCCGCCGTTCGCTCAAGGAGAACCGGCTTGGCGACGCGAGCAACGTCCGCGCCAGCCGCGGCAAGTCCGGCCCGTTCGAGCCGCTGCGCAACCATCCCGAGTTCCGCGACCTGGTGATCGCGCCGCCGGCGACGCCAGTCCCGCCCTTGCCGAAGCTCCCCGGAGCGACGCCCTCGCGCGGAAGCCCGATGCAATCGACGGTCCCGGAAGCCGTTGTCGCCCCGACCGAGGAGGCCGCCTCCGCGGCGCCGCCGATGATCGACATCGGCACGTCCCGCAGGTCGGGCGAATGGGTCAAGTGGGTCATCGTCCTTCTGCTGATCGCCGTCGTGACCGGGTTGGTGAGCTTCTTCTACCTCGTGCCACTGCTGCTCATCGGGAAGGCGCATTGAGCGGCGAACGGCCGGCGCACGCCGGCCGTTCGCTGCGGTCACTTCTTCGTGATGCCGAAATCCCCCTCAATGCGCCGCCAGGCGCTGTGAATGTGGTTCGCCGGGTTGCCCGCCGAGTCGGCCTGCACGTTCAGGAACTCGATCACGAACGTCGGCCCCTGCACGCGATACGTGTGGCCCTTGCTCGGCTCGGTCGCGCCCGTGTAGGCGAAGTGGATCTTCTCGACGCCCGCCTGCCGCACCTGCTTCAGCTCCGCCGCCGCGACCTCCGGCGGCATTCGGTGCGCGTACGACTCGACCAGTTTGACCAGAAGAGCGCGCTGGTCGTCCTTCATCTTCGACGCGGCCAGGCCGACCGGCGCGCCGACCGACGGCGCGACCATCGCCTGCTTCGGCTCGGGGAACGGCTTGTCGCGGTAGGCGACCTTCTGCTGGTCCTCGTCGAGCGACTTGAACAGCTTGCGGGCCAGGGTCTCCGTTTCCGGCAGCGTCTGGTAGCCTTTCTTCGGGCCGCTCTTGATGGTCGCCGGGTTGGCCCCGAAGAAGAACGGCGTGGCGGCGGCCACCTCACCGTTCGCCAGCGTGAAGTTGATCGACAGGTGGTGCCCCTCGACGCGCCAGCCCCATTGGCCGCTCTTGCCCGGCGTGCCGAAGATCGTGAAGAAGTACCACTGCGGATCGCGGACCGGGCCGCGGCCCTTCTCCAGGTCGAGGAGGATGGCCTCCAGGCTCATGATGGTGGTGGCCTGCTTGTCGCCGCGCTCGCTCGTGCCGGCCGCCACCAGGGCCAGCGCCGCCTTCTTCTGGGCCTCGTTCATTTCCTTGAGCGGCAGGCCCTTGCGGGTGGGCTGCTTCTTCTTGTCCTCCTTCGGCACGAACCACCAGTTCGTCCGCTCCGGGCTGTCGAAGGGAAAGGTCGCCTTGGCCTTCTGCTCGGCGCTGAGGCCCTCCAGGAGTTGCTGGGCGGCCTGCGCCATCTTCAGCGCCGGCAGCGCCGGTCGCTGGCTGACGTAGGCCACCCCCGCCAGGCTCACCAGCACCATCCCGGCCAGGAGCATTCGAGTCAGCTTCATCAATGCACCCCCATTGGTCCGTCGTCCGTTGTCCGTTGACCCGCACAGAGAATCTAAACAGGCGGGGCGTTCGCGACAACCGTGCGAGTGGGATCGGGCGGCGCGGGCGGTCGGGAGCGGGCCACGGGCGCTCACTCCGTGCGGGTCGCGTGGAGTCCGGGGTTTTGTTCCAGGACGTCGCCCTGCTTGAGGAAAACGACGGTGCGGTTGCACATGCGGATCTGATCGCCGGAGTGAAGGCGGGTGGGGCCGTTGATCTTGTTGCCGTTGAGGAAAGTGCCGTTCTTGGAGGCGATGTCGTGCAATTCGCAGCGGCCGCCGGCGTGGACGAGGACGGCACAGTGGCGGCGCGAGACGTAGGCGTCGGGGAGGACGACGTCGTTGTCGGGCATGCGGCCGACGGTGTTCAGGCCGACCTTGAGCGGGTAGATGTACTCGGCGTCCCTCAGGACGTAGGTCGTGGGGGAGGCCGCCACGTTGCCGGGGAGGTTCTGGATGGCGGTGTTGTTGGGTTCGACGGCCCCGGAGAGGAGGGCATCCTGGCGTTCGGCCGCCATCGTGTCGCCGCCGCGCGCGTTCAGCAGCTGCTCCCGCGCCATCCGGAACTCCTGGCGGCGCGGTGCTTCGAGGTGAACGCTATTGAGACGCGCGTCAACCATGACCGTGCCACATCCTCACTTGTCCGGCGGCGATGGCCGGTCCAGCCAAGTCCCTGCCTTCGCTGCGGCGCGACGGGCGCGCGGAAGGAGGAAAGTCTCTTACTGAATGCTACCGCACAAGTCCGGGGTGTCAAGGAAAATACGGCGAGGGGACGCGGACGAAAGGCGGCGGAGGCCGACGGCGCGGAATTTAGCCCCCCGTGAACCCCACGGGTGGCGATCACGGGAAGCCAATTTCGAGGATCTCGAAACGGAGCTTGCCCATGGGTACCTGGATCTCGACGACCGCGCCCGGTTTCTTGCCGAGCAGGCCCTGGCCGATGGGGCTGGAAGTGAGGATCTTGTTGGTGTCGTAATCCTCCTGCCCCGGGCCGACCAGCTCGAAGCTCTCCTCCTCGCCGAGGTCGAGGTCCTTGACCCGGACGCGGGAGCCGAAGACGACAGTGTCGCGCGGCAGGCTGCTGGGGTCCACGATCTCGGCGCGCGCCAGCTGGTCCTTGAGGTCGTTGATGCGCGCCTGCAGGATGCCCTGGTCCTCGCGGGCGGCGTGGTATTCCGCGTTCTCGCTCAGGTCCCCCATTTCCCGCGCCGACGCCACACGGCGGGTGATCTCGACCATCTCGATGTTCTCCATCCGATACAGGTCCGCCTTGCGCTTCTCGTAGCCCTCGCGGGTCATGGGGATGCGGTCCATACACTGGCCCTCGATTCCGGATTCTCGGGAGAACGAAGCCGCCGCCGCACCCACCGGCGGCAGCGGCGGCCACGCGCTCGTGGCCGCTCTGAAACAAACACACCGTCTCAGGCCCGCGCGGGGGAGACGGTGTGTGACGTCCGATCAATCCTGCGTGTACCCGACCTTCCCTGGAGGGGGAGCCTGAAGAATGCCGAGCCGGGAAGCTCCGTCTTCCCCGTATAGCCCATCTTGGCAACCGCCCTGACTCTTGTAAAGAGCGCTTGGCGGCGCCCAGAAGTCAGCAGTCAGAGAAGAAAGCCCACGGGTTGCCACCCGTGGGCTTTCCCCGTCTCACGGCGCCGGCCAGCCCGGCGTCGTCGGCGCCGCGGGCTGGCGGCGGGCGGCGAGGCGCGTGGGAAGGGTCCAGAGCGACGTGAAGTCCTGCGCCCACTGGCTGTCGAAGAACTCCAGGTTCGTCTGGTTGGCCAGGGAGCTGTCGTACAGGGTGTGCGGGCTGCGCCGGCCGAGGACCGAGCATGAACCCTTGAACAGCTTCACGCGCGTCTCGCCGGTGACGTGGCGCTGCGTCTCGTGGAAGAAGCCCTGCAGGGCGCGGCGCAGGTCGCTGAACCACAGGCCCATGTAAACCAGCTCGCCGTAGCGCCGGCTCAGCGACTCGCGGAGCTGGATCATCTCGCGGCTGTGGACGAGGTTCTCCAGGTCGCGGTGAGCGGTCAGCAGGATGGTCGGCGTCGGCGCCTCGTAGAACTCGCGGCTCTTGATGCCGAACAGCCGGTCCTCGACCACATCACTGCGGCCGACGCCGTGCTCGCCCCCGAGTTGGTTCAGCCTGCGCACCAGAGCCAGCGGCGTCATGGCCTCACCGTTGAGGCTGCTGGGCACCCCCGCCTCGAAGCCGATCGTGAGGATTTCCGGGGTATCGGGGGCCTGCTCCGGGGCGCGGGTGAGTGTGAACACGTCGGGGGGCGGCTCCGTCCAGGAGTCGCTCAGGTCGTTGAGGTAGAGGCTGACGCCCCAGAGGTTGCGATCGACGCTCATGCCGCCGCCCTTCGGCTCCTCGACGGGGAGGCGGCGCCGGCGGGCGTAGTTCAGCTTGTCCTGCAGCGTGGTGAGGTTCCACGTGCGCACCGGGGCCAGGACTTCGAGGCCCGGATCCTGGGCGGCGATGGCGGTCTCCATGCGCACCTGGTCGTTGCCCTTGCTGGCGGCGCCGTGGGCGACGCTGGTACATCCTTCCTCGTGAGCGGTGCGGACCAGTTCCTGCGCGATCAGGTAACGGGCCAGGGCGGACCCGAGGAAGCAGCTCGCCTGGTAGACGGCGTCGGCCTGGAGGACGGGGAAGGCGAAGTCGCGCAGGAACATCTCCCGGGCGTCGATCACCTGGGCCGCCGTCGCGCCCAGCTCCAGGGCCAGCTCGCCGAGCGGCTCGAGATAGACTTCCTGCCCCAGGTTGATCGACAGCGTCAGGACCTGGTAGCCGCGCTCGTGGACCAGCCAGTGCAGGGCCAGGCGCGACTCCAGGTCGCCGTTGAACGCGAGGATGGTGCGCGGCACGGGAGCCCTTTCCGTGTGAGAAGCCAGATCCCTCTCACACCCTAGCAAAACCGGCGCCGCGCCGTCAACGGTGCCGGGGCATGAACCGCGGAACTCCTCCCGTTCAGCCGGCCCCGCCGGTACACGTGGCCGGCGCCGTCTCCGCGGCGTGGAAGTCGCACGGCTTGTGGGAGCCGTCGCAGAAGGGCCTGTTCGCGGACTGGCCGCAGCGGCACAGGGCGACGTTCGCCTTGCCCGGCGGCGGGGTGAACTCCTTGCCGAGGTGGTCCACGATCCGCACGGCGCCGTGGACGACCAGCGGGCCGTTTTCGCGACAGCGGATGGTCACGAGGTCGGGCATGGTGCTCCTCGCGGGTGCCGCAGCGCGACCGGGCCGCGTGGCCGCGGCCCGGTCGGAAGGCGATTGCTCAGTCGGCATTATACTTCTCGCGCGGCTCGTGGGCGGCGAAGTACTGCGACAGCTCCCGGGCGATATGGTCCATGAACTTCTGCCGGAACTTGCCCGGGCTCATCTCACTGATCTCCAGCGGCCCCTTGGGGTACTCGATCTGGTAGACGTCCTCCCAGATGAGCCCCTCGCCGACGGGCTTGGAGACATCGACCACGGTCACCGAAATATCGACGTTGCCGTGGTAGAAGAAGTTGGCGCTCTTCTGGTCGTACAGGCTGATGTTGTTGATCTCCAGGTTGATGACGAAGTCGGCGGCGAAGTGCTTGCCGAGGTCCTGCGGCGTCTGGTCGCGCCACTTGGGGTGCGAGTTCATGTAGCCCTTGACCTGCGTCGGCCGGACGATCTTCACCCGGTCCTTGTTGGCCTTGTAAAGTTCGTCCAGCAGCTGCGTCAGGCGGTAGCTCAGTTGCCAGTCGGTGTCGATCAGCATGGGGTTGGAGGGCAGGGGGCCGCCGAACGTCGAGAAGATCACGACCGTCGATTCCTTGCCGGGGATCGTCAGCACGCACTTGGGTTGCTCCTGCGAGTCCGGCGCGAGGAGGAAGGCGAGGTTCGTGAGCGGGTTGCAGCCCAGCGTCAGGCCGAAGGCCAGCAGCAGCAGTCCCCCGAGGCGCCAGCGCACGCCGCCCACTCCGCCGCGCCCGCCCTCGAGTGGGACCGAAACCGTCCGCGTTTGCCGTTCCATGGCCTCTCCTCCGTAAAGGGCGCTCGCCGGGCGACCGGCGCCGTGGCCCGCACTCAGGTATAGAAGACCAGCAGGACGATCGCCCACCGGAGCATCATGACGATCAGGAAGACGACCACGAGGCGTATCAGGGTGCGCTCGAGGGAGCGGAGGAAGAGCAGGTGCCCGCGCCAGGCGGTGATCAGGGCCCAGGGGACGAACAGCAGGCAGAGCACGCCGAGCAGCGTGCCGGCCGCGTTGGCCCACAGGGAGTTGCGGACGTCGCCGCGGATCAGCAGGCTGAAGCTGGTCGTCATGCCGCACGACGGGCACGGCAGGTTGGTCGCCAGCTTGAACGTGCAGGGCGGCAGGCCCAGCTGCCGGTGCGTCTCCATGCGCCGCGGCGTGCCGTCGTCCTCGTAGGGATCCAGGTAGATGGCGACCGCGAAGACGAGTACGACGAAGGCCGTGAGCGTCACGAGGATGGCCCGGCCCCACCACGGCATCAGGACGATGACCGGCAGGGGCTCCTGCTCCGACTCGTTGGGTAGCAAATGAGCGGACACGATAGCGACGACCTTCCGCGAGTGCAAGGGCAATTGGGGCCCGGCGCCCCCTGGCCTTTATAGCACCGCGGCGGAACGGCCGAAAGCCCACCGAGTACACGCGGTGGGCCTGCGCTCAGCGCTCGACCTGGGAGTCGAAGACGCGCACCTTTCGCCAGGTTGCCTTGTTCTCCTCGACGAACTGAACGTGGCGCGGCGCGTCCTGGTAGCGGTCGTGGGCGGCCTGGTTCTCGAAGACGATGTGCAGGCCGACGTCGAAGTCGCGGTCGTTGACGGGCCGGGCCAGCTCCGTCGCCAGGGTGCCGACCCCGAAGAACACCTGGCCCGGGTGTCCGGTCAGGAACTTCCGGCACGCCTCCAGCAGTTTGCGGACGGCGTCGGGGGAACTGTCTTGCAGGGCGAAGTAGACGTTGTGAACCAGCAAGCGCTCGGAAGCCATCGTCGTCTCCCTGGGGTGGTTTGCGTCCGCGCCGCGCCGGGCGGCCCGTTTTCTATTTATCGGATCTCATAATGTGGCCGACCACGACCGTGGGCCGCCCGAAGAGACTGCGCACCCCGCCGGGCGCCGCGCCGTTGAGGGTCAAGAACAGCCGCTTGTGTATCAAAGCCCCGGCGGGAATCAAGGTCCCGGCCGGGCTCGGCGGCGGGGAGGCGGTGAAGGAAACGCATCCGCCGGTTCTCTTCACGTCGGCGGCGCGGAGGCGACTTGGAGGGCGGCGCGGAACGCATCCAGCGAGGCGGCTTTTGCGGCGGCACTCAGCCACCCCGACAGCACGGCCAGGTCCGAGGTCTGCTCGATCCGTTGCGTCAGATCTGCCGGGACTTCCGTCTGGAAGCGCTCGCGCAGGACCAAAAGGATCGCCTTGCGATTCTCTTCAAGGCGCCCCTCCTGGCGCCCCTCCTGGCGCCCCTCCTGGCGCCCCTCCTGGCGCCCCTCCTGGCGCCCCTCCTGGCGCCCATCCTGGCGCCCCTCCTGGCGCCCCTCCT
>JBBRPS010000273.1:0-11848 GCA_038227745.1 Gemmatales bacterium | reverse complement strand
TCAGCATAGGTTCAGGGTTCGACACACAGCCGCCTATGGCTGGCCGCTGGTGTTCTTTGTCAGCGGGCTTCCCACCCTATCCTGTGCCACAGGATAACGCAGGCCGCTCAACCCTTACACCGTTGTCATAGTGTAGCTCCTTCAGAGCAATCTGTACAAACGTCAAGTGGCGCATCCGAACAACCAAGTTCAGCAGCGGGGCCGGCTGAGTAGACTGTATGCCACGGAAAACCGTGATGCCGGCTCCGTCTGCCGCAACGGATGGTTCGGCCATCCTCCTTGGTGCTACTTCTTGTCTCGCTTCCAGACACTCAAGGTCCTTTGGCTGTCCTCTTTGGCCGTAAACTCGGTCGGGCGATCCTTCCCAGGTGCGGCAAAGCAAAACTTCACCGTGTCCCCATCCATCTCGTAAATCCCGAGATGGGTCTTCCCTTTGGTTGGGCCTTCCGTCATGGTGTAATCGATGGCTTTAGGCTTCTTTGCCGGATCGATGCTGAACTTGGCCTTGAAATAGACCTGACCCCCGAACGTGATGGTTGTCTCACCTTCCTTGGCGATGCGCCTCCCGCTTTTGACGGTTTCCTTGGGCATCGCCTGCCCATTGGCCTCGCCCGACAACATGGACCACTCACCCTCCAGTTGTGCCATCTCTTTCTTGATGGCGTCCTGCGCGCCGCCGACACCAGCGAGCACCAGAACAGCGATCACCGGAACGATCACACGCATAAGAACTCCTTCACGAGAGTAGGTTTGATGGCCGAACCATTGCTTATGCGGCAGTCGCCCGCCGACTGTCGCCCCGCCGAGTCACGGATAACACCCTAACAGCAGGCGGAAGTAGAGCGCCAGCAGCACGCCCGCCGCATAATGCACAATTGGCGCTCTACTTCCGCGCAGTTGCCGATAACAGCAGGCGGAAGTAGAGCGCCAGCCTTCCCCGTGCACCTGCGTTCAGGCTAGCCCATCGCACGGCCTCCCGTGCCCTCCGCCGCCACCGCCCCTCCGTCGTCGCCCGTAGTGCCGAACCCCGCGCAACTCCGGGATCGTCGGCGGTCTACCGACAGGCTGCGGTTCGCCGGGAGTCCCTCCCGTCGCGGGGGAGGGGGACCGTTACGGCATCTCTTTTTCCTGTTTATCGCTTGCACCAGGGTGACCAGTTTTTCTTATGGAGGGATCTGTACCCCGGCAAGAGGACACCGCCAGGCTTCCCCACGATCCACCGCCCGATCCCACGGCCCGTTCCGACACACCTCCTCCCCCGCGGCCACCCAAACTCCTCGACCGCCTCCGCGACGCCTTGCGCGCACGCCAGGTCAGCGACGCCTCCATCGGAAGACACGAGGTGAAAAGGGGGTGAATAGGGGGCGGGGCTCGATTGACATAGGTATGTCAATCGAGCCCCGTCTCCTTTCGTCCCCCTTTTCGGCCCGAGGCAAGCTGCCGGCAACGGACCGGGCGCCCCCACCAAGCCGCAAGCGGCCAGGACAGGAATCCATTTCCGCAGTTGCACTTCACCCGGTGCTTGCGACAATGACGCTGCCCGCCCCTGAGCCGAGGAGACTCCCATGAAACGCTGGCTGCCCCTGCTGCTGATGTGGTTAACCTTCCCCGCCCTCACCTTGCTCGAACACGTCGAGGTCGTGGTCGCCGACGATCCCGCGGGCCCCGCGGACCTGATCGTCCACCACGGCAAGGTCGTCACCCTCGACGACAAGGACCGAGTGGTCGAGGCCATCGCGGTCAAGGACGGCCGTATCGTCGCAGTCGGCGAAGACAAGACCGTCTTACGCCACAAGGGGCCGAAGACGCGCGTCATCGATGCCGGCGGCCGGACCGTCCTGCCCGGGCTGTACGACTCGCACGTCCACCCCGTCAGCGCCGCCACCAGCGAGCTGGTCGAGCCGATCCCCAACCTCAAGTCGCTCGAAGACGTCTTCGCCCACATCCGCAAGAAGGCCAGCGAACTGCCCGAGGGCGACTGGATCGTCCTGCGCTTCACCTTCCCCACGCGCCTCAAGGAGGCCCGCTTCCCCACCATAGAGGAACTCGACCGGGCCGCTCCGAAACACCCGGTGCGCTACAACGCCGGCCCCGCGGACATGGTCAACACGATGGCCCTCAAGGTGTCCGGCGTCACCCGGGACACGCCCAACCCCGAGGCCGGCGTCATCGTCCGCGACCCGAAGACCGGCGAACCGACCGGCCTGCTGCGCAACGCCGGCAGCGTCCTGAAGGTCAAGACCGCCCCCCGGCCCGCCAGCGCCAAGAAAGGCGATCGGCGTGAGGCGGTAAAGAAGCTCTTCCACCTCTACAATTCCCTCGGCCTCACCAGCATCGCCGACCGCAACGCCGACCGCAGCGCCCTCGACCTGTACCACGGGTTGCACGCCAAGGGCGAGTTGACCTTGCGCATCAACGTGGCGCGCAGCTTCAGCGCCCACGGCAGCCGCGAGGAGATCGTGCGCCGCCTGGAGGCGCTGCCCGGCAAGGACGGGAAGGGCGGGCCGACCGGCACCGGCGGTATCTGGATCCGCATCGGCCCGATCAAGTTCTTCCTCGACGGCGGCATGCTCAACGGCACCGCCTACATGCGCCAGCCCTGGCCGAAGGGGCCGACGTACCAAATCGTTGAGGACGACTACCGCGGCCTGCTGTTCGTGCCGCCGGACCAGGTCAAGATGCTCGTCGGCGAGGCGGTCAAGCGCCGCTGGCAGGTCACCGCCCACACCGCCGGCGAGGGCGCGATGGACGTCCTGCTCGACGCCTACGACTTCGTCAATCGCCAGACGCCGATCAAGGACATGCGCCTGTGCATCACCCACGCCAACTTCCCCTCGCAGGAGAACCTGGAGCGCTGCCGTCGCCTCGGCGTCTGCGCCGACGTGCAGCCCGCGTGGCTGTGGAAGGACGGCGCCACGCTCAACCGCGTGCTCGGCGCCAGGCGCATCCGCTGGTTCCAGCCTTACAAGAGCTGGCTGAAGTACACGACGGTCGGCGGCGGCAGCGACCACATGATCAAGCTCGACCCGATCGAAGCGACGAACCCGTGGAACCCGTGGCTGGGGCTGGCGGTCACGCTGACGCGGCGGACGGAGAACGGTCCGGTACTGGTGCCCGACGAGCGCCTGACGCGCAAGGAGGCCCTGCGGATGTACACCGTCAACAACGCCTACCTGCACCATGAGGAGAAGGAGAAGGGAACTCTGGAGGTGGGGAAACTCGGGGATGCGATCGTCATCGACCGCGACTTCCTCACGTGCCCCGTCGAGGACATCCCGGACACGCGCGTGCTCTGGACGGTCGTCGGGGGGCGGGTGGTACACGAGGGGAAGCAGTAGGGGTTCGCCGATCGTAGACGACTCGCGGAGCGAGTCGTCTACGATGCGGTCTGCCGGCGTTCACGCGGCCAGGGCCAGCCGGCGGCGCTGCGTGCGCCACCACCAGCCTGCCCCGAACAGCGACAGGCACACGCCGGACAGGGCCAGCGTGGACGGCTCGGGCACCTCCCTGGGGTTCACGCCGACCAGGGCACTGATGCTGCCCAGGTTCTTCGAGGTCGGCGGACCGGGCGGGGCGAACGGCCCGATGTTCACCGTGTAGACGTGGTCGCCGATCGTCTTCGACTGGATCACGTCGCCGGTGAACGAGTTCAGGACGACCGCACTTTTCTGCGACAGGGTGCCGTTCAGCATCCCGGAGAACGTCATGCTGTCGCTCTTGCCCGAGGGGCCGTCCGTGATGGTCAGCGTCACGCTGTAGGGCACTTTGGTGAAGGTGGCCGGGGTCGAGGCACTGGCGCCGCTGGCGGCCTTGAGGTTCGTCGCGACGATGTACGAGTAGCCGTTGGCTGAGCCGGCGGGTTCGTTGCTGAACGCGATCTTGCCGTCACCCTTCGTGGCGAAGATGTCCGTCGCGCTGGGCGTCCAGTTGTAGCTCCAGTCCACGAAGTCCGCGCGGGCACTCGCGCCGGCGAAGAGACAAACGGCGAGGGCCGTCGCGCAGGTGCGTACAGTGAAAGGCCTCATAGGACGGACTCCTTTCTTTCCCGGGGGAGTCGGGGGCCAGGGGAAATGCGTCCGCCCGCGCGGAGGGCGGAGGCGGCGGGTGCCGAGGCACCGCGGCGGAGCGGCGTGTTCCGAACCCACCGCTCGACAAACGGGCCGCATCCTAGAAGAATCGACGAAGTGTGTCAACCAGAGCCGCGACCCTGCCGCCGTGCGCCCCGGCCGACGGCGGGGCCTGGGCAGACTCCGGCGGGGACGTCAAGCGGGCGCCAGCTGTTTCTGGCGCCTCAGGATCCAGAGCAGCGTTGCCCAAAGCCCGGTCAGCACGCCGCCGGCGGTGCCGAAGATGATCACGCCCCAGAGGATCATGTCCCCTTGCAACTCGTCCATCGGCTGCATGGCCACCGCGCGGTCGTGCTGCACCAGCGCCACCCAGCCGATCGGCTCGTCCAGGCGCGCGAAGCCGCCCAGGTAAACTTGCCCGTCCACCGGGTCCACGTAGTCGTTGAACGTCCCCCGCTTTCGCTCTCCCAGCAGGGCGCGCAGCCTGTCGAGGTCGAAGTGCGGCGGCCCGCCCCGCTGTGGCGGCCGGATGCGCTCGCTCCGGTGCATCAGGTACTGGCCGCGCTTGTTGAGCAGCACCGGGAAGCCGTTCGCCGTCGGCACCACCCGCAGCCAGGCGTTCAACTCGTCGATCTTGACCGCCCCTTCGAGCACGCCGACCGGCTCCGCCCCGGCGTCCTTCGGGTCGCGGATCGGCACGGAGACGCTGACGAACATCGAGCCGTCGAGCGACGAGACGTAGGGGTCGGAGACGTGCGGCGCCCGGATCGGCGGGTGCTGCCTGTCGATCTCGTCCCAGCGGTCGCCCCGGCCACTGAACCAGTCGCGCCAGGAGAACTGCGCGAACTGCGACTTCCGCCGCTCCGGAGGGACCACATCGAGCCGGCCTTGCGCCCCTTCCCTCACCAGGGCGATGACGCGGCCGTCGTGCGTGCTGACGGTCGTCTCGGCGAAGCGCTTGTTCGCCTCGCGGGCGCGGTCCATCAACTGCACCAGCACTTGTTCGAGGGCCACGCGGTCGGGCTTGCCGCCCGCCAGCTCCTGGAAGAGGCAGCGCCGGATGTCGAGGCCGCCCGTCAGCAGTTTGGTGCGCGCCTGCAGGTGGTCCTCCACGACCGACGCCACCAGGCAGGCGTTGACCAGGTCGCTCTCCTGGAGCTGTCGTTCCAGGGCGTGGCGCGACGTGTCCAGTGTGTGCAGCGCCTCCCAGGCGCCAAGGCCAGACATGACGAGCATGAGCAGCAGCGGGGCGGCGAAGCCGAAGACCAGCAGCGGCCGCTGGCGGTGCTGCCGCTCGCGTGTCCTCAGCGCGTCGAGGATGGCGCCGGCGTCGCGGAAGCGCTTTTCGGGATCGACTTCCAGACAGCGCTCGATGATGCGGGCGAGCTGGCGGTCCATGCCGGAGAGGGTGCGGTGGCCGCGGGGCGGCGGCGCCGCCTCGACGTGCGCGCGGTAGCGGCGCAGGCGGTGCGACAGCTCGACGGTCTTCGCCAGCTCGTCGCGGACGCGGGCGTCCTTGCGCGGCGGCTGGCCGGTGAGCAGAGCGTAGAGCAGGGCGCCGAGGCCGTAGACGTCCCAGCGGGCGTCGGGGATCTGGTTGGCGAGGTCGGCCTGCTCGGGGGCCATGTAGAAAAAGGTGCCGAGGGCCGGCGCGACGTCGCTGGACAGGTGGGCCTGGCCGAAGTCGGCGACGCGGGCGCGGCCGCGCGCGTCGAGGAGGACGTTGCCGGGCTTGAGGTCGCAGTGGCGGATGCCCTTGGCGTGGACGTAGGCCAGCGTCTCGGTTACGCGGCGGAAGATGGCGAGCGCCTCGGGCAGCGGCACCGGCCCCTTCGCGAGGCGGCGAGCGAGGCAGCCTCGGTCGGCGTACGCCATGACGTAATAGGGCGGGCGGCCGTCCGGCTCGACGTCCTTGAGCTGCACGATGCCGGGGTCCGACTGGAGCATGGCGAGCTGCTTGACCTCGGCCTGGAGAAGCTGCCACTGCAGGCCGGTGCCGTGGGCGAAGAACTTGATGGCCACGTCGATGCCGGTGTCGCGCTCGACGGCATGATAGACGACGCCGTAGGTGCCGCGGCCGAGCAGTTCGCGGATCTCGTAGCCCGGAACAGGCGGGGCCTGCTTGCTGAGCTTCGTGGAGTACGACTCGGAGGGTGGGCCCTGGGGCTGGGTCGGGCCGCCGAGGGAGATGCTGGCGTCGCTGGGGGCGCGTGGGGCGGGCGGACCCTCGGTAAGGACAGTCGGCTCGGCAGCGGGGCCGGTGTCGGGGGGTGGGGCGTTCTCCGGGTGGACGAGGGTCGCGTCGTTGACAGGCGGGTCGGCGGGGGGCGTGCTGGGGATGAGGGCGGTAGGCTCCTCATGCGGGCCGGGCGGCCCCGGCGGGGCGGCCGACGGCTCCGTCTGGGCCTCGGTGTTGTCGTCGAGGGGCATGCCAACCTCTCTGGAGAGACGGCGGTCGCGCTGCGCTGGGCGAATGTCCTCTTGGGAGGAATTCACTGTATCAAGGAGGGAGAGGCTGTCAAACAAATTGAGCGTCTCGCCTGTGTCACTGCAGGCCACAGGCGAGTCGCCTGTGCTACGAGAGCGGTTTGCATTCGGGCGTAGCGGGGGGGCGCTTTGGAGTGCGGCGCTCGGCGCCGCTTTGGCTCTTTCTTTAGCTCGGGCCGGGCCGCGGGACAACGAAAGAAAGACCGAAAGCGGCGCCAAGCGCCGCACTCCAAAGCGCCTCCCCGCTACACCCGAACGCAAACCACTCTAATCAGATGAACGCCTCGAACCGGAACACCTCCATCTGCCCCTTGCCCTTGACCGACACCAGACCGCGCGACTCCCCCCGGCAACAGTGCGCCACGTGCTGCCACGCCGGCCCGCTCAGCACCACCGCCCCGGGCACCCCGTGGCTCTCCATCCGCGCCGCCGTGTTGACGGTGTCGCCCCACAGGTCGAACAGGTACTGCCGCTTGCCGATCACCCCCGCCACCACCGGCCCGACGTGAATCCCCACCCGCAGGTTCCACGCCGTCGGCAGGCTCCGCGTCGCCTCGATCATCTCCAGCCCGCAGCGGACGCAGGCCAGGACCGGGTTCTCCACCTTCTGCAGCAGCCCGGCCGCCGCCATGAAGGCATCGCCGATCGTCTTGATCTTCTCGACCTGGTGGCGCAGCGCGATCTCCTCCCACGTCTCGATCAGCTGCTGCAGGTAGAGCACGACCTGCTCGGGCGGGTTGGCGTCGCAGTAGGGCGTGAAGCCGACGATGTCGCAGAACAGTACCGCCACGCTCTCGTACCGCCGCGGCCGCACCCGGCTCGTCTCCTTCAGTTCCTTGACGATCTCGGTCGGCAGAATGACGTGCAGCAGTTCGTCGGAGCGGCGCCGCTCCTGCTCGATCTGCTCCAGGTACAGCACCTCGCGGTCGCGCAGCCGTTTTTTCTCCAGGCACGCCCCGATCCGCGCCTCCAGCACGGTGGGGTTGAACGGCTTGGTCAGGTAGTCCTCCGCCCCCATCTCGATGCAGCGCACGACGCTGTCGATCTCGTCGAACGCCGAGATCATGATGACCGGGATGTGCCGCAGCCGCTCGTCGGCCTTGAGCCGCTCCAGCACCTGGAAACCGCTCACCTCGGGCATGATGATGTCGAGCAGGACCAGGTCGAACGGCCGGGCGCGGAGCAGTTCGAGGGCCTCGCGGCCGTCGGCGGCGGCGACGACCGTGTGGCCGTCACGGAGGAGGCGGCGGCCGAGGAGATCGCGGTTGATCTCATTGTCATCGACGACGAGGATGGTGCCCTTCTCGACAACCTCCCGGACAGACGGGGCCGCGGTCAGGCTGCCGACGATGTCGCGGATCATGCCGGCGCCGGTCAGCTCCGGCAGGTCCATGTCCGGGTCGCTGGCGATCAGGTTGAGGGTGAGCAGGGCGTCGATGCCGACGAGCATCTTCTTGCCGAGCGTGCGCATGTGCTCCAGGTCGTCGCGGAACGTCTCGAGGATGTCTTCGTCGCCGTCCTCGAGCCACATCTCACCGAAGCCGATGACGGGGTTCAGGGGAGTGCGCAGGTCGTGGTGCAGGCGCTTGGCGGCTTCGGGGCTGCGGACCTCAAGCTTGGCCATGTCGAGGGCCTCGACGAGGAGGGCGAGGAGGCGCTGGCAGGAGCCGTGGATCTTCTGCTGGTCGGCGAGGAAGTCCTCGCGGCCCGGCCCGGCGGCGTCCTTGAGAAGCATCTCGCTCATCTGGAGGAGGGCATTGGCGGGGGCGAGCAGCTCCTGGCGCTTGTTGGCGAGCCAGGCGTTGCGGGCGCGGCGGGAGTCGGCGGCCTTGCTCGCGAGGTCCTGTGCGCCGCCCGCGGCAGTCTCCGGACTCCTTTTCTCGCTGCTCATGGGTGGCCTTCCTGTCCTCTGCCTCTGACCCAGCTCGAATTGAACCACAAAGCTCACAAAGACCACAAAGAATTGCAGGAGGGTGTTTTCTCTGGCATTTCTCTGACATTCTTTGTGGTCTTTGTGAGCTTTGTGGTTCAATATCACCCCTGCGTGTAATTGTCCCACAGCCGATAGCCGCCGATGAAGGCGTTGCGGTTGTCGCCCGCGCGGGCCCCGTCCGGCAGGCGGTCGAGCTTCTTGACGTTGCCGCCGCCCAGGACGACGTAGTCGGCCACCACCGCCGCCTTGAGCCGGGCGACCACGTCCGCCACCGCCTCCTGCCACTTCGGCTTCCCCAGCCGCTCCAGGCCGCGCAGGCCGACGTAGTCCTCGAACGTCCTCTTTTTCTTGTAAGGCAGGTGGGCCAGTTCCAGCGGCACGAGGACGCGCTCGACGATCATCGCCGAGCCGAGGCCGGTGCCCAGCCCGAGGAAGAGCATGCGCCCCCCGTCATAGCTGCCCAGGGCCTGCATGGCGGCGTCGTTGACGAGCTTGACCGGCTTGCCGAAGGCCGCACTGAAGTCGAAGCCGATCCAGCCCTCGGCCAGGTTCTTCGGCTCGAGCAGGGCCTTGCCGCCGACGACCGGGCCGGGGTAGCCGATCGAGATCGCCTCGTACTCCCAGTCTTTCGTCTCTTCGAGGGCCTTCGTGACCATGTTGGCGGCGGTCATGGTCGACCCCGAGGGGATTTTACGGACCTCCTCGTGGCCGGTGGCGAGGACTTTGACGTTGGTCCCGCCGATGTCGATCACCAGAATTTTCATGGGGGCCTTTCGCGCACAGGATACAGCGGTGGCGGTGGCGGCCCCGCCTCCGGGGCCGGCGCAGACATTGTAGACGAAGCGCCCGGCCCGCCCAAGGACGAAGTCGCCCCGGGCCGTGCGGAACTGGGCGGCATGTCACGGTTGTGTCAACCGTAAAGGCGGCGAACGCCGGTGTTCCCCGGCCGATTGCGTCCGCACCTCCCCGGGGATATAGTACCGGCGAAACGAACCACCCCCTCTCATGCCCCGCGCGGGCAAGGCGGCGACCATGACTCCGATGTCCACTCTCAGCCCCCTCGAAGAGCGCACCGTTCTGCAGCCCCTGAGCCGGCAGTTCCCCAACAGCGACGCAGCCCTCGCCGAGATCGCCCGGCTGTCCGCGGAGCTGACCCTGCCGCGCGGCACCGTCCACGTCATCAGCGACATCCACGGCGAAGACGTCAAGCTCCGCCACGTCATCAACAACGCCTCCGGCACGCTCCGCCCCCTCGTCGAACGGCTGTTCGCGGGCAAGCTCACGCCTGCCGAGCTGCAGGAGTTCCTGACGCTGATCTTCTACCCGCGCGAGACCCTCGAACGGCTCGCCCCGACCCTGCACGACCCGGCGGCACGCCTGGCCTTCGCGCGGCGCAGCCTGCAGAACCTCGCCGCCGTCATCCGCCAACTCGCTCGCCACCTCAGCCTCCAGCGCGTCCGCGAGACCCTGCCCGCCGAGTACCGCGACCTCCTCCAGGAACTCCTCTACGAACGGCCCGGCGGTAGCGCCGAGTACGTCGAGGCCATCGTGAGCCGGCTCAGCGCGGCGCGGCGCATCGAGCACCTGATCCATCTGACGGTGCGGGCGGTCCGCAACCTGGCGGTCGAGGAACTGGTGATCGGCGGCGACTTCTGGGACCGCGGCCCGCGCGGCGACCGCGTCGTCGATTACCTGATGCACCAGCCGAACGTCGCCGTCACCTGGGGCAACCACGACGCCGCGTGGGTCGGCGCCTGCCTCGGCCAGGAGGCGCTAATCGCGCACGTCCTGCGCATCTCGGCGCGCTACCGTCGTTTCGCGCAGCTGGAGGAGGGCTACGGCGTCACGCTGCAATCGCTGGAGCATCTGGTCCGCAAGGTCTACGCCGACGACCCCGCCGAGTGTTTCGAGCCGCGCGGCACGGGGCTGCGCGAGGCGATCCAGATGGCGCGGATGCAGAAGGCGGCGGCGGTCATGCAGTTCAAGCTCGAGGGGCAGACGATCCGGCGCAACCCGGAGTTCGACATGGAGCACCGCCGGCTGCTGCACCACATGGACCTGCAGCGCGGCACGGTGACGATCGACGGCAAGAGTTACCCGCTGCGCGACCGTCGTTTCCCGACCATCGACCCGGCCGATCCCTACGCGCTGTCGCCGGACGAGCGGGCGTGCATGGACCGCCTGAAGGAGTCGTTCTTCGCGAGCCAGAAGCTGTGGGAGCAGGTGAGCTTTCTGATCGACCGCGGTTCGATGTGGCTGTGCCGCGACGACCATTTGATCTTCCACGGCTGCGTCCCGGTGGACGAGCGCGGCGAGTTCCTGCCGCTGGAGGTGGACGGCAAGCCGCGGCGCGGCCGCGAGCTGTTCGACGCCCTGGACGGGGTGTTCGCGCGGCTGCGGGAGCGGCCGGCCGAAAAGGACCGCGATTTGCTGTGGTACCTGTGGTGCGGGCCGCGCTCGCCGCTGTTCGGCAAGGACAAGATCGCGACGTTCGAGATCGATCTGGTGGCCGACGCCGCGACGCACGCGGAGACGAAGAACCCGTACTTCCAGCTGATTCACGAAGTGCCATTCTGCGAGCGGGTGCTGGCGGAGTTCGGCGCCGACCCGAAGCGGGGGCTGATCGTGAACGGACACGTACCGGTGAAGATCGACAAGGGCGAGTCGCCGCTGAAGCGGAGCGGCAAGGCGATCACGATCGACGGGGCGTTCTCGGCGGCGTACGGCGACCACGGCTACACGCTGGTGCTGGAGCCGGAGGGGACGTACCTGGCGAAGCATCACCACTTCGAGTCGGTGGAGGCGGCGGTGCGCGACGGCGTGGACATCGTGCCGACGGTGACGGAGGTGCGGCGCTGGGAGCGGTCGCGGCGCGTCGCCGACACGGAGCACGGCGAGGAGATCCGCTGCCGTATCGCACTGCTGGAGCGACTCGTGGAGGCGTACCGCGGCAACAAGCTGCGCCAGGAAATTCAAAATTCCAAATAACTGGACTTGCGCACGCTTTCGTGGACGGGTAAACACCTGAAGCGTCGCGTGTCGGCCACCAGGAAGGACGTGGATTTGTGAGGGCTGGAAGACGTTCAAGTACGACTTCCCTAACTTTCGCATGACCCTCTTGCGACCTCTGGCCGCCCCCGCTACAATGCTCGTGAAGGTGTTGAGGGCACTGACATTGCTGCCGTAAGTCCTAAATCTGATTGGGCTAACGACAATGATTAGTAACATCTCAAAAACCCTGGGGAAGAGGCGCAGCTGATCGGGGGTCGCTTCCCTATTCTGGAAAGTATGCGGATCGAGATTCCCGTTATTCCCCCTGGCGAACGCACCCCCCTCGTCGAGGCGCTGTTGGCCATCAGCG
>JBBRPS010000272.1:0-11850 GCA_038227745.1 Gemmatales bacterium | reverse complement strand
TCGTACTGAACTCCACGCCCTTGATCGTGGTGGGGAGGGAGCCGAACAGGCCGCCGTTCAGGTTGCGCGGCTTGGGGTCGAAGGTGTCGATCTGGCTGGGGCCGCCGCTCATCCACAGAAAGATGCAGCTGCGCGGCAGCTCCGCCTTGCTGGCGAGGCGCGGCGCGGGTTTCTCCCCGCCGCCGGCTTGCGGCGCCGCCCGGGGCGCGGCGGGGTCGCTCAGGGCGGTCGCGGGCAGGAACAGGGCGCCCGTGGCGAGGAGGGCCACGAGGACGGCGAGGGCGGACAGGAGTTTGAGTCTCGGGGGCAGCATGGTCTGCAACGCTCCTTTAGCGAGGGCAGCGGCCAGGGCCGAGGCCCCGCACGCCGGTGCCCCGCTGACCGCGAACTCGGACGCGGCTCGGGCGGTGAGTCGGGCCAGCGCCGCGGACACCTCCGCCCGCGCCGCCCCGGCGGCCAGCGCCGCCACCGCCGCACTGGAGAGGGCCAGCCCACGCCGGGCCAGTCGCTGCCGCAGGAGGTCCCGCGCCCGTTTCAGCCGGCTGTTGACCGCGCCCGCCGTCGTCGCCAGCAGCCGGGCGGCCTCGGTCTGCGTCCTGCCCTCGAGGTAGCAGAGCACCACCGGCACGCGGTACTGCTCCGGCAAGCGCTGCACCTCCTCGTCCAGGGAGTCGTCGAGCACCTCCGGCCGACTGCAGGTAGGTGCCGGCAGGGCGTCGGGCAGGGGCGTCAGCCGCTCGCGCCGCCGACTGTTGGCGGTGCGGGCGCGCAGGGCGAGGCGCCGCGCCACCTGGTAGAGCCAGCCGGCGACCGAGTCGCGCTGACGGACGGAGTCGGCCTTGCGGGCCAGGACGAGGAAGGCGGCCTGGAAAGCGTCGTCGGCGTCGTGGGCGTGTTGCAGCACGCGCCGGCAGACGGCCAGCACCATCGGGCCGTGGCGGCGCACCAACTCCGCGAACGCCGCCTCGTCCTGCCGCAGGATGAAGCGGTCGAGCAGTTGGCCGTCGGTCAGGCCGTGCGTGTCCCGTTCGGCGACGTGGCGGACGTAACGCGCCACCGCGCTGAGGGGGGCTGTGCTCATGGTGGGGCCCCAGGCCGCGGGTTGTGTCCTCTCCACTGTAATAGAGGCACGCCGGGGGTGCCTCACGGCGAAGAATTTTTCCCCGGGCGGACTTTCGTCGGCCCTCGCGCCTGTACTTCTGTATCCGCCCGCCACATTTTTCGCGAAACCGTGTCCGGTTCGGCGCCCGAATGGCGATTTCCAGATAGGGGACGACGTGAGCCGTCCCGAGTTTCTCTCCGCGCAACCCCTGGGGGATGCCATGACCCGGTCGCGAACCTGCCGAAGCGTGTGGCTGCTGGCCCTGGCCGTCGGCCTCGTCGCCGCACCGGCGCCGGCCTCCGCCCAGTCCGAAGACGGTAGTAAGTATGCCCTGCTGGTCGGCGTCCGCCAGTACAACAAGAACGAGCTGCGCACCCTCCCGTACACCGAGAACGACATCGCGGCGCTCGCGACGGTGCTGCGCGACGCCGGTTATGCCAAAGAGAACGTGGTGCTCATGACCCAGAAGTCGGGCGCCGCGGACACCGACCTGCTGCCGACCGTCGCCAACATCCGTGCCCAGCTCAAGCTGCTCCTGCAGGACCGCCGCCCCGGTGACACTCTCCTGGTGGCCTTCGCCGGCCACGGCGTGCAGTTCGTCGGCGACGACGAGAACTACTTCTGCCCCGCCGACGCCCGCCTCGCCGACCGCAAGGGCACTCTGCTGCCGCTCGGCGAGGTGTACAAGACGCTGGCCGCCTGCAAGGCGGGTTTCAAGCTCCTCCTCGTCGATGCGTGCCGGAACGACCCCGAGGCCGATCAGTCGCGCTCGTCGCGGGCCGTGGTGAAGTTGGCGACCAGGTTCCGCGCCGCCATCGTGCCGCCCGGCGGCGTTGCCGCCCTCTACAGCTGCTCGGCCGGAGAGAAGGCCTACGAGCACGACAAGCTCAAGCACGGCGTCTTCTTCCACTACGTGATCAAGGGCCTGCAGGGTGACGCCGACACGAACAAGGACAGACAGGTCACGCTGAATGAACTGTCGGACTACGTGCAGGAACAGGTGGGCAAATTCGTGCGCTCCGAGTTCCGGGTGCGGCAGATGCCCGAGCTGCAGGGGACGGTGCGCGGTTCGGTGGCACTGGTGCGGCTGAACCAGATCTCGGCGGCCATAGCGGCGCTGCAGCAGGGCAAGGCGCTGCTCGCCGCGCGCCAGTACGACAAGGCCCTCGGCGCCCTGGCCGAGGCGATCCGGCTCGACGGCAAGCTCACCGAGGCCTACCTCCACCGCACCAATGCGTACCTCGACAAGGGGGATTACGCCCGCGCCCTGGCGGAGGTGAACCGGGCGATCGGCCTGGAGCCGCGCAACGCCTGGGCGCACCTCCTGCGGGGCGTCGTTTCCTCCAGGGAAAACAAGCACGACGACGCGATCGCCAACTACACCGAGGCCTTGCGGCTCAACCCGAAGTTCGTCGAGGCCTACTGCAACCGCGGCAACCGCTACCTCGACAAGGGGCAGTACGACCGGGCGGTCGCCGACTACAGCGAGGCGGTGCGGCTCAACCCCGGGGACGCCGACGTCCTTCACCGGCGCGGCGTCGCGTACCTCAAGAAGCGCGACTACGACCGCGCCATCGCGGACTGCACGGCCGCGCTCCGGGCCAACCCGAAGCTCGTCCTGGCCTACCACAACCGCGCCCTCGGGTACAGCGCCAAGGGCGACCTCGACCGGGCTATCACCGACTACACCGACGCCATCCGGCTTGAGCCGAACAAGGCGACGAGCTACCTCACGCGCGGGTCGACGTACCTCAAGAAGCACGACTACCTCACCGCCATCGCCGATTACACCGACGCGATCCGGCTCGACCCGGCTTCCGCCGAGGGGTACAACCTGCGCGGCGGCGCCTACGTGGCGAAGAAGGAGTACGACCGCGCCATCGCGGACTTCACCGACGCGGTGCGGCGCGCGCCCAAAGACGCCCGCGGCTACCACAACCGGGGCACGGCCTACTGTCACAAGAACGCTTACGACCAGGCCATCGCCGACTACACGCAGGCGCTCCGTCTCGACCCGCGCAACGCCCTGGCATACAGCTGGCGCGGCTACGCCCACGCGGAGAAGAAGGACCACGAGCGGACCATCGCCGACTGCACCGAGGCGATCCGCCTCGACCCGACCGGCAACCACGCTCCCTATACCAACCGCGGCAGGGCCTACGCGCACAAGATGGATTGGGCCCGGGCCCTCGCCGACTACAACGAGGCGCTGCGCCTCAAGCCCGCCAACGCCACCGCGCGCCTCTCCCGCGGGATCGCGTACGCGGCCACGAACGACTACGACAAGGCCATCGCCGATTATACGGAGGCCATTCGCCTCACCCCTGCGAACCCAGTGCCCTTCGAGAGGCGCGGCTTCGCCCGCACCCGCAAACAGGATTACGCCGGGGCCATGGCCGATTACAACGATGCCATTCGCCTCAACCCGAAGAACGCGGTCACGTTCTACAACCGCGGCGTCGGTTTCGCGCGCCAGAAGGACTGGAACCGGGCGGTCGCCGACTACACCGAGTCCATCCGCCTGCGCCCGAACTACGCCTTGCCCTACGGCGCCCGGGCCCGCGCCTACCGCGCCCTGGGCGACCAGGTGCGTGCCGGCCAGGACAGCGCCCGGGCGAAGGCGCTGGCCGCCGCGAAATGACGCAGGCCCGGCCGGCATCAGAGGGGGAAGCGGCGAAGGATATTACCCCGGTGCCGAAGGTGATCACACAAGCCCGAAGCGCAAGCGAGGGATCCCTCGCTGGCGCGTCGGGCTTGTATGGTTCCGGACACCAGCCCGAAGAAGCGCAAGCGAGGGACAGACTTCCCCTCGCTGGCGCGTCGGGCTTGTGTGAGGATCTTTCGTGCCGCAGGAATAGGCAGGCTGGCAATAGCGGGGGAAGGAGGCGAACCGTCGGGTTCTGAGGGACTTCGTTGGTTTCGTGGGCCGGACCTGCTCTTCCGCGGGCCGGGCGGATCGGGTAAGTTGATCCGCCCCCGCCGGGCGCCTTCCGCCGGGCGGCACGTCGAGGAGCAGGAAGATGGACGGATCCCCTCGCGGCGCGCGGGCCTGGGACTGGCTGTGGTTTCTCGTCTGCGGCGTGGCGTCGTCGGCCTGGTGCCTGACGGCGGCCGTGCAGATCGGGCCGACGTTCGATGAGCCGCTCTACATCGCGCGCGGCCTGGAGGGCTGGCGGGACGGCAGTCACGGCGGCCTGCTG
Organism: Gemmatales bacterium; assembly: GCA_038227745.1. Taxonomy (GTDB): domain Bacteria; phylum Planctomycetota; class Planctomycetia; order Gemmatales; family Gemmataceae; genus DASPXY01. The sequence continues at coordinate 7,548 of JBBRPS010000272.1, read as the reverse complement.
CGCCTGGGCACGATGCCGCTGCCGATCGACCTGGAGACCCTGCCGCTCTACCTCTGGGAGCGCTGGCACGGCGTCCCGCTCGACCCGGTCGCCGACCTGGACCGCGTGCTGCCGTGGGCCCGCGCCGGCGTGCTGGTCTTCTGGTGGCTCCTCCTGTTCTACGCGCTCCTGGCGGGGCGCGAGCTGGCCGGCCCGTGGGGTGGGCGGCTCGCAGTCGCGTTGCTGGCGTGCGAGCCGAGCCTGCTGGCCCACGCCGCCCTGGCGACGACCGACATCGCCGTCACCGCCTGCCTGCTGGCCCTCGTCTACCACTTCCGCACCGGCCGCAACGCCGGCTGGCTGCGCCGCGCCGGCGTGCCGGCGCTGTGGTTCGCCGCGGCGGTGCTGTCCAAGGCGAGCGGCCTGGTCTACGGCCCGCTGTGTCTCGCCGCAATCGAGTTGCACCTGCTCTGGACGAACCGCGGAAGCGCGCAGGCCGCTCCCGCGGCGCAGGAAGAAGCCGGCCGGCCGCGCTCGCCGCTGTGGGCCTTTCTCCTCTTCCCGTTCTCGCGCACTCTTCGACCTTTCCGCCGTGACCTGTTCGCGATCGTCGGCATTGGCATGGTGCTGGTGTTCGTCTACTGCGGCAGCGACGGCAAGACGCAGCCGTCGTTCGTGAAGTGGGCGCACAAGTTGCCGGAGGGGCGGACGGCCACGGCGATGGTATGGCTGGCGGACAACCTGCGCATCTTCCCGAACGCGGGTGAGGGGCTGGTGCGGCAGATCAAGCACAACATGCACGGCCACGGCACTTACCTGCTCGGCGAGAGCCACTCGCGGGCGCTGTGGTACTACTTCCCGGTGCTGCTGACCATCAAGCTGAGCGTGGCGCTGCTGCTGGCGCCGCTGCTGCTGGCGCTGACGCGGCCGCGCAGCCTCATGAACTGGGCGTGCCTGACAGCGGCGGTGCTGGTGCTGTTCAGCCTGACGTTCCGCGTGCAGATCGGCGTCCGCCTGGTGCTGCCGCTGGTTGTGATTGGCACGGTCGGCGTGGCGGCGGCGGCGGTGCGCGCCTGGCAGGAGGTCGGGCCGGGCGTGCGGCGCTGGGGCCTGACCACGGTCGCGGCGGTCGGGCTGGCGTGGACGGTCCACGCCGCGCTGGCGGTCTGGCCGCACGGGCTGTGCTACGTCAACGAGCTGTGGGGCGGGCCGGCGCAGGGTTACGTGCTGGTGAGCGACTCGAATTACGACTGGGGCCAGGGCCTGCACGAACTGGCGGAGTGGCGGGCGCGGCATGGCGTGGACGTGCTCGACGTGTGGTACTTCGGCTCCGACCCGGCGGTGCTGGCGGCGCCGTTCCGCCACGTGCCGTTCCACCAGATGGCGCTCGATGGCCCGGCGGCGGGAGTTGAGCAGGTCCGCGGCCATTACCTCGCGGTGAGCACGACCATGCTGCATGGGAACGCGCTGTCGCCGAGCCACGTGGCGATGGCCGGGTTCCTGCGGGCGCGTCGGCCCGTGGGGCGGACGACGACGTTCGTGATCTACGATTTCACGGAGGGGACCAGCCCGGGGCCGCATGCGTTACGAGGACGGTAGGCCGAGAGCGGTTCAGAGTTGCCGGGCGACCATTATCCGTTCTCACACGGTCAGCAGGCGCACCAACTCGCGGACCTTGGCGGCGCTGACGGCCGCCTCGCGCCGGCCGCCGTCGCACACCGCCCCCCGCACCGCGAACCAGTCCGGCCGCGCCGCCTTTAGCTCCGCGATCTGCGGCGCCCCCAGCGACCCCGCCAGCGCCACCCGCGCCCCCGCCGCGCGGCACTGTCCGCACAGCTCGACGACGCGCCCCAGCGGCAGCAGATCCAGGAGCGTCGGCGCCACTCCCGTCGTCGGCTGCGGCGCCTTCTGGAACGTGTCCAGCAGCAGCACGCCCCCGGGCAGGTCGCACGCCAGGGCCGCCACATCCTCGACGCTCGGCGCCCCCGCCCACTGCCAGTCGGCGTAGGCGACGGTGACGAAGCGGCATGCAGGGCTGACCTCCGCCAGCCGCCGAACGGCGTCCGCCAGCTGCCGTCGCCAGTCCTTACGCGCGGCCATCCCGAACAGGCCCCACTTAGCGTAAGCCAGTCCGGGCCCGGCGTACGGGGCGGCCTCCGCGGTGCCGGCCAGCTCGCCCATCGCGGCGCTCACCGGCCGCCGGCCGGCCACCGCGGCGACCACCTCGGCGATGGTGATGTCGGCCGCCCGCCCGAGCGCGCCGTGCAGCGGCTCCTTCACGTCGATCAGGTGCGCCCCGCCCTCCAGCGCCGCCTCGGCCTCGGCGGCGGAGCGCACACTCACCAGCAGTTCAGCGGCTCGCGAGGTCATCGGTACTCGAAGGGCGGAGGTTGCGGAGTTCGCGGGGGTCGCCGTCCGTCACCGGAAAGAAGCGCATCCACCCCGGGTAACGACGGAAGGGCAGGACGACGGCGTTCGCGAACCGGAAGCCGTAGAGCGCCGGCCCCCGAAACCAGGACGGGTCGTTGCGGTGACAGGCGGTGTCCGCGGCGAAGGCCTCGGCCGTCCGGTACGCCACGCAGCCGGTCAGATCGGCGGCCCCGACGATGCCGCCGGCCAACTCGGCCGCCTCGCGCAGTTCCTCCGGCACCAGCGCCCACGCCTCCGGACGCTCGTCGGGCACCGTCGCCGCGTGGATCAGCACGCGCCCCCGCCGGGCGGTCGGCCAGCGGCGGATCTCCATCGTCTTCAGCCCGTACACCAGCACGGTTGCCCAGGGCTGCTTGAGCGACAGGGCGTACTCGCGAGACGGTTCCATGGCGCGTGGCCTTTTGTCCACTGCGAAGGCCGATCGACTCCAGGGTCGATTTTACGGATTTGCAGCGGGGGAAAGAAGCGCCGCATTTTTCCATCGCTGCGTACTCAGCCCCCAGCACTCAGGACTGTGATGCTTCTCCCCCGCGTGCGGGCGTAGGAAGAAAGTTCGCGCCCGCTCTGCGGGGAAACTGCTCCCGCCGATTTGCGAGCCGTTCAGGTGAGAGCTAAGGTATAGGGGCGGAGAAAAGGCAGTTGGCGTTGCCCCGTCCGTCGCCGATTGTCCCTGGGGGAGAGTAACGCGGCTCGGTGGTCGCGCCCGGCCTCACGGACAGCGGACGACGGTCAGTGGACGACGAACAAGGACATGCCCATGGCGGTACGGATCGAAAGTCGCGCCGAACCGATTCCCGGGTATCGGCTCATCGAGCGCCTGGGTGGGGGCGGCTTCGGCGAAGTGTGGAAGTGTGAGGCGCCGGGCGGCCTGTTCAAGGCCATCAAGTTCGTCTACGGCGACCTCGAATCCACCGACGAGGAAGGCGCGCGCGCCGAGCAGGAGCTCAAGGCCCTCAGCCGCGTCAAGACCGTCCACCACCCCTACATCCTGTCCCTGGAACGCTACGACATCATCGACGGCCAGCTGCTCATCGTCATGGAGCTGGCCGACCGAACCCTGTGGGACCGCTTCCGCGAATGCCGCAGCCAGGGACTGCCTGGGATCCCACGCCCCGAGCTGATCGGCTACATGGACGAGACCGCGGAAGCCCTCGACCTGATGGACTCGCTCCACCAGCTGCAGCACCTCGACATCAAGCCGCAAAACCTCTTCCTGACGCACAACCACGTCAAGGTCGCCGACTTCGGCCTGGTGAAGGACCTCGAGGGCGGCATGGCCTCCATGACCGGGGGCGTCACACCGGTCTACGCCGCCCCGGAGACCTTCGACGGCAAGGTCACGCGCTTCAGCGACCAGTACAGCCTGGCCATCGTCTACCAGGAACTGCTCACCGGCGAGCGGCCGTTCACCGGCACCAGCCTGCGCCAGCTGGTGATGCAGCATCTCTATAACGAGCCGGAACTGTCGCCGCTGCCGCCCGCCGATCGCGGGCCGGTCGGCCGGGCGCTGGCGAAGATCTCGGACCAGCGCTTTCCGACCTGCAAGGACTTCGTCGGCGCCCTGCACGAGGCCGGCGCGACGCCCACGCCGCCGAGCACCGCTTTGCCCTCCCCCGAGGCCCTGACGCCCGCGACCGCGACCTACCGGGGCAAGGACGTGGACGACGGGCAGAAGACACACGGCGGGCCAAAGCAGCGCCAGGGGCTGCGGCCCGCGCCGCCCCCTCTCCCAGACCCCGACCCGGCCTCGCCCGCCGCCGAGCGCGTCACGCCCAGCCCGATCCGGGAGCTGTCGACCGCAGCGCCGGCGCCGCAGCGCGAGGAGTGTACCACGCCGCTGCCCGCGGTGCCCCGCAAGGGCGCTGGCGAGGGCAGGGACGGCGTGCTCGTGCCGGCCCTCGTCATCGGCCTGGGGCGGCTCGGCCTGTGCGTGCTGCGGCAGCTGCGGCAGCAGATCCACGACCGCTTCAGCAGCGCCGACGTCCTGCCCCAGGTGCGCTTCCTCTACCTCGACACCGATCCGGAGGCGACCAATACGGCGTGCCGCGGCCGCCCGGACGCGGCCCTGCGCGCCGGCGAGGTGCTGGTGGCACGGCTGCAGCGGCCCAGCCACTATCTCAAGGGCAAGGAGTCCGGAAGCGGCATCGAGACGTGGCTGCACCCCAAGACGCTCTACCGCATGCCGCGGCAGCAGACGCCGTGCGGCATCCGCGCCCTGGGCCGGCTGGCCTTCGTCGATAACCACCGCACCGTCGTCCGCCGCCTCGAGGCTGAATTAGGCGCCTGCTCCCGGCCGGAGGCCCTGGAACAGGCGGCGAAGGACACCGGGCTGGCGGCTGGCCCCGCCGTGCCGCGCGTCTACGTCGTGGCCAGCCTGGCGGGCGGGACCGGCGGCGGTATGTTCCTCGACGTCGCCTACGCGGCCCGCCAACTCCTGCGCGCGCAGGGCCACGACCGGGCGGAAGTGGTCGGCGTGCTGCTGCTGCCGTCGGGCGAGGCCGACGCCGGCCGAACCGCGGAGTTGGCCAACGCCTGCGCCGCCCTGACCGAGCTGAATCACTACGGCGAGCCGGGCGCCGTGTTCCAGGCGCGCTACGAGAGTGGCGAGTCCGGGCCGCCGCTGCACTTCTCCGAGGCGGGGCCGCCCTTCGGCCGCTGCCTGCTGTTCTCGCTGCCCGACCCGCGCGGCGGGGTGGCCGTGGAGACGCCGGACGGCGGCCCGGCGGTGACGCCCGCGACCGCCCGGGTGCTGGCCCTGGTGGGTCAGGCCCTGTTCACCGAGCTGACCTCGCCGCTGGGCCGCGCCGCCGACCTGGCCCGCGAACGGCAGCGGACCGTGGGGGGCGCCCGGCCGCTGTACACGGCGGCGGGGTCGTACCGGCTCGTCTGGCCGCGCCGGCAGATGCTGGAGCAGTCGTCGCGGGCGGTGTGCCGGCGGCTGGTGCAGCGCTGGTTGAGTAAGGACGCCAAGCCGTTGCGGGACGGCCTGCGCGGCTGGGTGCAGGCGCAGTGGGACCACTTCGGGTTGAGCCAGGAAACGCTCATCGGCCGCTTCCAGCAGGGCTGCCAGAAGGAGCTGAAGCAGGCGCCGGAGAGCGCCTTCGCCGCGATCGGCGCCGCCATCCAGGCGGCCGCGCCACCCGCCGGCAAGGCGGGGGCGCCGGAGATGCCGCCGCTGTCCGCGGTGTGCGAAGCGATGGAGCGGCTGGAGCAGTTGCTCGGCGTGCCCGAGGAGTGCCGCAAGGGCACCCGGCCCGAACCCGGGTCGACGTCGCGCCCGCCGGGCCAGGTCGAGCAGGCCCTGACGGCGACGGCCACAGCCCTGCGCGAGGAGTACGACCAGAAGCTGGCGGAGTTGGTGGTGCGCCTGATCGAGGACCCGCGCTCGCGCCTGGCCGGGGCCGAGGAGGCGCTGCGGCAGCTCACCGGCCACGTCGAGCAGGCGCTGCGCAACCACGAGGATCTGGCGCGCGAGCTGACGCAGCGCGCCATCGACGCCTACCAGCGCATCCAGGAGGTACTCGAAAGCCCCGAGGCGTCGTCGCCCGCCGGCGGCTGGAAGACGCCGTTCACGCGCCGCCCGGCGTCCGTGCCCCCGGCGGCGGCCGCGCGACTGCTGGAGCTGCTGCGCGCCTACCCGAAATACCGTTACCAGAGCCTGGTCCTGCAGCACGTCAGTGGCTTGTACCTGGCCCTGCGCGGCCAGCTGTCCGACCAGCTGCGCGAGGTCGATTTCCTGCGAGCGCGGCTGGGCGAGCTGCTGGAGATGTTCCGCCCGCCAGAGGCGGCCGCACAACGGGCCGGCGGGGCGGTGCGGCATCTGCTGCCGGCCGGCTGCCGCACCGTGGAGGAAGCGGTCGCCCAAATCGACGAGGGCGTGACGCCCGACCGGCTGCTGGATCTCGACCAGAAGGTGCAGGTGGTACTGCGCAAGCAGTTCCGGGCGCTGGTCCAGGTATGCATGACGTCGACGAGCGTGCTCAAGACGCTGGCGCCGGCGATGCTGCAGGAGGCGCGGGCGTTCCTCGAGCCGGCGCTGGCCTCGGCGGACGTGGCGGAGCAGTACCTCGAGCAGTTTGCGGAGACGGCGGAGGGCTCGGCCACCGAGGCGCTGCAGCGCGACCTGAAGGAGGTCCACGCCAAGGCCGCCCCCGAGCTGCGCGGCCTCGCGTCGCCGAACGAGCTGTTCATCCTGAGCGTGCCACCCGGCTCGGGCGGCAAGGAGTTCCGCGAGCTGGCGCGGCAGGCGCTCGGCGTGCCGCGCCTGACCGACGCCCTCAGCCCCGACGAGATCATTTTCTACCGCGAATATCAGCTATCGTCGCTTGCCGAGCTGGAGCCGCTGGGTCCGGCTGCGCAGGAGGCGTATCAGAAGGTGCTCGCGCAGGAGTACCTCACGCCGCACACGCGCATCGACGTCGCCGCGTGGCGCCCCGCGGTGGCCGCGCGATAGGCCCGGATTTCGGTCCGGCCGTGGGTATGTTTTCAAACCCTGCCAGGTCTTTGACAGGATTGGAATCCTGACCCACGGCAGTCCTCCCGAACTTCTTGTTGAGGTAGACGAACAGGAGAAACCCGGCGAGGTCGTGCAGGAAGTGCGCCGTCATGGTGACCGCCAGCGTCTGCGTGGCGTAGAGGGCGGCGGCGAAGAGCAGGCCCTGGTAGACCGCCCAGGCGGTGAACGGCCACAGCGCAGCGCGGATGTGGTGCAGCAGTCCGAAGACGACTGCGGCCGCGACGAGGTAGACCGGCCCGGTGCCGAGGCCGCGAAAGACCCACTCCTCGCCGAGCCCCGCCATGAGGGCGCCCGCCAGAATCGCCGGCAGCCCCTGGCCGCGGAAGACCTCAACCAGTTCGCGGTGCCGCTGCCGGTACGCATCGCCGAACGTCAGCAGGAACAGGCCGTGCAGGAGGGCGTCGCTGAGGAGGACGCCGGAGACGATGGCGGCGCCGAGCAGCACGGCGTCGAGCGAGAGGCCCACCGGCGGCACGTCGGGGAGGAAGAGGCGCAGGGTCAACCCCAGCGCCGCGAGGGCCACCAGGCCGGCGAGGCCGGTTTGCCAGCGGCGCTTGAGGAGGAAGAGCATCGCAATCCTCCTTGTTTAGCCGCGAGCCTCCTTGTTTAGCCGCGAGCCTCGG
>JBBRPS010000271.1:0-11851 GCA_038227745.1 Gemmatales bacterium | reverse complement strand
GCTCACCGCTCGCGGCTAAACGAGCGCGCGCGCTGTCCCGCGCTCGCCCCCGCGCAGCGGGATCTGGCTCAACGCTCGCGGCTAAACGAGGATTTTAGCCATGCGGGACCCCGTAACTTGTCGAAGGGAGGGGGACACCACCCGGTTACTCGATCAGGTCTCGCAATTCCTCGCGGAGGCGCCGGAACACGCGCGATCTGGCGATGTAGACCGCGCCCTCCGACATGCCCAGGGCCGCGGCAACTTCGGCGACCGCCTGGCCCTCCAGAGCGGTCAGAGAGAACGCCTGCCAGGTCTTCTCCTTGAACTCGCCGCGTATCTGGTCGAGACAGGAGCGGACCAGGAGTTGCTCCTCCGTTGGTTCTGCGGAACTACCTGCGTGGCTGCTCTCCGCCGCGGGTACTTGCTCGACTTCGCGCAGGAAATCGCTGCCGCCGACCGCTGCCGGCTCCTTCCCCTGACGCCGCCGGTGATCGACAATCTTGGTGCGCGTGATTGTGGACAGCCAGCGTGCGAAGCTGCCGCGGCCGTCCCTACGGAAGTCCGCGAGCTTGCGCGCCACCGCCCGGAACACTTCCTGCAGCACGTCGTCCACGTCCGCCTGCTGCAACCCCTTCCCCCGGCACCAGCGGGCCACGACCGGGGCGCACAGCGCGACGAGCCGGTCCCAGCTCCCGGCGACACCGCCGCAGACTTTCTCCAGCAGGCTGGTCGGGTGTCCGATCTCCGGCGGGTGGCGGCCCTGGGAGTCGTCGGGCGTGCGCGGCGAATCGGTCATGGCTGGGTCTCCGCGGCGGTGGAGTGATATGGCCTCCCTGATGGGGCCAAATGCACCCTACCCGCCCCGCGGCGCCGAGTCAACGACCTGCCGGGCCACGCGGACGGCCTGCCCAGCGCAAAAAACGGCGGGAGGTGCTGAACACCTCCCGCCATGTCTTGCGATTCGGCCTGCCTTGTGGCGCCATCACGATAACCCGACCTCGGGCAGACCGGGAGGTGGGTTGGGGCCGTGGTCCGGCGCGGCGGACGCATCACCACGGTAGCGGTCGGAGCCTCAGGCCGGAGCCCCCTGCGCACCCCCGGGCATGATGTGCGTCTCAGCGCCGGCCTGACCGGGAACGACGGGACGGGACTCGCCACTGGGCGGGCCGGCGGGCGGCGCCGTTGCGTTTTCATCCCCGTCCTCATCTTCCAGGCGGCCCTTGACCACCAGCGAGAAGAGGCACGGCACGACGAACAGCGTGGTGACCAGCCCGGCCAGCAGGCCGCCGACCACCGCCCGCCCCAGGGGCGTGTTGGCCTCGCTGCCGCGGGCCAGGCCCAGCGCCATCGGCACCAGGGCGAAGAACGCCGCCAGGGCCGTCATCACCACCGGCCGCACCCGCACCGCCGCCGCCTTGACGATCGCCTCCGTCGGCCCCAGCCCGTCCTGCCGCCGCAACTGCTGGGCGAAATCGACCAGCAGCACCGTGTTCGAGACCACGATGCCGACCATGAAGATCACGCCCAGCAGCGACTGCACGTTGAGCGCCGTCCCGGTGACGTACAGCATCGTCACCACCCCGACCAGTCCGACCGGCACCGCCGACAGGATCACCAGCGGCGTCAGCCACGACTTGAACAGGGCGGCCATCAGGAAGTACACGAGCAGGGTGGCCAGGATCAGGCCGACCCCCAGGTTGCGGAAGGTGTCCTGCATGCGCGCGTACTCGCCACTCAGGGTGATCCGGCTCCCCGCCATTGGCCTCTTGCCGTTCTCCCGCGGGTCGTACGGCACCCAGGAGCCCCGCCCCTTCGCCACGCCGAACTTCCCGACCACCGCGGCCACGTCGTCGGCGATGTGGCCGAGGTCGCGGCCGTGTACCCCCATCGTCAGGTCGATGGTCGGCTGCAGGTTGGCGTGGGTGATCTCGGCGGGGACGTTGGTCCGCCGTACGGTGGCGACGTTGCGCAGCGGGATCGACTTCTTCTGCGCCGTGCTGGTGATCGGCACGTCCATCAACGTGTCGATGGACTCGATCTCCTCCTCGGGGTACTGGACGCCGACGAAATACTGGTTGTGGCTGACCGGGTCGATCCAGAAGTTCCGCTTGTTGAACTGGATGCTGGAGTTCAGGGCCGCGACCAGGTTCTTCATCACGTCGGTCTGCGACAGGCCGAGGTCGGCGGCCTTGGCCCGATCGACGTCCACGACGTACTGCGGGTAGTTGAGGCGCTGGAGGATGCGGCAGTCCACCACGCCGTTTACCTGGCGCACCTCGCGCTGGATGGCCTCCGCCACCTGGTAAGCTTTCTCCAGGTTCTTGCTGGTGATGCGGACGTTGAGGGGAGTCGATTTCCCCTCGTTCATGGCGCCGCGGATCATGCCGCCCGAGTCGAAGGCGAACTCCAGGTCGGCGAACTTCGCCGCGGCCGCGAACCCCTGGCGCAGCCGGTGGACGTACTCCTGAGCGGACTGCTCGCGGTCGGGCTTGAGCTGGACCTTGAGGACCACGTCCATCGGCCCGGAGTTCGGGGTGTAGGCGGCCGACCAGTCGGCCACCACGCCCAGCTCGCTGATGAGCAGGTCCAGGTCGCGCCCCGTCCGGGCGCGGACGAATTTTTCCACCTCGGCGATCCGTTTCTCCGTCTCCTCGATGCGGGTGCCGGCCGGGGCGCGGACGTAGACCTCAAACGCGCCGGCGTCCACCTCGGGGAAGAACTCACGGCGGAGCTGCGTGCCGAAGCCGACCAGGACCAACACGAGCAGGGTGAACGCCGACAGGACCGTGAGCAGCCGGCGGCGCATCACCACGTTCAGCGCCCGCAGGTAGCCGGCGATGCCGAGGTGGATCAGCCCCTCCCAGCGGTCGAACAGCCGCCCGAAGAACCCGCGGGGGGCGCCCAGTTCGTGGTCGCTGCGGTGCTGGTAGTCCTTGCCGTGGTAGACCTCCCGCTGCGGCAGGTGCGGGCGCATCCACATGCCGCACAGGGCCGGGACGAACGACCGCGACAGGACGTAGGCGGCGATCATGGCGAAGGCGACCGCAAAGGCCATCGGGCGGAACAGGAATGTGCCCAGGCCGGGCATCATCGCCAGCGGGGCCAGCACCAGCAGCGTACACAGGCTGGCCACCAGCTCCGGCAGGGCCACCTCGCTGGCGCCGAAGAAGGCGGCCTCCTTCGGCTTGACGCCCAGGCCCAGGTGGCGGTGCGTATTCTCCAGGCAGATGATGGCGCTGTCCACGAGCGGGCCGATGGCCAGGGACAGGCCCGCCAGCGTCATCACGTTGATGGTGTTCCCCGTCAGGTGCAGGCCGACCACCGCCGCCGTCACCGCGATCGGGATGGTCATGACCGCGATCAGCGTCATCCGCCACTCGCCCAGGAAGATGAGGATCACCAGCGAGCACAGGATCGCCCCGAGGACGCCTTCCTCGGCCAGGCTCTCGATGGAGTGGCGGACGTAGATCGACTGGTCCATGACGACCTTGAGGTCGATGTCGCCCTGGGTCAACTTGTTCTTCATCTCGGGGACGGCCTCCTTGACGCCGTTGACGACGTCGAGGGTGCTCGACCCCATCTGGCGGTAGACGGGGATGTAGACCTGGCGGCGGCTCTCGCCGTGGGGGCCGCCGATGCGAACGACATTCGTCTGGATCATGCTGGCGTCGCGAGGAGTCGCCACGTCGCGCAGGAAGATGGTCCGACCGTTCTCCGTCTTGATCGGGATGTCGCCCATCATCGCGGGCAGCGAGTACATCGAGTTGGAGTCGAGGGCGTAGTCCGTCTTGCCGAACTTGGCGCCGCCGGCCGACATGAAGACGTTGCTGCGGTCGATCGCGTCCATCACCTCGACCGGGGACAGGTTGCGGGCCTGCATCTTCTGGCGGTCGAGGTAGGCGAGGACGGCCCGCAGCCGGCCGCCGTAGACCACGGGGGCGACGGCGCCGTTGACGGCCATGATCATATTGCGGACCTCGTACCGCCCCGTGTCGTAGAGGATCGACTCGGTCTGCGTCTTGCTGTCGAGGGCGACCAGGCAGACCGGGGTCGTCCCCGTCGGGTCGAACGGCAGGACCACGGGGGGCAGGGTGCCGGGGGGCAGGTTGGGGATGGCGGCCGAGGCCAGCGAGTTGACCTGGGTGAGGGCGCCGTTGGGGTCGATGTCTTCGCGGTAGAAGTTGCGGATGATGCTGCAGCCGATGATGGAGCGCGACTCCTGCCGCAGGGTGCCGGCGGCCTGGCCGGTCCAGCGCTCCATGCGGTTGGTGATGTCGTTCTCGATGCTGGTCGCCGGCATGCCCCCGTAGAACGTCAGCACCTGCACGGCCGGGCTCTTGAAGGATGGCAGGATGTCCACCGGGATGGCGTTCGTCATGCCGCCCGGGAACAGCCCCAGGCTCAGGGCGCCGAGGACCAGAACGGTCAGGACCATCACGATGACGGCGTAGTGATTGCGGAGTGAAAAGCGGATCAACCCATTCATCTCGGGTCCTCGTCGAGAAGAGAGAAACCACGAAATACACGAAAAACACGAAAAAAAGACAACATAGACAGAAGGGGGCAGGGCAAGCGATGCCTCGACTCCCCCTCTCTTTGCTGTGTTTTTTTCGTGTTTTTCGTGTATTTCGTGGTTTCTCTCTTCCCTAGTTTGCCGGCGAGGGGATGACCACCGGGGCGTCGTCGTACAGGCCGCTCGGCGGGCGGCGGATCACCTGGTCGTCGGGCAAAAGGCCGCTCAGGACCGCCACCCGGACGCCGTTGTCGCCGCCCAGCACGACCGGCACGCGGTGGGCGTGGCCGTCGCGGACGACGTACACCGCCCCCTTGCCGTCCTCGGCCCGACCGACCAGGCAGGACGAGTTGACGGACAACAGGTCCGCGGACTTCTCCAGCACGATGGTCACCCGGCCGTACATGCCCTGGCGGATCTTGCCGGTCGGGTTCGGCAGGTCGATCTCGACCCGCATCAGGCGGGTCTGCTGGTCCTCGGACCCGGCGATGCGGGAAATTTTCGCCTTGAACGGCTTGCCCGGCAGCGCGTCGATCTCGACGAGGGCCTCGTCCCCGGGGTCGGCGAAGGGGACGTCGCGGTCAGGGATCTGCACGATGACGCGCATCCGGTCGGTCCGCTCCACGGTCAGGAGGGGGATGTGGGCCCCACCCCCGGTGGCGGCACGGACGAAGTCGCCGGGGAACATGGCGCGGTGCGTGATGATGCCGTCGTAGGGCGAAACGATGGTCGCGAACTGCACGAGCACCTGGGACTTCTCCAGGTCCGCCTGGGCCACGTCCACCTGGGACTCGGCCTCGACGACATCGGCCTCGGCCTGCTCGATCTTGGCGTCGGTGGCGGCGACCTGGGCCGTGGCGGTACTGATGGCCGCCTCGGCCGAGCGGATCGACTCCATGGCGGCCTCAGAGCGCTCGCGGGTCTCGTCCACGAGGCGCTCGTCGATGCTCTTCAGGGCGTACAGTTCCTTATAGCGCTCGTACTGCTTGCGGCGGAACCGGCCCCAGGCCTCGGCGCTCTTGTGGGCGGCCTCGGCATGCACCACGCCCGCCAGGGCGGCCAGTTTATCGGCGCGGGCGCTTTTGACCCGGGCCTTCATCTGGCGAACCCGGGCGCGGGTCTGGGCCAGGGCGGAGTTGTTCCGCTTGACCTGTTTCTCCAGTTCGGGCACGTCGATGGTGGCGAGCACCTGCCCGCGCTTCACGCGGTCGCCGATGTCCACCGTTTGCGTCTTGAGGTAGCCCGAGACTTCCGCGAACAGCTGGGCGTGCTGGTAGGACTGGACGGTCCCGGGCTGGACGGTTGTCCTGTCCATGCCACCCTTTTGGGGAGTCGCCACGTCCACGCGGATGCTGGCGGGAGCCGACGACACCTCGTCGCTCGGTTCCAGGGCCCACGCCGGTGTCAGGGAGAATCCCCGGATCAGATAGTAGCCGCCGAGCACCACCACGGGGATCACGGCCAGCCCCCAGACCATCCACTGCTGCCCCTTAAACGCTCGCGTCGTCTGCGTCACATCTCACCTCGTTCGCCTCATCAGACCCGCGCCCGACCCCCAGGCGTCGGCAAGAGCGCCTCTCCTCAGCGCTCCTACAATCTTTATGCGGAAGAACAACGAAATGCGGCCTTCTCAAATCGCTCCGGTGCGGCCTTCGGAAGGACAGCGACTGAAGTACAGGATGGTTCGTCGCCTTCAGCGGAATGCCTTTGCTGATGCACCCGTCGTGCCAGAATGTCCGGACTGGGTGGTATTTGCCACAACCCCCAACCAAAAAAGCCTTACGGAATGCGAGCAGCCGGCCCAGGTGCCTCCGGCGTCCCAGGGGTTGGCAAGGGCAGCGGAGCTTCTTTCGCCCCCGTGGTGGAAATTCCACCCGAGGACTTCCCAGAAATCCCTGGCGGTCTGCGTGTAGTGACCCAGACGGAAGTGCAGACGCTATGGCGTCGAGGAGGGCGTTGTCGTGGCGGCGCCCGGTCTCTCGTCGGAGACACGCCATTTGCCGCGACGGTCGCGCAGCGCCTGCTCCTGCTCCTTTGGGGACAGGAAAGGGCGCAGGCAGTAGCGGATGATGTTGCCGTGGCCGAGGTGCAGGTCGGCCGTGAATCAGACGGTTGCCATGACTTCACCGATCGGGGAGGCAGACGGCTATTCGTCCTCGACCTTGCGCCCCTTGCGGTCCACCTCGCCGCCGCACCGGAGACGCTCTCGGGGGCGGACGGGAAGGCCACCGCATCTTACCGCCGCCGTGGGTGAGGGGCAACGGGGCGGCGCGGCCCACGGGTCAGGCCGGCTGTTCGAGCCAGTCCCACCCACTCTCGCCATGCTCGTTCTCCTGGCAGGTTGGCGCAGCATCCGAGGACACGCTTCGGGTAGAATCCTGGGCGAAGGAGGGCCGAATCATGCCGGAACCCGTGCGCTTGCGCCGGACGATACACTACACCGAGTTGCCCGACCTGCCCCCCGAGGATCCCCTGTGCCGCGAGTGGGACTTCTTCCGCCGCGAGTTGCCACGCCTGCTCGCCGAGGGCCACGAGGGCAAGTTCGTCCTCGTCAAGGGCGAGGAGATCATCGGCCTCTTCCCGACGGAGGACGACGCCGTCCGGGTCGGCTACGCCAAGTTCCTGCCCGAGTCGTTCCTCGTGGAAGCAATCCGCACGGAAGAGCGCATTCTCTTTCTCCCCTGGTACTGCTGGCCATGCCGCACCTGAACTTCGCCACCAGCCCCGACGGGCCGGCCCTCGAAGTGCTGATCGGGGCGGACGGCGACCGTGCCACGGCCCTCCACGGTCGGGGGGCGGTGATCCCCAGGCCGGAACGGGCCCGCGCGCTCGTTGACACGGGCTCCGATGTCACGGCTATCGCCCCCCGTGTGCTGCAAGCCCTCGGAGCGGTCCGCTTCAGGAGTGCCCGGACCCATACCGCCGCCGGTGTGGTCAACGTCAAACTTTTCAAGGTGAGCCTGAGCATGAGCGGCCCGAAGGGCATAGCCGGCCCGATGTTTGTCCGATCGACGCTGGTGGTGACCGAGTTAGGCGTCGCGCTGCCGAACATCGAAGTCCTGATCGGCCGCGACATCCTCGCCGAATGCCTCTTCCTGCTCGACGGTCCGGGGGCGCAGTTCCTCCTCGGCTTTTGACGCCGCCTCAGCCCAGGCCCGCACAGGCCGCCTCCCCTCTTGCTCGGAAGTGATGAACCTGCGGCTGCCTCGCGTGTCCCTATCGGCAGACGCCCGGCCGAAAGGACACGACCGATGCTCCTGACCCTCACCACCACCCACCCGCCCGCCACCGACCTGGGCTACCTCCTCCACAAGAACCCTGCCCGCGCGCAGTCGTTCCCTCTCTCCTTCGGCCAGGCCCACGTCTTCTACCCCGAGGCTCGCCCCGAGCGCTGCACCGCCGCCCTCCTCCTGGACGTCGATCCGGTCGGCCTGGTCCGCGGCCGGCAAGGGTCGCCCGGCGAGGGGCAGGCGCTGGAGCAATACGTCAACGACCGCCCTTACGTCGCCTCGTCGTTCCTGAGCGTCGCCATCGCCCAGGTCTTCGGCAGTGCCCTCGCCGGCCGCAGCAAGGAACGGCCTGACCTGGCCGACACGCCTCTGCCCTTCCAGGCGGCCCTGCCCGTGCTGCCGTGCCGCGGCGGCGAGGCCATCCTGCGCCGCCTCTTCGAGCCGCTCGGCTATGCCGTCGCCGCCCGCCGTCTGCCGCTCGATCCCCACTTCCCCGAGTGGGGCGAGAGTCCGTACTTCGCCGTCGCCCTCGAAGCGACCTGCCGGCTGCACGAACTGCTCAGTCACCTGTACGTCCTCGTGCCGGTGCTGGACGACGACAAGCATTACTGGGTCGAGCAGGCCGAGGTCGAGAAATTGCTGCGCCACGGCGAGGGCTGGCTGGCGGCCCATCCCGAGCGCGACCTGATCGCCCACCGTTACCTCAAGCACCAAACGCGCCTGACCCGCGCCGCCATCGCCGGGCTGGTCGAGGAGATGCCCGACCCCGACGCCGCTGCCGCAGCCCACGCCGCCGAGGAGGAAACCGTCGAGGAGCGCCTCAGCCTCAACGAGCAGCGCCTGGGGGCCGTCACCGCGGCACTGCGATCCTGCGGGGCGCGGCGCGTCCTCGACCTGGGCTGCGGCGAGGGCAAGCTGCTGCGCGAGCTGCTCCGCCATCGCGACTTCGAGGAAATCGTCGGTGTGGATGTCTCCCACCGCGCCCTGGAGATCGCCGCCGAGAAGCTGCACCTCGACCGCCTGCCGCCGCAGCAGCGGCAGCGCGTCCAGCTACTGCACGGTTCGCTCACCTACGCCGACCGCCGCCTGACCGGCTACGACGCCGCGGCCGTCGTCGAGGTGATCGAGCACCTCGACCCGCCGCGCCTCAGCGCCTTCGAGCGCGTGCTGTTCGAGTGTACCCGGCCCGGCACCGTGGTGCTGACCACGCCGAACGCCGAATACAACGTCCGCTTCGCCACCCTGCCCGCAGGCAAGTTCCGTCACCGCGACCACCGCTTCGAGTGGACGCGGGCCGAGTTCCGCGCCTGGGCGGTCCGCGTCGGCGAGCGCTTCGGCTACACGGTGGCGTTCCTGCCGGTGGGGCCGGACGACCCCGAGGTCGGTCCGCCGACTCAGATGGGAGTCTTCAAGCGATGCAGTTGACCATTCCGGAGTTGTCGCTGATCGTCCTCGTCGGCCCGTCGGGGTCCGGCAAGTCCACGTTCGCGCGGCGGCACTTCAAGGCGACGGAGGTGCTGTCGTCGGACGTCTGCCGCGGCCTGGTGCGCGACGACGAGGCGGACCAGTCGGCGACCGTGGACGCCTTCGCGGTGCTGCATTTCATCGCCGCGCGCCGCCTGGCCGCCGGCCGCCTGACGGTCGTGGACGCGACCAACGTCCAGCCCGAGGCGCGCAAGCCACTGGTGGCGCTGGCGCGGCAGTACCACTGCCTGCCGGTCGCGGTCGTCTTCGACCTGCCCGAGCGCCTGTGCCAGGAGCGCAACCGCGCCCGGGCGGATCGCGACTTCGGCCCGCACGTGGTGCGGCAGCAGTGCCAGCAGCTGCGGCGCTCGCTGCGCGGCCTGAAGCGCGAGGGCTTCAGCCACGTCTTCACGCTGTCGTCACCGGAGGAGGTCGAAGCGGCGACCGTCGAGCGCCAGCCGCTATGGAACAACCGCAAGGGCGAGCACGGCCCGTTCGACGTCATCGGCGACGTCCACGGCTGCTGCGACGAGCTGGAGTGGCTGCTGGAGGCGCTCGGCTATCGGAAGACCGCCGCGCCGGCCGGCGGCGCGGCGGGTGCGATTTACGCCCATCCGGGGGGCCGAAAGGCGGTATTCGTCGGCGACCTGGTGGACCGCGGGCCGCGCGTCCTCGACACGGTGCGGCTGGTCCGCGGCATGGTCGAGGCCGGGGCCGCCCTCTGTGTGCCGGGCAACCACGACATGAAGCTGATGCGCAAGCTGCGCGGCAAGGACGTGGCAGTCACGCACGGCCTGGACCGCACGCTCGCCGAGGTCGCCGCCCTGCCGGACGACGTCCGACCCACGTTCTGCCGCGACCTGGCCGACTTCCTCGACGGTCTGGTGAGCCATTACGTCCTCGACGACGGCAAGCTGGTCGTGGCCCACGCCGGGCTGCGCGAGGAAATGCAGGGCCGCGGCTCGGGGAAGGTGCGCCAGTTCGCCCTGTACGGCGAGACGACCGGCGAGACGGACGAGTTCGGCCTGCCGGTGCGGCACAACTGGGCGGCGGAGTACCACGGCCGCGCCGTCGTGGTCTATGGCCACACGCCCGTCCCCGAGCCGGAGTGGCTGAACCACACGATCGACATCGACACCGGCTGCGTCTTCGGCGGCAAGCTGACCGCCCTGCGCTATCCCGAGCTGGAACTGGTGTCCGTCCCCGCCGCACACGAGTACGCGGCGCCGGCCCGGCCCTTCCTGCCCGCGGCGGAGGCGGCGTCCGCGCTGACGGCGCAGCAGCGGCACGACGACCTGCTCGACCTGGAGGACGTCACCGGCAAGCGGCGGATCGTGACGCGGCTGCGCGGCAGCGTGACGGTGCGCGCGGAGAACGCGGCGGCGGCGCTGGAAGTGATGAGCCGTTTCGCCGCCGACCCGCGCTGGCTGATCTACCTGCCGCCGACGATGGCCCCGTGCGCCACCAGCCGCGAGCCGGGCCTGCTGGAGCACCCCGCCGAGGCGTTCGCCGACTTCCGCCACGAGGGCGTGCCGCGCGTGGTCTGCCAGGCGAAGCACATGGGCTCGCGCGCCGTCGTCATCGTCTGCCGCGACGCCGACGCCGCACGGCGCCGCTTCGGCGTCCCCGGGGAGGAGGCGGGCATCGTCTGCACGCGCACGGGCCGGCGCTTCTTCGACGACGCAGTCACGGAGGCGGAACTGCTGGCCCGCGTGCGCCGGGCGCTGGACGCGGCCGACTTCTGGGGGCGGCTGCAGACCGACTGGGCCTGCCTGGACTGCGAGCTGATGCCGTGGTCGGCGAAGGCCCAGGAGCTGCTGCGCCGGCAGTACGCGCCGGTGGGCGCGGCGGCGCAGGCGGCGCTGGCCGAGGCCCAGGCGGCGCTGACGCCGGCGGCCGAACGCGACCCGATCGCGGCGGCGCTGCGCGACCGCTTCCAGGCGCGGGCCGAATGCGCGGGGCGCTACGTGGACGCCTACCGCCGTTACTGCTGGCCGGTACGCTCCGTGGACGATCTCAAATTGGCGCCGTTCCACCTGCTGGCGACGGAGGGCGCGGTCCACGTCGGCCGCGATCATCTCTGGCACATGGAGACGCTAACCGAACTGTGCCGGGCCGGCGACGGGCTGCTGCTGGCGACGCCGTACCTGGTCGTGGACGTGACGGATGCGGCGAGCCAGGCGGAAGGCGTGGATTGGTGGGAGCGGTTGACCGCGGCGGGCGGGGAGGGCATGGTGGTCAAGCCGCTGGAGTTCGTGGCGACGGGGCGGCGTGGGTTGGTGCAGCCGGCGGTGAAGTGCCGCGGCCGCGAGTACCTGCGCATCATCTACGGCCCGGAGTACACGGCGCCGGAGCACCTGGAGCGGCTGCGCGCGCGCGGCCTGGCGACGAAGCGGTCGCTGGCGCTGCGCGAGTTCGCGCTGGGAGTGGAGGGGCTGGAGCGGTTCGTGCGCCGCGAGCCGCTGCGGCGCGTTCACGAGTGCTGCTTCGGCGTGCTGGCGCTGGAGAGCGAGCCGATCGACCCGCGGCTGTGAAAAGGTGAGTCGGCCACTAAAAATACTCGGCGCGGCGAGTTCTGACACAAGCCCGCAGCGCCAGCGAGGGCTCCCGCGCTGCCGCTTCGGGCTGGTGTCAGGACCCCTCGCTGCCGCGTCGGGCTGGT
>JBBRPS010000270.1:0-11853 GCA_038227745.1 Gemmatales bacterium | reverse complement strand
GGCTTGCTGTGGAGATTTGGAAGCGCAGGCTGTCCATGCTCCTCTGCGAGTTCGATCCCGACAAGGCGCAGGAGATCAATGACTGGCTGGACAGTCAAGAGGTTGCTGCTCGCCTCGTTTGGCAGGAGTGCCACACTGGCGATTGGCGAAAGCGCATTGGGTCGGCGATTGACCACCCTGACAGCGTAGACGTGCTGTATGTCGAGCAAGATCCTATGGTCTTCTCTCGTTCGGACTTGCAGAAGCCGAGAGGCAAACAGCGGGCCAACGTGTATCCTTGCGACGTTCGGCTGCTGTTGACGGCGCTACGCGAGGTGCGTCTCCCTGTTGTTTATCAACTGTCATCATTCACGGCGAACGGGGGTAACACTCACCCAGCTACGATCCCAGTACTCGACAAGTTACTCACTGAAGAACAGTTCATTTTGGAAGCCAGAGTCGCCCCCGATGACGCCATGATCTCCCATGTGTACTCGCGGGGATTGTCCTCGCGGCTGTGGGTGGCCCCAGCCGATGCTGAGGCAGGCTTTCGAGCCAGATTCCCTGACAAGCCTCCCCGTGTTGATTGAGAGTGACCATGTCCATCGCTCGCCACCACGCCGAATGGCTGTCGCTCCTCGAAACTTCGGGGCCGTTCCTCAGCATGCCCGTGCTGCTGGAGGCGTTCCCGCAGGGGCTCGACGCGCATGACGCCGACCAGCACCGCATGATGCGGGTCGGCCACGGCGAGTGGGAAGACAACCGTCACCGGCCTGCCACGCACGCCGCCTGGGTCCGGTACGTCCTGGCCCGCGCGCTCGACTACTCCTCGGAGGTGCTTGCGGCGGGGCAGGCCATTCCCCAGACGCTCCAGGCTGAGGTGCCGGAACACCGCGAACTCCTGCGGCCCGACTTCGTCTTGCACGAACGCGGCGATCCGAACAAGCCGCGCCTGCTGATCCAGACCTACCCGCACACGCAAGACCTGTCGCGCCCGGTGCCGGGGCTGCCGTGGAAGGCTTCACCCGACACCCGCATGGCCCATCTTCTGCACGCCACCGGCGTCCGGCTCGGCCTCGTCACCAACGGCGAGCGGTGGATACTGGTCAACGCCCCGCGCGGCGAGACGACCGGCTTCGCATCGTGGTACGCCACCCTCTGGCTGGAAGAGCCGGTCACGTTCCGGGTCTTCCGCACCTTGCTCGGCGTCCAGCGGTTCTTCGGCGTCAAGGACGAAGATACTCCTGAGCAATTGCTCGCCCGCAGCGCCGCCAACCAGCAGGAAGTCACCGACCAGCTTGGCTATCAGGTCCGCCGTGCCGTCGAGGTTCTGATCCAGTCGCTCGACCGCGCCGATCAGGATCGCGGGCGCGAACTACTCGTCGGCGTCCGCGAGGGCGAGATGTACGAAGCTGCCCTGACGGTGATGATGCGGCTCGTCTTCCTGTTCTGCGCCGAGGAGCGCGAACTGCTGCTCCTGGGCGACCCGATCTACGACCAGCACTACGCCGTCTCCACCGTCCGCGAGCAGTTGCAGCAGACCGCCTCGCAGTACGGCGAGGAGATCCTCGAACGCCGGCACGACGCTTGGTGCCGGCTGCTGGTCGCGTTTCGTGCCGTCCACGGCGGCGTCTGGCACGACGACCTCAAGCTGCCGGCCTACGGCGGTCGGCTGTTCGACCCCGACCGCTTCCCATTACTCGAAGGCCGCAAGCCCGGCACGTCCTGGCGGGCCATTGACGCGGTGCCGCTGCCGGTCAACAACCGCACCGTGCTGCACCTGCTGGAGTCGCTCCAGACGCTGGAAACCAAGCTGCCCGGTGACCGCGAGATCATCCGGCGGCGGTTGAGCGTCCGCTCGCTGGACATCGAGCAGATCGGCCACGTCTACGAAGGTTTGCTCGACCACACCGCCCGCCGCGCCACGGAGCCGCACCTGGGCCTCGCCGGCACGAAGGACAAGGAGCCGGAAGTTCCCCTGGCCGAACTGGAGGCCCGCAAGCTCAAGGGCGACAAGGAACTGCTCGCCTACCTGAAAGAGGCCACTGGCAAGAGCGAGCCGGCCCTGAAGAAGCTGCTCGCGGCCCAACTCGACGCCCAGCAGACCAGCCGGTTCCGCGCCGCCTGCCAGGGCGACGATTCTCTGTGGAAGCGAGTGCAGCCGTTCGCCGGTCTGGTGCGGATGGACAGTTTCGGCTACCCGGTGGTGATCCCCGCCGGCAGCGTCTACGTCACCGAGGGGACCGACCGGCGATCCAGCGGCACGCACTATACGCCGCGCAGCCTGACCGAACCCATTGTCCAGTACACCCTGGAGCCGCTCGTCTACGTCGGCCCCGCCGAGGGGCTGCCTCGCAAGGAATGGAAGCTGAAGCCGGCGAAGGAACTACTCGACTTGAAGGTCTGCGACATGGCCTGTGGCAGCGGCGCGTTCCTCGTCCAGGCGTGCCGTTATCTGGCCGAGCGGTTGCAGGAGGCGTGGCAGCAGGAGGAGCAGAGGACGAAGGGCCAGCCGCGCGTCGCCCCGGAGGGCTTGGCTTCTGCCGGCAAAGTGGCCGAGCGAGTGCTGGAGGACGACCGCGCCCGGCAGATCGAAGCCCTTCGTCTCGTCGCCCAGCGGTGCTTGTACGGTGTAGACAAGAACCCACTCGCCGTCGAGATGGCCAAGCTGTCGCTGTGGCTGCTGACGCTGGCCAAGGACCGCCCGTTCGAGTTCCTCGACCACGCCGTTCGCTGCGGCGACTCGCTCGTCGGCATCCGCGACCTGAAGCAACTGGAATGCTTCGACCTCGCTGGCGAAGGCGCGACGAACTCGCTGTTCCTCGACTTCCTACGGAACCGCATCCCCGAGGCTATCGAACTGCGCCGGCGGATTGAAGTGATGCCCGCGAACACGGTCGATGAGGTCGAGCAGCAGGAGCGACTCCTGGCCGAAGCCGAGGATAAGTTGGAGCGGCTGAAACTCGCCGCCGATCTACTCATCGCCGCTGAACTAACCCCCGGCACCGCTGGTGATCGACTGACGGCCCGCGACGACAACGGCATCAAGGTCGCCGTTCACTTCCATCGTGAGGATCTGACCGAATTTCTCAGCGCGGCCCGCAAGGCTCTGGCAGGGCAACCGACGTTTCACTGGCCGCTGGAGTTCCCCGAGGTGATGGTGGACCGGGGCGGATTCGACGCTTTTGTCGGCAACCCTCCGTTTATGGGTAACAAATACTGGTCCGCAAACGTCGGTGAATTTCTCACAACGTATAGCCACAACATCCTTGGCAACAAGCCGGGGCATTCGGATCTCTGCGCACTGTTTCACAGGCGAGCGGAGCAACTTCTGTCTCGCACCGGGTGTAGCGGCCTAATCGGTTGCGACTCTTTGAGGGAGGGAGACAGCCTTAAAGTTGGGTTGCAGCCTATTGCCACATCCTCAATGATTTATCGGGCGACCTCTTCTCTTAGATGGCCAGGAAGTGCAACGGTTCGCGTTTGCACCGTGTGGGTGAGTAGGTGCAAGAGTCGAATTCAACGCATCCTCGATGACCAAGAGGTTGATGCGATTGATGGTCGGCTTATTCCCGGCATCATTCAGGTGGCTCCCGCTCAACTCACACGGGAACTGGTGGCGGGCGGAGGATGTCATAATGCGAGAAGGGAGTCATTTCTTCTGTCGCGCAGCGACGCATGGTGGGTGCGGCTCAATGCTGCCAAGTCCCCATACCTACGTCAGTATATATCTGGAGAGGATCTGAACGATCATGCTCTCCAAAACTGTAGCAGGTGGGCAGTCTATACAGGTGCAGACAGTCTTGAACTGATCGAGCGGAAGTGCCAGCTTGCCCGACAATTTCTAGAGGAGGTGGTTCGTCCGATTCGGACCAGCGAGTATCTTGCAAGTTTCCCTGGGTTGGCGGCGCGTTGGTGGCAATTCCACCGTCCCTCCGTTGATCTCTTTAGTGGCGTAGCAAAGGTTGAGCGATATATTGTCATCGGCATGGTGTCGAAATACGTTGTTCCGGCCCGCGTCCCATCATCATGGATCTCAACAAACAAGCTGTGCGTCATCGCGGAGAATCGGGCTGACATCTATCCTGTCTTGCTCTCATCGTTTTCAGACCTGTGGATCAGAACGTTTAGCGGGTCGCTCGGTGAAACTCTAAGCGTCTCCCTGACGAAAGGTGTTCAGACACTGCCGCTTCCGGTCGTTTCGTTCGGCGGCTCATTACAGCAGCCAGCAGCCCTAATTGAACAGGCTCAACTCGCCATTATTTCAAGAGATTCCATTGGCTTCACGGATCTTTACAATCGCTCTCACAATCCCGATCAGCGAGGCGTGGACTTCAAGGACATCGATGCGCTACGGGAACTACACATCGAGATGGACCGCGCCGTTGCTGCCGCCTACGGCTGGGCCGACCTCGACCTGGGCCACGGCTTCCACGACACCAAGCAGGGACAGCGGTTCACGATCAGCGAAGCCGCCCGCCGCGAAGTGCTGGCCCGGTTGCTAAAGCTCAACCACGACCGCTATGCCGAGGAAGTCCGGCAGGGGCTACACGAAAAGAAGAAGCCCACGGCGGCAAAGAAACCGCGAAAGGCCAAGGCGAACGCCGCCGACGTTGGCACCCTCTTTGAATGAGGAGTGTCGCCATCACTGACATCGGAGATCAGCACATGAGTTGGGATCTGTTCATCAGCCACGCCAGCGAGGACAAGGGGGATGTCGCCCGCCCCCTCGCCGACTTGCTGAAGGCGCGCGGCTTCAAAGTCTGGTACGACGAGTACACGCTCACGGTTGGCGACAACCTGTTCAAGAGCATCAACCAAGGGCTGGCCCAGAGTAGGTTCGGCGTCGTCATCCTCAGCCCCACCTTCTTCGGCAAGAAGTGGACCCAGGAGGAACTTCACGGCCTGTTCGCCCTGGAAACGCCCGATGAGAAACGCATCCTGCCGGTGTGGCACAAGGTCACGGCCACGGACGTGACGCAGTTCTCCTCCATCCTGGCCAACCGCCTGGGCGTGACGACGGCCAACGGGTTGGAACACGTCGTCGCCAAACTCGCCCAGGCCATCGACCGTCACTCGACCGTGCTTCCACCGGCTGATCGCGCCGAACCTCCCACGCTCCCACTGCACCCCCATTCGGTCGAACTCCTCCAGGCCGCGAAGGAGGACGGCACGATCATGGCGATCCTCCATTCAGGGGGCTTCTCCGTTCAGGCCGGCGGCAAGGAGTTCGGCCCGCTCGGCGACCCGCGCGTCGAAGCCCTGAACCGCCACTGCCTCAGCGAACTCCTTGCTGGCAGGTTGATCGAGACGGAGAGCGAGGGCATCTACTCGCTGACTGCCGAGGGTTACGACTATCAGCCCCCTGCTGGCATGCCGGACGCGCCGAAGCCGTCGTTCCCGAAACTGTCTCCCGGTTCGGCAGAGCAGGCGACGGCGTTCATGAAGCGTGCGGTGGCGGACGACGGCCACCTCATGGCGGTGTCCTACTCGGGTGGGTTCACCCTCCAGATCGGACAACACGCCGAGGAGTCCGGCGGCGACCGGCGGATCGAGGCCCGACTGAGGGCCATCGTCAAGGAACTGCACTTGGTCGGCCTGATCGCGCCGCTTTCCGAGAGCGTGTACCTCGTCACTCACCTGGGCTACCTGTGGACGGATGCCCTGGCGCTTCCGGCTGCCGTTCAAGGGTGACGTGCGGTCGCCGAGGGTCGGCGGAGATTTCATCGCGAGGCACACATGGACGCGGACGACATCCTGAAAGCGGTCAACGCAGGCGAGGACGCCGACTGGGAGTTCAAGTCGGCACAAGGCGGGCTGCCCCGCGCGCTCTGGGAGAGCTACAGCGCGATGGCCAACACCGATGGCGGGGTGATCGTCCTGGGCGTCGAGCCTAAGGGTCCGCCGCACCCCGTGACCGGCTTGAAAGACCCTGCGGTCATACGCGGGAACTTCTGGAACACGATCAACGACCGGGGGAAGGTCAGCGCGAACATCCTCCGCAACGAGGACGTGACCGTCGAGACGGTGGACACCAAGCCCGTCCTCGTCATCCGCGTCCCTCGGGCCACCCGCCGGCAACGCCCCGTCTACGTCGGCCAGAACCCGCTCGACGGCACCTACCGGAGGAACTTCGAGGGCGATTACCTCTGCCAGCGCGACGAGGTCGGGCGCATGCTCGGCGACCAGTCCGAGGAGTCGCTCGACGCCCGCGTCCTCGAACACTTCACGCTGGCGGACCTCGACGCCCCCACCTTGCGCCAGTACCGCAACCGCTTCGCCTCGCGTGACGCGGCCCATCCCTGGCTCTCACTGGACGACCAACCTCTCCTCGAATCGCTCGGCGGCTGGCGTCGTGACCGGGCCAGGGGCGTCGAGGGGCTGACCGTCGCCGGCCTGCTGATGTTCGGCCAGGAGCGCGCGATTCAGGACGAACTCGCGGTGCCGCAGTACGCCGTGGACTACCGCGAGCGATACTCCGACGACCCCGCCGTCCGCTGGACGGATCGGGTCTGGCAGGACGGCAAGTGGGTGGCTAACCTGTTCCAGTTCTTCGAGCGGGTCTATCCCAAGCTGGTCGCGGATCTGAAGATCCCCTTCCAGTTCGCGCCTGCCCTGCGCGGCATGGCCACGACCACGACGACGCTGGCCCCCGAGGGGATGCTCAGGCGGGACGAGACGCTCGTCCACGAAGCGATCCGCGAGGCTTTCGTCAACTCGCTGATCCACGCCGACTACCAGGGCCAGGGCGGGATCATCATCGAGAAGTACCGCGACCGGCTGGAGTTCTCCAACCCCGGCACCCTGCTGCTGGGGGTCGAGCAAGTCTTCCAGGGGAACGTCAGCGAGTGCCGCAACAAGAGCCTCCAGAAGATGTTCGCGATGCTCGGCTACGGCGAGAAGGCTGGCTCGGGCTTCCCGAAGATCCGCCAGGGGTGGGCCTCCCAGCAATGGCGGTCGCCCCGCATCGAAGAGGCGAGCCGCCCGGATCGTGTCAAACTCACATTGTTGATGATCAGCCTCCTGCCGCCCGAAGTGGAGGTCCGACTTAGCGCCCGCTTCGGCGAGCGGTTCGCAACGCTCACCCCGCTCGAAATTCAGACGCTCGCGACCGCCGAGATCGAAGGGGTGGTGTCCAACCCCCGGATGCGCATGGTCTGTGATCATCACCCCGCCGACCTGACCAAGATGCTGCAAGGGCTTGTGTCGAAGGGGTTTCTGGTGCGCGACGGCCAGGGACGGTGGACGACGTACCTCCTGCCGGCCTCCACCCACAAGGGGCCGGACTCCTCCCATAACGGGGGCGACTCCACCCACAAGGGGCCGGACTCCTCCCACAACGAGGACGACTCCTCCCACTATTCCGGCGAAGTGGTCCCACTGCCGCCACTGGACGAAAATCACCTGATCAAGCTGGCGGAACCGTACCGCGCGAAGGACCGCCGCAAGCCGGACGAGACGCGGCAGATCATCCTAACGCTATGCGAGGGCCGGTCCCTGAGCGCGGCGCAACTCGCCCGGCTTCTGGACCGGGATCAGGTGAAGCTCAGGGAGCGGTTCCTGACACCGATGGTCGAGAGCGGGCGTCTGCGGCTCCGCCACCCCGACGAGCCGACACATCCCCAGCAAGGTTACACGACGGCACGCAGCCCGGAGGCCCGCCCGTGAGCGATAGTATCCTGACCCCGGCCCCGACGCCGATGCAACTCCGGGCCATGCTCGAAGAGATGGTGGTCAACGACCTCCTCGGCCCGGCTGGCGGTGCCGAGGAGGAACTGACCGAGCGCAACGTGCGCGACAGATACCTCGTCGGCGTCCTGGCTCCGCGCCCGGCACCGCCGGCAGCCAACGCCGCGAAGCTGGCGGACGACGAGGACGACGAGGACACGCCGCTCATCCCCGACGAACTCTCCGAGGGCGGGTCCGACAGCGGCGACGACGGCACCACCGACCGCGACGTGCCGCTGCCCCGCGCCGCCCTGCCGTCGTCGTTCGGCATGAGCTTCTGCGTGGACCACGAGGCGACCACGCTGCGGGTCGAGGCCCGCTGGGGCCAGTACGTCCGCGAGAAGAAGGAGGAGCAGAACGACGCCCGCACAGGCCGTCCGCTCCGGGTCTGGAAACGCCAACCGCGCGGCGGGGCCATCGACATCAAGCTGCGCGGCGGCGCGGTCGGGCCGCTGGCCGTCGATCCCGAATGCCCCGAGGTGCTGGTCCGAGGCCAGATACGCAAGCGCGACCACGGCTGGGTCATCACGCTGTTCCTTGTCAACGGGCAGGCCATGCCGACGATGAAGAAGGACGAGTGCCACCTCTTCCAGCCGGTCCTGAGCGTCACGGCCCCGGACGGTTCGGCGGTCTTCTGCAAGCGGACCCCGAAACTGCGGAAGGCCCACGACAGCGAAGACGCCCGCATGGCGATGCTGTACCGCCGGCACGTCGAGTTCGCGGTCGGCCACGGCGTCGGCGTCTGCGCCGAGGTAGATCCCGGCTCGCTCGATCGGGCGGTGCGGCTGAGTACCGCCATCATCCCCGTCTACGAGGTGCCGCGCACCACGCCGCCCAGCAGCGCCGACGCGGGCCTCAACCCGGCCTTCGGCCAACTCGCCGGGCTTGTGCTGGACATGAAGGAACTGGCAGAGACGCCGACGAAGCAACTGGGCGGCAAGTTGCAGCCGCTCATCGTGGCGTACCGGGCGTGGATCGAGGGGGAAGCCAAGCGGGCCGACGCCCCCGCCGCCGCGCTGGCCGACCACAAGGGTGCCGCCGAGGACGCCCTGGCCGACTGCCGCGAAACGCTGGCCCGAATCGAGGCGGGGCTGAAGCTGCTGGCCGAGGACGAGCAGGCAGCCGAGTCGTTCCGCTTCATGAACAGGGCCATGTGGCTCCAGCGGACGCACTCGCTCTACTCCGAACAGGTGCGGCGCGGCAGCCAGCCCGACTTCGACAAGGACATCGACGTGACGGCGAACCGGACGTGGTTCCCCTTCCAGATCGCCTTCATCCTGCTGAACCTCCCCGGCATCACCAAGCTCGACCACCCCGACCGCAGCGAGAGCGACAAGGCGCTGGCCGATCTGCTGTTCTTCCCCACGGGCGGCGGAAAGACGGAAGCCTACCTGGGCCTGAGCGCCTACACGATGGGCTTGCGGCGGCTGCAAGGCACCGTCGCGGGCCGCTCGGGCGAGAACGGCGTGGCCGTGCTGATGCGGTACACGCTGCGGCTGCTGACCATCCAGCAGTTCCAGCGGGCGACGGCGCTCTTGTGCGCCTGCGAGTGGATTCGCCGCAAGGCGCTCGAGATGGGCGACTCCCGCTGGGGCAGGACGCCGTTCCGCATCGGCCTGTGGGTGGGCCGCAAGACGACGCCGAACTGGACCGAGGACTCCATCGAGGCGATCAAGCAACTGCGCGGCAACCAATACAGCGGCGGGGGCGTCGGCACGCCGTACCAACTGACGACCTGTCCTTGGTGCGGAAGCGCCATCGAGCCGGGAAAGCACCTGTTCGCCGACCCGGCCCCGCAGGGGCATGGCCGGACGCTGACCTACTGCGGCGACAAGTTCGGCCAGTGCCTGTTCAGCAAGAAGCAGGCCGAGGGCGAGGGGCTGCCGGTCGTCGTCGTGGACGAGGAGATCTACCGCCGACTGCCGACGCTGCTGATCGCCACAGTGGACAAGTTCGCACAGATGCCGTGGAAGGGCGAGGTGCAGATGCTCTTCGGCGGCGTCAACGGGCATTGCGAGCGGCACGGCTTCTTGTCGCCCGAGGTGGACGACTGGGGCAGCCACCCCCGGACGAAGCTCGGCCTGCCGGCCACGAAGGTGGCCGACCACGGGCCGCTGCGACCTCCCGACCTGATCATTCAGGACGAACTCCACCTCATCTCGGGGCCGCTCGGCACCCTGGTCGGCCTGTACGAGACGGCCATCGACCGGCTGTGCGGCTGGGAGGTGGGCGGCAAGCGGGTCCGGCCCAAGGTGATCGCCTCGACGGCGACGATCAAGAGCGCCGACGTTCAAGTCCACAAACTGTTCCTGCGCACGGTCGCCGTGTTCCCGCCGCCGGGACTCGACGCCGGCGACAACTTCTTCTCCGTGCAGCGGCCCCCCGAGGACGCCTACCCCGGCAGGCGCTACATCGGCATCTGCGCGCGGGGACGGCGGCTCAAGGCGGCGCTCATCCGCGTCTACACGGCGTTCCTCTGCTCGGCCCAGGCTCTCTACGACAGGTACGGACGCGCCGCCGACCCGTGGATGAGCCTCGTCGGCTACTTCAACTCGATGCGCGAACTCGGTGGCATGCGGCGTCTGGTGGACGACGACGTGTTCACCCGCTGCAAGAAGATGGACCGGCGCGGGCTGGCGAAGCGATACTTCGGCACCGACTACCTCGCGGAACTGACCAGCCGCATGAGGAGCGAGGACATCCCGCAGACGCTCGACCGGCTGGAGGCCGTGTTTGACCCCGCCCTGGACGAGCAGCGGCGCGAGGCGTACAAGCAGCGGCAGTTCAAGACGGCCCCGAAGAGGCCCATCGACGTACTGCTGGCGACGAACATGATCTCGGTCGGCGTGGACGTGAAGCGGCTGAGGCTGATGGTCGTCGCCGGCCAGCCCAAGGCGTGCGCCGAGTACATCCAAGCGACGAGCCGGGTGGGCCGCAACAAGGAAGCGCCGGGGCTGGTGGTGACGGTGTTCAACTGGGCGCGGCCCCGCGACCTCTCCCACTACGAGACGTTCGCGCAGTTTCACGGCACCTACTACAACCACGTCGAGCCGCTGTCGGTCACGCCGTTCTCGCCGGGGGCGATGGCGCGCGGGCTGGCGGGCCTCTTGGTGTCGCTCGTCCGGCTGCGCGGCACCGAGTACACGCCGAACGAGGCGGCGGCGAAGATCCAGACGCTGGACCCGGCGGTGCAGGACGCCATCGAGGTGATCTGCAAGCGCGCCGAACTGGTGGGCGACGGCCCCGCCGTGGCCGACTACTGCCGGGCCGTCCTGAACGCCAAGCTCGACCTGTGGCGCGCCGAGGCCCAGAACACCACCGGCGGTCGTACCCTGACCTACGCACAGCCGGTCGCTGGCGGGGACGGGCCGAAGCGAGGCACGACGGTGCAACTCCTCCAGCGTCCCGGCATGGAGCGGTGGGAGGAGTTCACTTGCCTGAACTCCCTCCGCGAGGTCGAGCCGACCGTGAAGTTGATCATGGACGACGGCGGGCTGGACGATGCGGCAGACTCCCCCGAGCCGCTCCCCGAGGAGAAGCCGGCGGCGGAAGGGGGTGCGGCATGAACCCCGCCCAGATGCGGAAATCCGAAGTCGGCGAGCTGCGCCCGAGTCAGGCGCTGACCACGTTCGGCGTCGGCTCCTTGATCGACTTGCCGAACCTGTCGGTGATGGTCATGGGGCTGGAGGACTGGCCGATTGCCCACTCGATTGAGATCGGCGAGGAGCGGCTCCTGGCCTCGGTCCAGAACGTCCTGGGGCCACAGGTGACGCGGCTGCTGACCGCGCCGAAGGGGCCGGAAACGCTCGGCGCGCAGACGAACTGGTTTGACGAGGGCCGGCAGATCGGCCTGCCGGTGGCACCGTTCCCGAGGTGGATGGTCTGCTCCCGCTGCCGGCTGCTGGCCCCGCTCAGTTCCGGGCTGTTCGAGGCCAAGGTGATGGCCTACCGCCCCGACAAGGCGTGCTTCGTCCACAACTGCACGACGCAGGGCCGCGCCCCCTCGGCCCATTTTCCGCACCCCTGTGTCTGATGGTCGCTGTTTTCCGTTTTGGGCGATCAGGTGGCCCTTGGCCTCGCCATGATTCTACGCTCCTGTCTCGCCGTTGTGTTGGCCTTCCTGCTTTTCTCGCCACGGCTGGCCTC
>JBBRPS010000269.1:0-11856 GCA_038227745.1 Gemmatales bacterium | reverse complement strand
GGGGTGCGTTCGCCAGGGGGAATAACGGGAATCTCGATCCGCATACTTTCCAGAATAGGGAAGCGACCCCCGATCAGCTGCGCCTCTTCCCCAGGGTTTTTGAGATGTTACAGAAGGTACGCTTAACTCGCGTTCGGCGAAGGACTTGTGTTAAGAGCGGGCGATGGGATTCGAACCCACGACGTCCAGCTTGGGAAGCTGGCATTCTACCACTGAATTACGCCCGCAACGTGTTGTCGTGTAAGGATTTGCGTCAACCGTCTCTTTTTCCCTCTGCCTGGTTGGAACACTGGTTGCAACACATTTAGGCCCTGCTGCAACAAACACCCCGAAAATCATTCTACCCGGGCTGCCGGACACTTCAAGAGGCTGCAAAACCAGGTGTCCATAAAATCGGCCCCCGCGTCTTGCGAGGGCCTGGGCGTCCGAGCCTTACTTCTACTTCCTGGCACGCTTCGTTTTTGGCTACGGCTGGGGCTCCGCGGGTTTCGGCTCTTCCTTGGCGGGTCGCTCCCTCGGCGTGCCGTCCGGGTGCCGATAGAAGGCGTCTTCCTTCTCCGGTGGCGGCCCGAGCAGCATCCAGCAGTACTCCCGGACGTCGCTGCGCAGCGTCACCGGCGCAAGCGGCGGCGGGTTGACCGCGAACTGCCGCTCATACGTCAGCAAATGCGCGGTGGCCGACTCGACGCGCCGCTGCCCGTACGTGTCGATCGCGGGCTTCAGCACGTCCCAGAGCTGGCGGTACACGCAGCCCTTGTAGCCGATCAGCCGGCAGACGTCCGTGTAGCACGGGTCGGCATAAATCCGGTCGAGCAGCGGAAGCTCTTTCTTCACGTGTCCCTCCCTTCGGTGTTCAGGCGCTCGCAGAGGTCACCAATCTCCTCGACGGTCAGGGGCTGCAATCGCCCGCCGTCGGAGGCGATGTCGTTCACCTCCTTCGCGGCGGGCTCCTCGCCGGCGAGGATGCCCTGCCACTCACGCAGGGCGGCCAGCACCGTCGCCAGCTCGCGGTCAGACAGGTCCATGCGCTCTCCTTTCAAGTGGGAAGTGGAATGCCGGGGCCTCCTCGATCTCGCAGAGGCCGCCCGCCTTGATCCGCCGGATCGTCTCGGGCCAGGTCTCGCCCCCGGGGCGAGGCACCACCTTCGCTCCGCAGATGCCGCAGCAGCTGCAGCTTGCCCGGGTCGGGCACGGGTCACCTCCTTCGTAAGTTGGAAAGGAACGGGTTCGGACGCAGTGCCGAGCCTGGCCCCGCCGGACGTCTCCTTCCACCCACGCGACCGCCAGATGGCGGCCGTCGCGCGTGCGGGACCCGGGCTGCCTGATACGGTCAGCGCATGTCGGAGGAACTCCATCAAGAACTGCGGGACCTGGCCGAGCGGGTCTATGCGTCGCCCGATGAGTCCGTGGCGGACTTCGGCGGCTGCATTGGCCGCATGTACCGCCGCGAGCGGGCGGCCGTCCTCGGGATCATCGGTATCGACGCAATGGTGTCGGGCGCGGAGAAGCCGCACGACGAGTACGAGCCGCGGCTTGTCGCATGCGTGTGCGGATGCGCGACCGGCTCCGGGGACTGCTCGCGTGGGCGCGGAAGACGGGACGGATTGCGTGAGGCAGTAAAAAAACCCAGGCATTCAAGCGTGGGGCGTTCGACGGGATACTCCTCACCGAGGCTCAGGCGCGCGACGGTCATGGTCGCGTCGTCCGCGCGATGATCTGCGGTTCCCCGCCGCAACCACGACACGACCCGTCCTGCTGGTGAACTCGCACAGAAAACTCCCTTCGCGAATGTGAGGAAGAACGTGGATCAGGACTGGCGGGAGGTTGCCGCAGAAACGGGCTGGACGGAACGGAGCTGGCACTCCCACCGCCGTCTGGCGGTGATCGGATGCTTGTCGGTGCGCGGGCGAGCCGGGCGGTCCCAGGAGCAGCCGTCCACTTCTGCCGCGCATCTCCAGCCGCTGGCTTTCAGGGAAGTGCCTGGCTCGTTGGCCTGGATATAGGTGACGATTCGGCGGTATCCCATCTCCTTCGCGATCCGCCTCGCCGCCCCATACAGCATCGAGCAGGCGTTGCGGGTGTCGTCGGTCGCCAGCCGGGTGACCTCCAGGGTCTCGTGATCGTCGAGGCGCCGGGCGACGGGCCTCCCCGCGATCAGCACGCCGACGACCGCCCCTTGGTCTTCAACGGCGAGGCAGAACTTGCAGCCGACCGGAGCAGGGTGGTGGCGGTGGTGTTGCCGAATGAACGCGCACGCATCGCGGAAGGTGATTGGGACGATCTGCACGGTTGGATCGTAGTTGCCGCGGGGGAAGCCTTCACGCAGAGAGCCTCCCGCTGGCGGGGTCGTTGCCTGGCACCCTGATCCGTCGCGATTCGCCTGCTGACGGCGCCGGGATTCGCTGCCACCTCCCGACCTCGGGTGCATGACCGGTTGCTTCACATCCCCTGCGGTGGGGGAGTACCCCGGCCGATGGTCGGCGGCACCGAGGCCCTGCCGCTGCGGTCACCCTGCCAACGGGATACCATCTGCGTTGCTCGGCACGGTCGGATCCGTAGGCTGCGGCACGCATGCCCTCCCTGCCCCTCGCCCCCTCGCCGGATGACCATGATGCGCCCCTTCCCGCCAGCGACGCGAAGCGGGATCGTCGGCAGGTATCGCCTCCCTGGCAACAGGGCTTGCTCGAATTCCCGCCCGAGTCGGACGGATCGCCCGTGCCCCAGGGCGATGTTCCGTCTCCTCCCGGAGAGGATCGCCAGCCCGCTCCAGACCCGTCACAGGGAGAAGGACGACCGTGTCGGGACGAAGCCGGGCAGTACGCAGAGCCCGCGTCCGGGCGAGCACCTGGAGATCATCCTCGAGAACCGGGAGGACGTTCTGGATCCGGAGTCCCGTCCGAACGGCGGCAGGGCGCTTCCCGGCGAGAGCATCACCCCGCCCCCCGGCGGTCTCGCGCCTCCCGCGCCAGCACGCCCCGTGACCAGATGCTGTCACTGTTTGAGGGCCTTCCCGGACTCGACGAGGCCGGCAGCGAGCAAGACCCATCGCGGTCGGAAGCGACTCCGTTACGGGCGGTTGCCGACAGTCCTCCGTCCGCCGCAGGCGACAACCCCCCGGCTGCCTCCCGCTGTCCAGATCTTCCCCCGCCGCACGCGCCGTTCCTCGCGGCCCGCGGTGAAAAGGAAAAAGCACGGGACATCCTCGTCGCGATCCGCACACTGAAGACGGTCGAGCAGCAGCGGCGGCCCGCGACCTGGGAGGAACGACAGGCGCTCGCCCGCTTCGGCGGTTTCGGGCCCGTCGCTCTGTCGATCTTCCCCGACCCGGTGACCGGCCGCTACAAGGACGCCGCCTGGCAAGCCGTGGGCGAGGAACTGCGCTCGCTGCTCACGCCCGAGGAGTACGACAGCGCCAGGCGCAGCACCTTCAACGCCTTCTACACCTCCCCGACCGTCATCGCGGCCATGCACGAGGCCCTCGGTCGCCTCGGGCTCCCCCTGAATGCGGCCGTCCTGGAGCCCGGCTGCGGCACGGGCAACTTCATGAGCCTGGGCCCGTCGGACCTGCGCTTCGTCGGGATCGAACTGGACCTCCTCTCCGGCCACATCGCCCGCGTGCTCCACCCCGACCAGGGCATCCGCATCGAGAACTTCCGCGACACGCGCCTGCCCGAGGGTAGCGTTGACGGGGTGATCGGCAACGTGCCCTTCGCCGACGTCACGCTCGAGTACCGGGGCGTGAAGCTATCCCTGCACGACTACTTCTTCGCCAAGTCGATCGACGCGCTCAAGCCCGGCGGCCCCCTGGCCCTGGTCACGAGCCACTTCACGCTCGACAAGCAGAACGCCGCCCTCCGCGAGTACCTGGACTCCAGGGCGGATTTCGTCGGCGCGATCCGGCTGCCGTCTGACGCGTTCAAGCGGGAGGGCACGGCCGTCGTGACGGACATCGTCTTCTTGCGCAAGCGCTCGCCCGGCGAGCCCCCCAACCACGCCGACCCGCAGTGGCTGAACATCGCACCATTGGCCGTCGAGGGCGTGGAGGTGGCGATCAACCGGTACTTCCTGAATCACCCCGAGATGGTACTGGGCGCCTGGAGCCGCAAGGACACGCTCTACGGGGAGGGCTACAGCGTCATCGGCACCGGCGACCTGGGCCGTCAGCTGCAGGCGGCGATCCAGCGCCTGCCGCACTACGCACCGTTGCCCGCCTCCCCCGTGCGGGAACGACCTGCCCCGGCCTTCACGCCCCCGCCGCCGGAGCGACACATCACTGAAGGCAGCATTGTCATCGGCGAGGACCGCATCATCCGCCAGTGGGTCGGCGGAGAGGCCGTCCCGGTCGTCTACGGCGGGAGGACGCTGCGAGCGGGCGGCACCCACACCGGCAAGCGCCTGGCTTCCCTGATCCGCCTGCGCGACCTGGCCCGCCGCGTCCTGCAATCGCAGAACGAGGGCTGGCCCGAGCCGGCCCGCCAGGACGCCCGCCGCCAACTCAACTGGGCCTACGACCGCTTCGTCGGCACGTACGGCCCGATCAACACGACCACCACCGGCGAGCGGGACGGCGGCGGCGCGGTCCGCCGCATGCCCAACCTCGTCAAGTTCCGGGAAGACCCGGACGCGATGCTGGTCATGTCCCTGGAGCAGTACGATGAGAGCACCGGCCATGCCTCCAAGGCCGCCATCCTGAGCAAGGACGTGGTCGGCAGGAGCCCGCCCGTCGCGTCGGTCCGCAGCGCCGAGGAAGGGCTCCTGGTCTCCCTCGACCGGCGGGGCGCGGTCGATTTGCCGTTCATCGCCACGCTCTACGGCAAGCCCGAGGACCAGATCCTTGCGGAACTCGGCGACCTCGTCTTCCACGACCCCGAGCAGCGGACCTGGCAGACGGCCGACGCGTACCTCTCGGGCAACGTGCGGGCCAAACTCGCCGCGGTGCTGAGCGCCGGCCCGGCCTACGCCCGCAACGCCGACACGCTGCGGGTTGTGCAGCCGGAAGACGTGCTGCCCGGCGACATCGACGCCCACCTCGGGGCGCCGTGGATCCCCAAGACCGACATCCAGGCCTTCGCCGCCGACCTCTTCCACGTCGCGACGACGGCGGTCCAGGTCGGGCACCTGAAGCAGGATGCGGTCTGGAGCGTCGTGGCGGATTACGCCACGCAGCAGTCGGTCGCCGCGACGTCCGAATTCGGCACGGGCCGCGCGGGCGGGCCGTGGCTCCTGGAACTGGCGCTGAACATGAAGACCCCTGTGATCCACGACACGATCCGAAGCGGCGACCGCGAGGAGCGGGTCGTCAACCAGGAGGCGACCCTCGCCGCCCGCGAGAAGCAGAAGCTCATCAGGGAGCGGTTCCGCGCCTGGCTCTGGAGCGACCACGACCGCACGGAGCGGCTCGTTCGGGTCTACAACGACACCTACAACAACCTCCGCCCCCGGCTCTTCGACGGCTCGCACCTCGACTTCCCCGGCATGAGCCCGATCGTCCGCCTGCGCGCGCATCAGCGGGATGCCGTCTGGCGCTGCATGAGCGCCGGTAACACGCTGCTCGCCCAGGCCGTGGGCGCGGGCAAGACCTACACGATGGCAGCGGCCGGCATGAAGATGAAGGAGGCGGGGCTGATCCGAAAGCCCATGTACGTCGTGCCCAACCACTTGCTGGAGCAGTTCGGCCGCGAGTTCCTGCACCTCTACCCCAACGCCCGGCTGCTCATCGCCGGCAAGGAGGACCTGACGCGCGACCGCCGCAAGCACCTGACCGCCAGGATCGCGAGCGGCGACTGGGACGGCATCATCGTCACGCACAGCTCCTTCGAGCGCATCGGCATGTCGCGTGCCTACCAGGAGGAGTTCCTCAAGCAGCAGATCCAGGAGTATGAGCAACTCCTTCGCGACGGCGCGAGCGCCGGGGCGGCCCGCGTCCACCGCAATCTCATCAAGACCATCGAGAAGCAGAAGGCCGCCCGGGAGGAGCACCTGAAGGACTTGCTGGCGGAGGACAAGAAGGACGACGGGCTGGTGTTCGACGAGCTGGGCGTCGATCACCTCTTCATCGACGAGGCGCAGTACTACAAGAACCTGGAGACGCCGACCAAGATGGAGCGCGTCGCCGGCATCCAGACCGGCGGCAGCGAACGGGCCTTCGACGTGTACATGAAGGCGCAATACCTGCACGGGCAGCACCCCGGGCACGGCGTGACCTTCGCCACCGGCACGCCGATCAGCAACACGATGGTCGAGCTCTACACCCTGCAGCGCTTCCTCGACCCCGAGGGGCTCAGGAGCCGCGGCATCGACCACTTCGACGCCTGGGCGGCCACGTTCGGCGAGGTCGTGGACACGATGGAGATCTCCCCCGACGGCGCCTCGCTGCGGCCGCGCAGCCGCTTCGCCCGCTTCACGAACCTCCCCGAACTTCAGCAGATGTTTAGGGCCTTCGCCGACGTGCAGACGGCCGAGATGCTCGACCTGCCGCGGCCGCGCCTGGAAAGCGGCAAGCCCATCGTCGTCGCCTGCCCGATGTCCAAGGAGCAGCGTGCCCTCCAGGATCAACTGGTGGAGCGCTACGAACGGCTGCGGTCGCAGAAGGTGGACCCGCGGGTCGATAACGCGCTGGCCATCACCACCGACGGCCGCAAGCTCGCCCTCGACGCCCGGATGCTCTCGGAACAGGCAGCCGAGTTCCCCGGGTCGAAGGTCCATGCGCTGGCAGACAATGTCGCGGCCATCTGGGGCCGGACCGCCGGTGTACGTGGCACGCAGCTGATCTTCTGCGACATGGGCGTCCACCCGACGGCCTGGGGGTACTCCGCCTACGAGGACGTCATCCGGAAGCTGGTCGCCCGCGGCGTCCCCCGCGAGCAGATCGCCGCCGCCGGCGACGCTGACTCCGACGCGAAGAAGCAGGCCCTCTTCGAGAAGGTCCGCAGCGGCCAGGTGCGGGTGCTTTTGGGCAGCACGCAGAAGATGGGCACAGGCACGAACGTCCAGAAGCGCCTGGTGGCGCTGCACCACCTGGACGCCCCGTGGAAGCCGGCCGAGGTCGAACAGCGCGAGGGCCGCATCCTGCGCCAGGGCAACGAGAACGCACAGGTGTCGATCTACCGCTACGTCACCGAGGGCTCGTTCGACGCCTACATGTGGCAGGCGCTGGAAACCAAGGCCCGGTTCATCGCCCAGGTGATGACCGGCGAGAACGCCGCCCGACGCGCCGAGGACATCGGCGGGCAGGAGCTCTCCTACGCCGAGGTCAAGGCGATCGCCTCGGGCAACCCGGCGGTGCTCACCCTGGCCGAGGCTGATGCCGAGCTGCAGCGGCTCACCCTCCTGAAGAGGAACCACCTGGACGAACAGTATCTCGCCCGCCGCAGCGTGCGGGATTTGCCGGGGACCATTGCCGACCTGTCCCGGCGCCTGGCTGACCTCACGGCGGACCAGGCCACGGCCGCGGCTCACGCCGCAGACCCCCTGACGATCGGTGGCCGCGCGTGCTCACGCGAGGACGCCCCCGGCATCCTGTCCGGCCCGCTGGACGTCTTGTTGCGGAACGTCCGCGAGATACGCCGCGTCCCCCTCGGCATCTATTGCGGCCTGCGGTTCGGCCTGGTCCTGCATCCGCACTTCGGGCCCGACGTGTACCTCGAAGGGGCGGCCACGCGCCAGTCCGGGCTCTTCCGGGAGCACCAAGGGGCGCGCGCCGTTTTGAACGCGGTGGAACGCCTGGCGAATGGGTACGCCTCCGAGTGCGCCCGCGTCCGGCAAGACCTCGGCATCGCGCAAGCCCAGCTCCGCGACTACCAGGCGCGCCTCGGCCAACCCTTCCCCCACGACGCGTATCTGTCGGAGTTGACCGCGTTGCGCGACCAGCTCAGGGCCGGCCTTTCCGGCACCAACTCCGAGCCGGGTGCCGGACCGCGGTCCGGCATTTCCGGCATGGCCGACCGGATCAAAGCCCTCCGGGCCGCGCACACCGTCGAAGCCGCGCCTGAGCGCGTCGGCAAGCGCCGCGGCTCGGCAGAGGAGCCCGTCACCGCGCGCATCCGCCGCCGGATGGAAAGTGCCCTCTCGTCCGAGGCCGTCACGGAGACACACGACGATCGCGCCGCGGGCCACAACCCTGATGGCGCAGTTGGGTGACCAGGGCCAGCAGCACCCGCCTGTAGCAAGACGGAAATCCCGCGTCGGATCCGCGCAGCCCGTTCACCACCCTGATGCATCCAGCTGATCGCGACGGTCCTTTTGTCCTGGAGAAACTCCCGCCGTACGCGCAGCATGAACCGACTTGCTTGCGAAGTCGCACAGGAATCTTCCTTCGGGACGTGAAGAAGCACTGGGCCAGGGCCGGCGGGATCGTGCCGCCGCACGCGGCGCGAAACGCCTGTCAGAGGCAGTTACCCAGCGTCCGCAAGAGTTGCCTGCGCCACTGCAGGGCCCAGCGGTCGCAATACTCGCATGTTTCATACTTGCAGCCTTCGAGCCTTACCGGCCGGAAGCAAGCCGCGTAGCTCCATGTCATCGAGTCGGACGAATGCAGATACTTGCCGACGTTCCGCAGGCCGGGCGTCGAGAAGCGGAGCGCATGTACCTTGATCCCCCATGCGGTGGAGCGCGAGGACCACCTGGTCGGCCTCGTCGGTCTCCTGCCGACGGCAGACGCTTCCCAGGCCCACGACCGGCTCCCGCGTCAGATCGACGCCGCCACGAGCGTGGCGGCAAACGCGTGTCGCGTGTGGAATGCCAGCCGACGCCAAGATCCTGCGCAGCTGGCTCGCAGCCTGAACGGAGAACGCGATGAAAGAGCAACCGTTGTGGTGGCGCATGTTCGCCGACCCCTTGCACATCGACGTTGTCCACCTGATCGGCTACCTCGGCTGTCTGTATCGGGATTCGTGGGAGAAGCTGAAGCCCGCAATCGGGATTTATCGATTGGCTGGCCAAGGCGCTCGGCGCCTTGGCCAGCCAATCGATGACCTCGGTTATTTGATTGACCCCTGTTTTGGCGCGACCTCTTACCGAGGAAGCGGTGCCACCGTCTCGCGTCGCTTCTGGGCAGCGGTGTGGTAGGTGTGGCAACCGGCGCAAGCAGCCCGCACTTCGCTCGGGCGCCTCGGTTGACTGTCGCGGTGGCACGTGTGGCATACCGCAACGGAGGGCATCGCCGACTCCCGTGGTGAGGTCCGGGACGCAGCCGCGTGACACGTCGCACAGCCGACTTCTCGGTGGGAGTGATGGTTGAAGAACGCTCCCACCAGGGCGCGGGCCGGCAGCCCAGTTGGCGTCAAGGATGGTACGCCGTCCTTGGGCGGCGCCGCCATGTGGCAGAACTTGCAGCCACCGCTGAGGGTGAAAAGCCGGTGGTTAAGTCCATCAAGTTGGCGCTCGACCCAGTCCCATTGTTTTTCCTCGGCCGCCGCCTCTGGCCGCCGCAGTGGCCAGCGTTTCTCTCCGAAGGACTCGCGCCGGAGTAGTTCCGGTGCCTGCTGGACGAGCCGCACCAGACGCTCTCGAA
This sequence comes from Gemmatales bacterium, assembly GCA_038227745.1. Taxonomy (GTDB): domain Bacteria; phylum Planctomycetota; class Planctomycetia; order Gemmatales; family Gemmataceae; genus DASPXY01. The sequence continues at coordinate 2,345 of JBBRPS010000269.1, read as the reverse complement.
GATCGGCCTGCACTTCTCGCGGTTCGGCGTGCCGCGCGGGCTGGCGGCGAAATGCCTCGGCGGCCGGCCCCTCGCGAGTGACAGCGACTTGCACCGACAATGGGTGACAGAAAGCACAGCTCGTTTCGTACCGGACGGGCTCCATGTAGCGGCCGGCCGCATCGGGTTGGTGACACATGCCGCATTCCAGCCGAACCGGCTTGCGGTCTCGACCGAGGATCCCCTCCGGTTGGAGGTGGGCTTGGTGTGAGAAATGGAGTCGCCGGGTGCCTCGAGCAGCCCCCACGCGGACGGAGGTGAACTCGGGGTGGCCTATCCAGTCGGGCACTCCGAGGCAGCTAGACTGCAAGCCATCCTCGCGCTGGAGATTCGCATGGCAACTCCTGCAGCGATAGTCGGCCACCCGCGTCAGTTCCTCGCGGCCATGATGTTCGCGATGACAGTGAAGGCAGCGGGGCGTGCGATGTGCTACTTGTTGTAGATGATGGATCTTGTGGCCCTGGTGGCAGCTAAGGCAGGCTCGGTCCATTGCCAGGGAGCCCTGCGGCGTCTGCCGCGCCAGGCCGGTGCCGCCCGGGTGGCATTGCTGGCACATGAGGCCCTGGTGGCCCCGCGCTGCCATCGGCCCCGGCTGCATGACCCCGTGGCAACCTGGCAGCCGGCTCAACAGGAACAGGGCCACGAGGGCGAGCCAGGGGGTGTGGTACAACAGGCGAAACCGCCACGGTCGGCGGCCGTTCACTTCTGCCATCTGCATCCCTCCTCGTTGGGAGCGCCCCAGGACTGGCCCGACCCGCGAGTCGAGCCTGTCCCAGGTCGGGAGATTAGTAGAACAGGTGACCCCAGACGTGCCCCGCCAACGCGGCCAGAAACGCGAGCGTCAGGGAGCCATGCAGGGTGAGCTGCTGCTCCTGTGTCTGGACGAACATCTGGCCGTCGGCCAAGGCATTCTTCTCTTTCGCATTCAAGACCGGCGCGGCCCCGCACGGGGCGGCCTTGGCCTTCCTCTTCTGTTCTTGCTCGATGCTCTGCTGGACGAACACCGCCGTCGGCCGAATCTTCTTCTTGAAGAACCAGGTCACCGCCCCACCGGTCAAGAGCAGGGCGAACAGGGTGATCATCAGCCACGACCAGGGGCTGCCGGGCGTCCGCACGCCTCCGAGGTGGCACACCGTCAGCGGCACCGTCAGGCAAGCGAGCGCGATGTGGTTCTTCTGAAGCCACTTGATCGGCACCAGTTTGACCCAGGACCGCTTGACCTTCCGCAGCCCGAGGGCGGCCGTCAAGGCGATCAGTACCGCAGCGAAGCAGCCCAGGCACAACCGATAGAGCCGGCCCCAGGCCGTCTGCTCCAACAGCCACACCAGGACAGCCGCCGCGACGAGGGCCGCCACAAGACCCGCCCGCCCGCTTATCAGCCCTGTAAACATCGCCATCCCCCCTTCCCAAGCTGGGCTGCGCCACCCACGGTTCCTGACCGCAGACCACTTCTACACAGCCCTCAAAGTCGTAGAGACTTGCAAAGGGAGGATTGTTCATATAACGATACTCAATATGGTTAATATGACGGCCCTGCGTGCTGGCGTCATGTGACGGGGGAGTATGAGGGGTGCAAGGGGCCGCCCTGCCGAGGCCCGGCAGGGCGGCGGGGGCGACGGTCAGATGATGGCAGTGGGCACGGCGAGGGCGCGGCGCAGGGCCGCCCGAATCAACTCCCATGCACGGGAGACATGACGCTCCTCGGTGCGGATGTGGCCAATCGTGACGCGCAGCGCCAGGTGGTCCTTGAGGCGCGTCGAGGACAAGAAGACCTCGCCCGAGGCGTTGACCTCCTCCAGCACGGCGCGGTTCAGCGCGTCCAGGTCGTCGGCGCAAGAGCCAGCCGGCTGAGCGCGGAAACAGATGGTGTTCAGTGGCGTTGGGGCCAGCCTCTCGAAGTCGGGATCCGCGTCCACCCAGGAGGCGAACAGCTGGCCGAGACGGACAGGGCAATCGCATTACCCAGCCCCTATGAAAGCCCCAGGATGCGCTCCAGGATCGTCTCGTTCCACCCCGCCTGCAGCCGCTTCTTCTCGATTCCATCCTTGAGCGTCTTGTCCTGTCGGAGCAGCGTCACGATCCAACGCCGCAGCACTGCCAGGTTCGCCGCCGCGTGCTCCGTCCGGGCACGGCTCTTGTCCTCCGCGAAGTACATGTCTAACACCCAATGCAGCCCATTCTCAATCCCCCAATGGCCCAGGATCGCTTTCCCCAGCACTTTGGCATCTGCGGCCAAGCTGCTGATGAAGTACCTCACCTCCGATCTCTCTTCGCCGCGCTCCGTCCACGCCCGCGTGACACGGCAG
>JBBRPS010000268.1:0-11868 GCA_038227745.1 Gemmatales bacterium | reverse complement strand
CGAGGCGATCCTGCAGGTGCGGGCGGACCACCTGAGCGAGGACCAGCCGCTGGAGGCGTTCTGGCAGCGCCGGCAGGCGGCGGCCACGGGCCAGCGCCCTTACCGCCGTGCCGGCTGATTACGAACCATGTCGTGCGCCCTGGGTCAGGACTCCGCTCCTGACAACTCCCTGTCAGGAGCGGAGTCCTGACCCACGGACGGCCACGCTTCCCCCCATTTCTCCCGCCTTCTCGATGCCGGGCGCTTTCACAGCACGACCGGGCCTTCCCGCAGATCCGATAACTCCCCGTCAACCTCGCGTGTAGGGAAAACCGATGAGATCCGCACGGACCTGACCCTTGCCCGCGCCCTCGGCTCGCGCGCTCCCGAGCCGGGTGGGCGGCAGGATTGTCGCGAGAGGATCTCTCATGCACCGCGCCAGCTTTCCCGTGTCCCCCGGGCCGCGCCTCCCGCGCCGGCTGGCCCTCGCCCTGTATACCGCGTGGCTCCTCCTGCCGGCGGGCTGCGCCCAGTCCCGCCTCATGACCGCGTCCACGCCGGCCGCCGTGCGTGGCCAGGCGCCCGCGGAACTCCCACTGCCGCGCGCCGAGGCGCCGCCTGCCGCCCCAGCCGAAGCCGCCGCGGTGCCCCCGGCCCCCGCGGCCAAGGCGCTGCCGATCAACCTCGACACCGTTCTGCGCCTGGCCCAGGACCAGAACGGGCAGGTGTCGATTGCCCGCGCGAAGCTCGACGAGGCCTTCGCCCAGAAGGACGTCGCGGCCCTGGCCTGGCTGCCCGACCTGTGGGTGGGCACGTCCTACTACCGGCACGAGGGCGGCATTCAGAACGAGGACGGCACGCTGACGCACTCCAGCTTCGGCTCGCTGTTCGGCGGGACGGAGTTGCGCGGCCGCTTCGACCTGCGCGAGGCGGTGTTCCAGAAGGTGGACGCGGCGCGCAAGGTCTGGCAGCAGAAGGGCGAGCTGAGCAAGCTGACCAGCGAGAACCTCCTCGACGCGGCGAACACGTACGTCGATCTGCTGGCAGCGCGGGCCGGCGAGGCGATCTCCCTGCAGACGGTGGGGCAGCTGCAGGATCTCCTCAAGAAGGCGGAGGGCCTGGCGAAGATCGAGCCGGGGGCGGAGGTGGAGGTCACGCGCATCCAGGCCGAGACCACCGCCGAGCAGCAGCTGGTGCGCAAGTTCCGCGAGGGGGCGAAGGGGGCGGCGGCGAAGCTGCTTTACCTGCTGGGACTGGATCCCTGTGCCGAGCTGGTGCTGATGGACCGCCAGCTGCTGCCGTTCCAGCTCGTGGACGCCACGCAGCCGGTGGCGAAGCTGGTGGAGCAGGCGGTCAGCAACGGGCCGGGCGTGCGCGAACTGGAGGGGCTGCTCAACCTGATCCACGAGGCGAGTGCGAAGGCGGGCGGCCTGGCGATGCTGATGCCGACGATCGATGTGCGGCTGGCGGAAGGCATCTTCGGCACCGGGCCGGGGAGCACTTCAAACTGGGACAACCGCTTCGATCTGGCGCTGCAGGCGCGCTGGAACCTGACGCCGCTGGTGACGGCGCGCGACCGGCGGCGCGTGGCCCAGGCGAAGATCCAGCAGGCGCACCTGAGCTACCAGGACCTGCGCTCGAAGCTGACGATGGGCGTCCACGAGGCGTACGAGGCGACCCAGAGCGGCCACGACCGCATGGGCCTGGGCGAACAGCAGATCCGCTACGCGGACAGGGCTTACGACCAGAGCAAGTCGCGCCTGGAGAACAAGGTGAAGGGTTACTCGTACAGCGAGGTGCTGTTGGCGATCCGCTCGCTCGGCGGCGCCCAGCTGACGTACCTGACCGCCGTCCGCGACCAGGGCAAGGCCCAGCTGCGCCTGATGGTGCTGCTCGGATTGGGGTCGGAACGCTGCCACCCTTGACGGGGAGGACCAAGCCCAGGGGTCGCACCCCCTGGGGTTTGCCGCTCCGAACCCTGGACCGACCGTGCCCTGTCGTTTAAGCTGAGAGGGTCACGACCAACGGTTCCAGGTGAGATGTCCATGCGAGTGCAAGTGCGAATAGTGGCGGGAGCGTTGCGGGGGCGCAAGCTGACGTGCGACATCAGCCCGGAGCTGCGGCCCACGCCGCAGATGGTGCGCGAGGCGATGTTCAGCATTCTCGGCAACGCCGTGCCCGGCCGCCCCTTCTTCGACGTCTTCGCCGGCACAGGCGTCATCGGCCTGGAGGCGCTCAGCCGCGGCGCGAAGTCCACGGATTTCGTCGAGCGCGACTTCCGCCTCAGCCACGAGATCGACCGCCACCTCAAGGCGTTCGACTTTGAAGACCAGGGCCTGGTGCGCCGCGCGGACGCCTACCGCTGGGCGGAGCACTGGCAGGCGCCGGCGGAGCCCGTCAACGTCTTCCTCAGCCCGCCGTTCCCGGACCTGCAGAAGCGCCCGGAGGACCTGGTGACGCTCCTCGCGACGCTGCAGCGGAAGCTACACCCCGCTTCCGTCCTCGTGTTGCAGACGGAACGGCACTCGACGCTGAACGACCTGCCGGACCTGGAGCACTGCGAGGAGCGGGGCTACGGCCGCAACGTCCTGATGATCTGGGTGAAAGAGGCGAACGAGGCCGGCGAGAACGGCGCGGAGCAGCCGCCGGCGCACCAACCGGATACCGCACCATGACCGAGCGCGAGTTCGCCATCGACGTCGTCCGGCGCTTGCAAGAGGCGGGCCATCAAGCCCTCTGGGCCGGCGGCTGCGTGCGCGACGAACTGCTCGGCCTGGTCCCCAAGGACTACGACATCGCCACCGACGCCCACCCCGAGCAGGTCCGCCGTCTGTTCCGGCGCACCATCGCCGTCGGCATGAGCTTCGGCGTCGTCGAGGTGCTCGGCCCGCGCGACGTCGCGCCGCTCCTCAAGGTCCAGGTCGCCACCTTCCGCAACGACGGCGCCTACATTGATGGCCGGCGGCCTATCGAGGTCACTTTCTCCTCGGCGCGCGAGGACGCCGAGCGCCGCGACTTCACCATCAACGGCATGTTCTTCGACCCGCTCCGGGGCGAATTGCTCGACCACGTCGGCGGCCGGCAGGATCTGGAGGCGAAGCTGCTGCGGGCCATCGGCGATCCCGCCCTGCGCTTCGGCGAGGACAAGCTGCGCCTGCTCCGCGCCGTCCGCATGGCCACACGCTTCGAGCTGACCATCGAGCCGGCGACCGGGGCCGCGATCGAGGCGATGGCGCCGCAAATCACCGTCGTCAGCGCCGAGCGCATCGCCGAGGAGCTGCGTCAGCTGCTGGTGCATCTGCGGCGCGTGCCCGGCCTGAACCTGCTCTTCGACACGGGACTGTGCGCCGCGATCCTGCCCGAGTTGCTGCCGATGAAGGGCCTGCCGCAGGGGCCGCCGAAGGCGCCGACCGGCGACCTGTGGGACCACGTCCTGCGCGTCATGGACCTGCTCGGGCCGGCGCCGTCGTTCCCGCTGGCGCTGGCGACGCTGCTGCACGACGTCGGCAAGCCGCGGACGGTCGGCCGGACCCCGGACCGCTACACGTTCTACTACCACGAGCACGTCGGCGCCCGCCTGGCGTCGGAGCTCTGCCAGCGGCTGAAGCTGACCAACGCGGAGCGCGAGCGCGTCGAGTGGCTGGTGGAGAAGCACCAATTCCTGTGCGACGCGCCGCACATGCGCACCAGCAAGCTCAAGGCGATCCTGATCCACCCCGGCATCCGCGAGCTGCTGGCGCTGCACCGGGCCGACTCCCTGGCCTCGGGGCACGGCACCGAACACGTCGAGTTTTGCGAGAAGTGTCTGCGCGAGTGGGGCCGCGACGTCCTGGATCCCGAGTCGGTGGTGACGGGCGCGGACCTGATCGCCCTCGGCCTGACGCCGGGGCCGCCGTTCAAACGGCTGCTCGACGCCGTCCGCGAGGCCCAGCTCGAAGGCACGATCACCACCCGGGAGCTGGGCCTGGAGCTGGTGCAGCGCCTGCTGGCGGAAGGGGGCGATTCTCCCCCCGGGTAATATTCCTCCGGCGCGGAAAGTGGTTACACAAGCCCGACGCGCCAGCGAGGGGATCTGTCACCCGACAGGCCCCCTCGCTGGCGCGTCGGGCTTGTGTGAGGATCTGCCGCGCCGGAGGATTATCCGAAACGCGCCGCCGCACTACAATGCCACTGGGCAGACCTCGGACCTCCCGCGGTCGCCCGGTGGCATCGTTTTTGTTGATAAGAGATAGAGGAAGTGGGAAGCGATCATGACGGACCCCTACCAGGTTCTGGGACTGCCCGGCGACAGCGACGACGAGACGATCCGCCGTCGCTATCTGGAGCTGGTGCGGCAATTTTCGCCCGAGCGGGCGCCGGAGAAATTCGCGGCCATCCGCGAGGCGTACGAGAGCCTGCGCGATCTGAACACGCGCCTGCGCTACCGCCTGTTCGAGGCCGGTCGGAATGAGAGTGTGGACGCCATCGTCGAGGAGATTACATGTCGGAACACGCGCCGCCGGCTGTCCCTGGAGACGCTGCTGTCGGTCCTGAACAAGCACGCCTGAGTCCCGAGCGCATCGACGCCCTCCTCGCCGATTTTCGTTCGTGGCTGGAGCAAACCGCTCCGCCCCCGCCGCCCGAGCCCGCCGGTCCCACGGTCGATCTGCACACGCTCCTGGGCCAGTTCGTCGCGCTGCGGCACGAGGTCAACCTGCAGACGAAGGCCAACCGGATCCAGCAGGAGCAGAGCGCCGAGGCCCTGCGGCAGCTCGGCGCGGCCCTGGATGAATTGGAACGGCGCGACGAGGCGGCGGAGCAGGCCCGGCAACAGGCCGGCGACGAGCAGACCAGGCCGCTGCTGAAGGCGCTGGTGGACGTGTACGACGCCCTGTCGCTCGCCCGGCGCGAGGTGCAGCGCGTGCAGGAGGCGATGGGGCCGGCGCTGGAAAAGATGGAGGCGCTCGCGGAGGTGCCGGAAGAGTCGGAACCGCCGTCCGCGCCGCCGCTCCCCGCTCGGGCTGCCGGCCCGGCGTCGGCCGCCTCACGGCGTACCCTGTGGGAGAAGTGGTTCGTGCCGCTGCCGCAGCAGGCGGCCCCGGCGGGCGCGCCGGTCGCGGACCAGCGGCCGGATGCGGTCCCGCTCTGGCGCGAGGCGTTCGCCCGGCAGCGCCAGCAGCTCCAGTCCCTGCGGACGGTGCAGGGCGAGGCACGGCAGGCGGCGGAACAGGCGCGCCGGTTCATCGAATCCGTGGTGACCGGCTATACAATGAGTGTACAGCGTCTGGATCGCGCCCTGCAGCAGCAGGGACTCGAGCCGATCCCCTGTCTTGGGCTGCCGTTCGATCCGGAGACGATGGAAGTGGTGGAGGTCGTGCCCGGGGCGGGGCGCGCGTCCACCGAGGTAGTGGAGGAGGTGCGGCGCGGTTACCGCTGGCGCGACCGGCTGTTCCGCTTCGCCCAGGTGCGCGTGGCAAAACCGTGAGAGGCGTGGGAGGGGGGCATCATGCCGGAAACGATTGTTGGGATCGACCTGGGGACGACGAACAGCGAGGTCGCCTACGTGCGCGATGGCCAGCCGCACGTTTGCACCGAGGACGGCGACCCCATCCTGCCGTCGTTCGTCGGCCTTTCCGAGGACGGCCGGCTGCTCGTCGGCAAGGCGGCCCGCAACCAGTGGGTGCTGGCTCCCGAGCGCACCATCAAGTCGATCAAGCGCAAGATGGGCCAGGACGTCAAGGTGAAGCTCGGCGAGCAGGAATACCGGCCGCAGGAGATCTCGGCGATGATCCTGCGCGCCCTGCGCGACCGCGCCGCGCGCGAGCTGGGCGAGCAGGTCACGAAGGCGGTCATCACCGTCCCCGCGTATTTCAACGACGCCCAGCGTCAGGCGACGCGTGAGGCGGGCGAGCTGGCCGGCCTGGAGGTGGTGCGCATCCTCAACGAGCCGACGGCCGCCTCGCTCACCTACGACCCGACCCAGCGCGAGCTGCGGCGTATGCTGGTCTACGACCTGGGCGGCGGCACCTTCGACGTGTCGATCGTGCAGTCGCAGGAGGGCGTGATCGAGGTGCTGTCGAGCCACGGCGACACGCAGCTGGGCGGCGACGACTTCGACGACCTGCTGCTCAAGCACGTCTGCGACAAATTCCAGGAGCAGCACGGCGTCGATTTGCGGGCGAACCTGATCGCCAAGGCGCGGGTGCTGCAGGCGGTGGAGGCGGCGAAGCGGCACCTGTCGTACCACCCATTCGCGCGCATTGAGGAGGAGTTCATCGCCGAGACGGAGGGGCAGGCGCTGCACCTGAACGTGGAGGTCACGCGCGAGACGTACGAGGAGATGATCCGGCCGCTGCTGAACCGCACGATGGACTGCGTGCAGCGGGCGCTGGACGACTCGCGGCTGACGGGGTCGCAGATCGACAAGGTGGTGCTGGTCGGCGGCGCCACGCGGACGCCGATCATCGGCCGGCTGCTGGAAGAGCGGCTGGGCCAGCCTGCGCACCAGGAAGTCAACCCCGACCTGTGCGTGGCGATGGGCGCCGCGATCCAGGCGGGGCTGATCGCCGGCCTGGACGTCGGCGCGGTGCTGGTGGACATCACGCCGCACACGCTCGGCATCCGCACACTGGACACGATGGCCGGCATGGACTTCCCGTTCCGCTTCGCGCCGATCCTGCCGCGCAACACGCCCCTGCCGGCCTCGCGCAGCGACGTCTTCCACACGGTCTACGACCGGCAGGAGACGGTCGAGATCGACGTCTACCAGGGCGAGAGCGATGACGTGCGGCGGAACTTCCGGGTGGGCAAGTTCCTGATCGAGGGTCTGGCGCGGGTGCCGGCCGGCAACCAGATCGTGGTGCAGCTCGACCTGAACCTGGACGGGATGCTGAAGGTGTCGGCGCGCGAGAAGGCGACGGGCTTGCAGAAGCAGGTGACGATCGAGAACGCGCTGACGCGCTACGAGAGCGAGGAGCGCGACGTCGCCCGCGATCGACTGGAGCGGCTGTGGGAGGACCGCGGCGCGGAGGACTTCGAGGACGAGGACGAGGAGGGGCTCCTGGAGGGCGAGGAGTCGATCGACGAGCCGACGGGGCCGCCGGAGCTAGTGTCCGGGCCGCGCGAGGGGCAGCGTGAGACGGTGCAGGCGCGGGCGCTGCTGGAGAAGTGCGAGCGGCTGCTGCCGGCATTGCAGCCGGAGGACAAGGCGGAGATCGAACGGCTGATGGGGAACGTGCGGACGGCGCTGACGGACCGCAAGTGGGACCAGTTGACGTCGGCGTGCAACGAGTTGAGTGACGTGCTGTTTTACCTGGAGGAGTAGCGGCCTGCGGCCAGTTACGGAGGGGAAAAGAATGCGTTGAAGCCCACGGGTTGCACCCCGTGGGGGGTTCCCCATGCCTTGACCGCGACCCAGTTATCATGCGCTGTCCCGTTTGTCGGGCCGAGAATACCGAGGGGCCGCAGTGCCGCCGCTGTCGCGCGGACCTGTCGCTGTTGTTCGCGCTGGAGGACCAGCGCCGCCGGCTGCTCGCTGATGCTGCGGCTGCCGTGGCGCGCGGGGATGGCGACGAGGTGGTGCGCCTGGCGACGGCGGCGGAGGAACTGCGTGCGGGAGAGGATGCCAGGCGGCTGATTGTGGTTGGGCGGCTGCTGCAGGAGGATTTCGCCGGGGCGTGGAGGGCGTACACGACCCAGATGCCTTGATCTGCCAACTGCCTGCTGTGCTGGTGTTACTGCCTCCTGCCAGATTCGTGTCCGGCAACTACTTTCTCCCTCTACCCGCACGCCGAGAAGCCTATGTTGTCCGGGTTCCGCTCGGTAGAATTAATCACGATGAAGCGAAAGCACATTCACCTGGCGGGTGACGAAAAGTTCGGGCACTGGTGGTTCGAGATCGGTGACGCGATCGACTCCGGTTCTGAGAGCTACGGCTGGTGGCCTGAACATCCGGTCGGCCTGGCGGCTGCTATACATGGCGTCCCTGGCGAGTTGAACGGGCAGACCAGTTTTCGCGGCACGCTCACCCGCGACCCGCACCATGGGGATGAAGCCGAGGAGGAGTTTCAGCCGTTGGTGGCCGCGTCAGACCCCCGGACCGACGACCAGATCGCGGACTGCCTGCGGGGATTCGCCCGGTCGTATGCCGGCGAGTGGCGGTGGGCGTTCGGGTACGGGCAGAACTGCCACAGCTTCCAGGGGCAGGCGATGCGGCATTGCGGGTTGCGAAAGCGGGCACCCAAAGGGTGGTTCTGACCGCCGTCGGTGCCCTTTGAGGCCTGTCGCGTTCTTCCGCGAATGAGGCGAACATGATCCCGACCATCGACGCGCCGGTCGCCCCCCCGACCGGGCCCCGTTACTATCGGTCGTTCGCGTCGTACGAGATCCCGTTCCGGCCGATCGAGCCGGTGGCGTTCGCCGACACGGAAGGGCTGCGGTCATTCTACGTCGCATACCACGATCGGTCCGGGCGAGTTGTCCGGTTCGACAAACTCCGGCTCGTCCGGGTCGAAAAAGAACCCCGGACGTGCGCGTTGCCCACGGCCCGAGAGCCCGGGTCCGCGGTTTACTTCGCTGCCGTCTCCAATCCTTCCGGCGGGGAACCGCAACTCGGGGGGCAGCTCGCGTATCCGGAAACCGAGGCGCACGACGAGTTCTTCGCCGGCGTGGTTGGACCGTCGGGGAAGGACTGCAAAGTTACCCGGCTCCGGCGCGAAGTCGCGTTCACGGACACCTATGCCTACTGGCCGGGTGGCCGGTTGCGATCGCGGGTCAAGTCCGGTCCGGAGCAGGACGCGGTGGGGGAATACTACGACGCCGACGGAAACAAGGTTGAGGACCGGGTATCTTACTTGTGGGAGGAACTGATCCAGGGGGGCATCGCCCACACGGAAGCCGGTGATTACGCGGCGGCACGGGAGGCGCTCGGGTACGCCCTTCACGCCGCGCAGCGCGAGGAAAGCCTGCAGGGCATCGCGGCCGCGCTCAACCAGCTCGCACGGATTGACAGGGCCGAAGGGCGAGATGCCGACGCGGTGGAGAAGTGCGAGCGAGCGCTCCCGTTCGCGCGGGCCGTTAACAAGGCGAATGGAGAACTGAGTTCAAGGGAGAACAGAGAAAGAGGATGCGACGCGAACCACACGGATTGATTGGGTCGTACGATCGAGTCGCGTCCCCTTTTCGGTTCTGCAGCCGAGTGGTTTATTCAACCCCTGGGCCGGTTGTAGGAGTTCCTGTCATGCCCGTGATCCGTGGGCGGTCGAGCGAAACTAAACTACCTGATGACCGGAGAAACTCGCTTCTTGCTCGGCTCATTGCCGAGCGCGCAGGAGGAGAGCCGGCTCCAGGAGGTCCCGTCATGTTTGAAATCCCTCTGGCGCAACCGGACCAGTTCGACGTGATGATCGTCTGGAACGAATGGGAAGGCGTCCGCTCGGAGGACCGGACACAACTGATCAAGGAGGCGTATAAGGATAAGGCAGACGATCTCGCGCTGGCGCTTGGGGTGACCTACAACGAGGCAATTGAACAAGGGGTGTTACCATTTCGGGTTCGGTTGAGATTCGGGCCACAACCCAAGTTCACCGAAGAAGAAGTTCGCACCGCCGTTTTGTCGGTTGGTGGGTTTCCCCGACCGGATGGTATCGAACTGAGGTTCCCGACGCGAACGACCGCCGAAGAAGCCGTTCAACAACTCAATCAACTGCTTCCAGGAATGGACTGGGTGGTAGCTTATACTGACGTTTGACTTGCCATTGATCAGATCCGCGGGGAAAAGGAGGGGAGAAAGGGACACGTTTCGGCCGCGTTCACAGGAGGAATGACCAAGGGGGAAAGGGGACGCGGCTCGAATCCTAAAGCCCTCGCGCCCGGCGGTGCGTACCGCCTTTGACCCGGTGAGGGGCGGTTGCCGGCGCGGGGGACCACGGCGAGAGTGGCGATGGCGATCTTGCTTCACGGCACAACCCGACACCGAGCGGAGCAAATCATGGCCCGAAGCCCGGATCCGGATTTCGTTGAACCGGGCGGTGGCCCGCGTGCGGAAGGGTTCTCGACCACCCTGGAATTCGGCCCGTTCCCTTTGGGCACCCCGGAGGAGTACGCCCGCCGTAAAGCGGCGGGCTTCCCGAACGAAGGCGGCCCTGCTATCCTCGCGGTGGATGTCCCCGACGATATTATCGCGTTGGCTGTTGATGAGTTGTATTTCCCCCTGAGCCAGGGGGTGGTCCAATTCGATGAAGGCGTCGGGCTGGAAGAATTGCGCGCCGCTTGGGCAGCACTACCGAAGCAGATTCGATCGGTTCCATAGCCATGAGTACTTCATCACACTTTTCAGACCTGCTTTGTCACATCCTGCTACATCCCACTGGCGGTGTCGCGGGCCTGGTCGATGACCTGCTGACGGTGTGCCGAGAACATGATCTTCAGCTCGACTGGCAAGGCGATCGTTGCCGCGTGCGTCCCTCCAAGGCAGATCGGGAAGAGTTAATTGACGTACCGTTGCGCACGTCGGTCTTTCGGGCGATCCTCGCCCGTGTGGCCGCCCTCTGCAACGAGAGAACCCCGAACTCGGTTTCACCCTACGGTGGGCAAGGTGAATTGTCGGCAGGGGCGAACCCGCCAACGGTATTCAGAGTTACGTTCACCAACACCACTGCCGAACAACAGTTACGACTGCTAATCGAGACTGAACCTGCGGCCGAGGCTGCTCGGCAGCAAGAGCAGTTCGAGAAGTCGGCGACGGAGGCGGGGGGGAGAGGGGACGCGGCCCCAACCACCCGGATGGATGGGATCGTGTGAGTCGCGCCGCGTCGCCATTCTCGGCCGCGAAAGGAAAAGAAGAAAAGAAGAAAAGGGAAATGGAGGAAGCCCATGAAGTTCCTGGTGAGCCGGACCTCTCAGGGGACCGTCTCGAAAGGCCCGCCCTGCAAGGGGGCCGTGCGCGGCCCCGCGGCGCCGGCCTGGCCCGGGGAGTACCAGTGGGTCCTCGAGCTGAACACCCTCGAAGAACTGCTCGCGTTCCTCGAAAAGAACGGCGGCGGCCTGAGCCTCTTCACGCCCGAGGAGGACGAGGAGCACCCGGTCATCGAGATCCTTGACGACGAGGAAGAGGACTGAGCGACGATGACTCTCCTGTTAAGTGCGCAGGGCCTGGGCAAGCAGTACGGCCCGCGCCCGCTGTTCATGGACATCTCGCTGGACCTGCGCGCCGGCGAGCGCGTCGGCCTGATCGGCCCCAATGGCTCGGGCAAATCGACGCTGCTCAAGCTGCTCGCCGGCCTCGAGACGCCCGACAGCGGCACCGTGGCCCCGCGCCGGACGGTGCGCCTCGGCTACCTGCCGCAGGACCCAGCGCTCGACCCCGGCCGCACCATCGAGGAAGTCCTGACCGACGCCCTCGCGGACGACCCCGCCGAGGAACACGAGCGGGCGACGCGGGTCGGCATCGTGCTGGGCAAGGTCGGCTTCACGAACGGGGACCAGAAGGCGGGGACGCTCTCCGGCGGCTGGCGCAAGCGGCTGGCGGTCGCGCGCGCTCTCGTCCGCCGGCCCGATCTGCTCCTGCTGGACGAGCCGACCAACCACCTCGACCTCGAGGGCATCCTCTGGCTGGAGGAACTGCTGCAGGACGCTTCGTTCGCCTACGTCGTCGTCAGCCACGACCGCTATTTCCTGGAGAACGTCACGAACCAGGTGGTTGAGCTGGACCGCGTCTACCCGGAAGGTTACTTCCGCGTGGACGGCAGCTACAGCGACTTCCTCGAACGGCGCGAGGAGTTCCTCGCGGGGCAGGCGCGGCGCGAGGAATCGCTGGCGAGCAAGGTGCGCGGCGAGGTGGAGTGGCTGAAGCGCGGCGCCCGGGCGCGCACCGGTAAGTCCAGTGCCCGCAAGCAGGAGGCGGCGCGGCTG
>JBBRPS010000267.1:0-11877 GCA_038227745.1 Gemmatales bacterium | reverse complement strand
TTCGCCTATAGCAGTTTGCAGGTCGGTGTAGCGGTTCGTGGCCGACTCGCTCCGCGAGTCGGGGTGCTGGCCCCCGACTTGCGGAGCGAGTCGGCCACGAACCGCTACGCGCCGGTGCAAACCGCTCTAATCGGCGGCCACCTTGATGGTCACCTGGAAGCCGAAGTCCTTCTTGGCGGCCCCGTGGAACGGCTCCCAGTAGCTGATCCACAGCGGGTCCAGCGCCGGGTCCGGAGCGAACTCCGACGACGACGCCTTGCCGCACAGGCCGTGGGGGCTATGCGCGGCGATGTGGAAGGTCTGGTGCAGGGTGTACTTGCCCACGCCGACGGGGGCCGTCACCGGGCCTTCGTGGTCGTTGATCGACAGGTTCTCACCACAACTCACAGAGTGGGCCGGCGCACACACGGTGACGACCTCCACCGGTCCGGCCGCCACGGTAGCGCAACCGCCCGACTCCTCCGCCGCGCCGTGGCCTTTTTTGTTGGTCCGCAGCAGGCCGATCACCCGGGCCTCCAGCGTTAGCTTGGTCGTCTTGACCTCGGGCTTGTCCACGGTGACCTCGAAGCACTGGTCCAGGTCGAAGTCCATGGACGCCGTCGAGTCCTTCCACGGGTGCGGGCCGGCGACGGCGATGCCGGTCATCGTGATGACGACCGTGTCCGGCGCCGGTTGCGCCACGTCGATGTTGCCGGCGCCCGTGTGCTGGAAGCCGTGGCGGTGCGGCGTGACGTGGCCGTGGCGCTCGTAGAGGACCAGCGCCGCCTTGGCCGGCTGCGCTGCGGGCGCTGCCTGGCGGACGGCGGCCGACTGTACGGCCGCCGCGGGGGGCGCCGGGGTGCCGGGCGGTTGGCCTTGCGCGATCAGGGCCGCCGCCGGCAGCAGAACCGCCGTCAGGCCTGTGTGGAATCGTCTCATCGCTCGCGAACTCCTTGATGGCCACATGGTAACCGCGTCGGGCGCGCGGACGGTCACGAGGGGCGGTTGGCTAGGACTTCTTATCGGAAATGTCCGAGATAATCTTTACGACCCATTCCCCCCTCCCGGAACATTCCCGAGGTCCGCTGCGACCGGCAAACTGCACGGCGCCTCAGGCAAAATGCACGTTTCCCGTCCGTCACGGGCTGGCCCAGACAACCCGTGCCGCCCCGTCTGCGCCGCTTTCCCGCCGTGGGGCCAACTTGACACCCCCCTGTCACACGGCTATTGTTCCGCCGCCACGGGGCCCAGGGCGGCCCCGTCACTGGGGCGGTTGACGGAAGGGGCTGGCGCATGGAAATCATCTCCCCGGAGATCTTGGCCGACGTCCGCGGGCTGTCGGTCGGCCTGTGCCTGACCGGGCTGGTGCTGGGGCTGGCGCTGTGGCTGCTCGGCTGGCGGCGTTACCGCTTCTGGGTCGTGCTGGCGATCACCTGCCTCGGCGGCGCCTACGGACTCTGCGAGGCCCCCCTGCTGCGTGCCACGCCCGCCGTCGCCGGCACCCTTCTGGCCCTCAGCGCCGGTGTGCTGGCGCTGTCGCTGGCCCGCGTCTTCGCCTTCGCCATCGCCGGCTGCACCGCCCTGGTGACGGTCCAGTCGCTCGTGCCCTCCTGGGACCAGCCGCTCGTCAGCTTCACGACGGGCGGCCTGCTCGGCGTGCTGCTGTTCCGCCTCTGGGTGATGGCGGTGACCAGCGTGAGCGGCACCCTGCTGGTGGTCTATTCCGGCCTGTGCCTTGCCGAGCGCCTGGCGAAACTGGACGCAGTCGGCTTCGCCGAGAAGCACGTCAAGTTGCTAAACTGGCTGTGCGGCGGTGCGGCGGTCCTGGGGTTGCTGGCGCAACTCCTCCTGAACCGCCGCCAGGCAGCGGGCGCCAGGAAGCCGGGCGCCCCGGACAAGCACAAGGCCGCCGAGGGCAAGCCGGCCGAGGCCAAAAAAGGCGACGCGCCGGCACCCCGGCGGAAGCTGTTGAGCTGGCCGCCGTTCCGCAAGGCCGGCTGACGACGCCCCGAGCGCGAGAGGACAACCCGTGATCCGCACCCTGTTCCGCTGGCTCGCCGCCCTGGTCGCGAGCGCCACCTGCCTTTCCCACGCCCACGCTCAAGCCCAGGGCCAGCCCGTCCCCACCGTCCCCGAGGCCGGCGCCCCCATCGCCGAGTTCGCCGTCGCGGCCCTCGCCGCCGCTGCCGTCCTCCTCGTCGTCTGCATGCCGAGCCGGAAAGAGCCGTGAGCACGCCTCCGTGGCCGCGTGCGGTTGTTACCGAAGCGTTACACCCCGCGGCGACGGGGTGGGTTACAATGTCCGCGTGTCGGACTTCTTCGTTGCCCCGTACAGCGGGCGAAAGGAGACGAACGTGAGCGGACAAACCCCTCGGAGTTCCGGGAAGGGCCTGGCCGTCCGGGCCGGCGTGATGCTGGGCGTGGCCGCGGTCGCCGCCGCGGCGTGGCTCCTGGGCCGTGGCCTGTGGCAGGGCGCCGCGGCGGGCGCGGCGGACCAGGTCTCGGCCGGCAAGGCCCCCGGCCTGCCCGAGACCGTGGAGATGATCCGGCCGCGCCTGGCCTACGAGGCGAAGCACGGCAAGGCCAAGCCGGAGTTGTCCCAGGCGGCCGGCCAGCACCTGCAGTGGCTGGAGAAATCGCTGAACCATGAGTACCGCGCCGTCGGTCGGGCGCTGGCCATCCGCAACCTGCACGACAAGAGCATCAAGGAGTTCACCAACGCCGAGGGCTTCGGCATGGAGCGCATGATCATCTTCGTGCCGAATTACCTGGAAGTCCCGGAGGCGCCGCCGATCAAACTGGCCGCCGTGGACGACTTCTCCGAGTCGGACGCCGGCGATCCCGTCAAGCTGCCAGCCCACGACATGGCGAAAGGCAACCCGCTGCGTCTGCCGTCGCTGGAGTCCCTGAGCGGGTTCCACCTGGACGGGCAGCGGAGCTTCGTGAACCTCACGGGCTTCGGCTTCGTGGCGCGTGACGCGAAGGACCGCAAGGCCGTGCTGAAGAGGGGGTTCAAGCCGCACCAGTTCCGCCACATGCCGGACGTGTCGGCGGCGAAGGGCGGCCTCAACACCATCCGCTTCGGGCACCTGGGGAACGGGCCAGGAGGGCCGGCAGTGAAGAAGGACGCGGCCCCGAAGGAGAAGTGGCTGGTCCACCGGCTGGAACTGGTCAGCCTGCTCAAGCACAAGGAGCCGGTGGCTTACGTCTCGCGGCACCTGCCGCGCATGGACGAGCTGCGCAAGGCCGAGACGCGGCCGCTGGACGGCTTCGAGGAGACTTCGCTGAAGGCGCTGCGCGGCGGCGAGGACATGGTCGCCGACGCCTCGGTCAACCGCATCTACCTCCTCGGCGCGGTGCGGGCGGCGCGGCAGTGCCTCGACTGCCACCAGGTCGAGCGCGGCACCATGCTCGGGGCGTTCTCCTACGAGCTGCTGCGCGTGCCGGCCCTCGGCGGCGAGAAGGGCGAGTAACCGTTCCGCCGAGGGGAAGAGCGCGAATGGCGGAAGGGTTTTGAAGGGGGCGCGAAACGGCAAGCCAGGCGCGCTGTGCCGGCGGAGCGCGCCTGGCTTGCCGTTTCGCGCTCGCGCCACCCTGCTTGACGCCCCGCCCCCCAAGCGTGGGAGGGAGGCTTCCCGGGGCTGAAAACCAGAAGGGCCTCTGCCATCCTCAGGAACGGCAGAGGCCCTTCTGTTGCACCGGGCCGCACGAGCGGCCCGCTCGTCAAGAGACAGGAAGCACTTTACCCCGGGTCACGAGGAGGTGGTGCCGCTGATGGTGCTGCTGACGCTGGAGAACGTCTGGTTGGCGTTGCTGCCCAGGGCGGTGATGGCGGCGATGCACACCACGATGATCAGGGCCAGCATGACGGCGTACTCGACGGCCGTCGGGCCATCTTCACGCTGCAGGAAGTCCACGACGCTGCGAGAGATCCGAGAGATCATCCGACATATCCTCTCTGGTCCAGAGAAAAGATTGGTCGCCCGCCTTACGGCGGGCCACCGGAACTGAACAGCGCTGCCCGCCACGCACGGGACCACACCGTCCCAGGCCGCGGCGCTACGCGCCGGACCGGGACCACGCCGTCCGAGTTCAACAAACCGGAGGCCGGAGAAATCTCAAGACAAGAGAAGGGAGCCGAGGCCCCCTCCCGGGTGGACCACTCTTATTCGGCAGCCTGGCGATCCTCCGCAGAGGACCCATGGCTTTGCGTCCCACCCTCACGGATGGTTTGCCTTTATCGTGGACCCGGACGCCCCAAGCGGGCGTGAACTTGTCCTGTCTCCCTCCTGACATCCCTGGGCGAAGCCAGGTGGCCGAAAGACGTGAAGAGAAGGCCAGGGCGATCTTCTCATCCGCATGATCTGGCACCCTAACCGTAGGTCGGCAAGCGAAGGATGTCAAACGCCGGGACAACTTTTTTCGACACGCACGCATCAACAGGGACCGGACCGAAGTTCTGGAACTCCTTCTGGGACTCCCGGGGCCTCACGACCCCGTTTTCTGAGCCCGCCTGGTATACCCGACGCGGGGAAGCTTGACACAAGCCCTCGCGCTTCGGACTTGTGTCCGTTCCTTGGGAAGTCGAGACCGTTGACCGCGGCGCCCCTCCCTCGTAGCGTGGTGGTGAGGCCCCACGGCCGCCGCACCGACGCACAGAAAAGGGAGCAGCCCATGGCCGACGAACTGATCACCGTCGCGACATTCCGCTTCGCCCACGAGGCGGAACTGGCCCGCCTGCACCTCGCGGAGGTCGGCGTCCGGGCCTTCATCGCCGACGCCGAGACCGTCGCCATGGACTGGCTCCTCGGCAACGCGATCGGCAACGTCAAGCTGCAGGTGCCGCGCGACCGCGCGGAGGAGGCCGCCGGCATCCTCGCCAACGAGCAGCGGCTGCGCCTCGAAGACCATCCCGACACCGACGAGGACGACGACGAGGACGAGACGGGCTTCTGCCTCGCCTGCGGGGAGGAACTGCCCGAGGACGAGTCGAAATGTCCCTCCTGCGGCTGGTCCTACGACGACGAGGATTGAGGCCTGTTCGTGGGCGACTCGCTCCGCGAGTCGCGGCGCCCGGCCCAGGAGCGACTCGCGGAGCGAGCCGCCCACGAAAGCGACTCGCGGAGCGAGTCGCCTACGAAAGCGACTCGCGGAGCGAGTCGCCCACGAACTCGGCGGGGCCTGACACCCTGAGCAACACTACCGTTTCCAGAGGGGGTTCACCATCATGAGGACGTGGTTCGGCGGCGCGGCGGCCCTGGCGTTGGCCTGCCTGACCTGGCCCGCGGGGCAGGCGGGCGAGAAGGTCGTCAAGCCGATCTTCCAGTTCAACGGCAAGGATCTGACGGGCTTCTACACCTGGCTCGGCTCCCCCGGCAAGGGCGAGAAGCCGTACGGCAAGAACAATGATCCCGAGAAAGTGTTCAGCGTCGACAAGGGCGTGATCCGCGTCTCGGGCCAGGTCTTCGGCGGCCTCATCACCGAGAAGGAGTACGCGAACTATCACCTCCTCGTCGAGTTCAAATGGGGCGAGAAGACCTGGCCGCCGCGCGCGAAGGGGGCACGCGACAGCGGCATCCTGCTGCACTGCGTCGGCGCGGACGGGGCGGCCGGCGGCGTCTGGATGGAGTCGATCGAGTGCCAGATGATCGAGGGCGGCACCGGCGACTTCATCCTCGTCAAGGGCAAGAACACGCCGAGCATGAGCGTCGAGGTGATCGAGAAGGACACGGTCTTTCGCGGCAAGAAGCGCAAAGAGCCGTATTTCAAGGAGGGCGGCCCGCCGAAGAACTTCACCGGCGGCCGTATCAACTGGTGGGGCCGCGACCCGATGTGGGACGACGTCAAGGGCTTCCGCGGCAAGCAGGACGTCGAGAACCCGGTCGGCGAGTGGAACAAGCTGGAATGCATCTGCAAGGGCAAGAGGATTATCAACGTCCTCAACGGCAAGATCGTCAACATCGGCACCAACTCCAGCCACACGCGCGGCAAGATCCTGTTCCAGTCCGAGGGGGCCGAGTTGTTCTTCCGCACCATCATGGTGCTGCCGCTCAAGGAGGCGGCGCCCAAGAAGGAGTGACGGGTCCGTCCCCCGCGAGCCCCCGGCGAGCGCGCGACAGCGCGCTCGCCGGGGCATCAGCGCTGGTAATCCCCCAGAGGAGCCGCAGCACGGCACCCAGCAGCAGCGCCCCGAGCAGACCGAACGACCAGGGACGTCCTTGCCAGACCTGCCGCGAGATCGCCTCGATCGCGCCCATCCTTCGCCTCCGACGCCAAACTCACAAGGTGTCCACCTTATGAGAGTGTCGGCGGGAAGGATGGGGAACTTGAGTCGTTGCGGCAAAGCGCGGCCCCGGCTCACGGCCCGATGTCGCCGTGGACGCGCTCGTAGGTCATGTGCGCTGGCTGGTCGTGGATCGAGAGGCGGCGCCACTCGTCCTGGATCTGGCGCAGGTCTTCCGACTGGAAGAGCAGCTGCTCCATGCGCACGTTCGGGTCCACGCGCACTTTCCGGGTCTGCTTGACCGGCGAAACGCCGTTCGCCCTCTTGAGCAGGAGCAGCACGCACTTGAGGACGGCCTTCTGCTGCTCCGTCCCCTGTTCGGGCGGCGTGTCCGCGAACAGCTTCAGCCGCTCCGCATTGTGGATGATCGCCGGCACCACCCGCTTGCCCTCGACCTTCGCCCGGTGCAGGGCGAGGACGGTGGCCAGGAAGGCGTCCGGCGACTGCGTTTCGTTCAGGATCGAGACCATGTCGCCTACGAATTGCTCCTCGGACGACGAACGGACTGCGGGCGGAATGAAAGGCTGATCGCCCTGCGGGCTGTCTCCGGCAAGCGCGACCTTCCCACCTGCCAGACAACCGGCCACGATCAGAACACCCGCCAGCAAACGAACTCTTCGCATCGCCTCGCCCTCCCTGGGTCAACGGTCCACATACCGTTCCGTGGAACTGTTTTGGAACCGATAACTGCTGCCCGGCCCCTGGTGGCCCTCCAGCACCCGGTCGGTCCACAACCGGGCGCTCTGCAGCCGCCCCGCGCGCACGTCGAAAACCACCTCGCCCTCCGGCTGCTTCTGCAAGAGCGGCAGGCGTTCGGTCAGGTTCCGCGGCAGTGTCTTGAACTGCGTCGTCAGCCGCACCACCGCCGTGCCGCCTTCCGCCCTGTCACATGCATAGCGCTGCAGCGCGTCGTACTTCTCGCCGGTCCCGAGCGGCGGCCCCAGCGTCACGCGGTACGTCCGCTCCCACGAGTGGCCGGCCGCCGGCGCCGACAGCGGCAATTCCAGCACGAACGGCGGCTCGCTCTCGTACCGGGCCGCGTCGCCCTGCTTCACCTCAACGACCTTGCCCCGGCCATCGACACGCAGCACCGCCAGCGGCCGGCCGACATACCTGGCCATCTGCTCGCGCAGCTCGGGGGTCGATTTCTCGGGGTGGGCGGAGTCGAACAGCAGCACGCCGCCGTCCGGCCGGGTCTGCTCGTTGCGCAGCGACGCCAGCGTCAGCTGCAGCGTCGCCACGCCCGCGCCGTCCACGGCCAGCACCTGCCAGCGCTTGAGCAGGCTCACCTTTGAAGTCGTCTCGATCTTGCTCCCGCCGACGGTTTCGGTGACGGTCGTCACGCTCTCGACCGCGTAGGACAGGACCTGCCCCGGCTGCCAGTGGAAGCGCCAGGGGGTGCCCTGGGCCGACGCCGTCGCCACCAGGCTCACGCCGACCAGGATCGCCAGACCGTATCCGTGCATGCCTGCCCCTCCTCTTCCCGTGAGCGTGCGAGGTCACCGCGGCGTATAGCAGAGGACGCCGGGGTTGAGCCAGGCCAATTCCGTCGAGAGCGCCATGTCTCCCACTCCGCATGCGCTCGCTTCCCGTTTCAGCTCGACTCTGCGCACAAACGCTCCGTTCGGCCCTGCCCACGAGGCGAATGCCCGGGAAAAGAGGGGGTCACCCTGTCCATACCGTCGGCAGAACCGTTATTGTCGATTCTTCCGTCACGGCACCTGGTTTGCAATTAACAAAAGTATCGACGAATGAACTATTCTTGAGATGGAAGACGCATCCGGGAGGGACCGCCATGTCCGTGCTTCTCAAGCTCTTTGCGTTCCTGCTGTTCGTGGTGATCGGCGGTTTCCTGGTCTACACGGCCGGGGGCTACATCGACCACATGCTGCAACCGGGGTGTGACTTCTTCAGGCTGGCCGCCGTGTCCCTTTTCGGCACCTTTGTGATCGTCTTCGGTTCCCTGGCCGGGGTGTGGTCCCTGGCCGACCGCCACGACCCGTTCGCTCCGCGCTGATCCCTGCGGTTTTCTCGCAGAGGCGAGGGGCCGGGCACGTCGCTCGCAAGCGGCGACGTGCCCGGCCCCCTTTCCTTGTAAACGAGAGACCCCCGCGCGCCCCCGAAGCGGGGACGAGAGAGAGAACACAAACCGGACATTCTCCCTGGGTTCCTGTATCAGGAAACGCAAAAACCTCCGACGGATCGGAGGTTTTTGCGAGGTGGAGCCGACGGGGATCGAACCCGTAACCTCGGCATTGCGAACGCCGCGCTCTCCCAATTGAGCTACGGCCCCAGCGTTCCTGAAACAGGTCTGGCCAAGGTGATTCCTGGCTTGACCTCATAATTCTTTGCCCAACGAATCCGCTTTTTCTGGTTATTCTTCGGCGGGTCAATACGGAGAAAAGTCATCCGATTGGTTTGCGCGTCCTCGATCGGGACGAGATACACCTGCCCGTTGTCGGGACAATACACGCCGAAGTACTCCACCTCCCCTTGGTAATTAGAAGCCAGCCTGCGCCAGCCCGTCTCACGTTTCGCTGCCCGAAGCGATTGCGTCGGGAAGCCGACGGCACCTTGAAATATATGCCCTGTCTTCGATTGAATGCGGAAAAACCGCCCCTCTTCGTCCACCACCATGTCATAGCGGAGCGGTAGAATCCAGGACATTAAAACAATTTTCCCCGCCTCGATCAAGGCGGCCGCCACTCGTACTTGTGAGATCGCCCCTATCTGATTGGGGTCGTAATCTTCGTGAGCGCGGAAGGTCCACGCTTGGCGGCCGATAAACATGGCTGGTCTCCCTTGACCTCGAGCCTGCTACCCCCGTTGAGCAATTCTCTTTCCCCAATTCTAGGGGATCCGCCCTTTCAGTCAACATGCCCGCGGTAAGAAATCGCCGCCTGATCCCCACTGCGAAGCAGGGCTGGGGTAGGATGAAGGCAGAGGGACTGCCCCGTTCCCGGGAACGGGCATCACGCCCCGACACGGGCACCACTGCAAGCACGGCAAACTCGACCCCTGCAGGAAACGAGCGAATGTTCCACATCCCCAACTTCATCGCCGGCCGTCCCGTCGAGCCGCAGTCGGGCCGCCATCTCGACAACCTCGACCCCGCCACCGGCCAGGTCTACGCGCGCATCGCCGACAGCGACGCCCGTGATGTCGAGGCCGCAGTCCAGGCCGCGGCGCAGGCCTTCCCCGCCTGGGCGCGCACCCCCGCCGCCGAGCGCTCGCGGCTCCTCCTCGACATCGCCCGCCGCATCGACGCCGACCTCGAACGTCTCGCTCTCGCCGAGTGCATCGACACCGGCAAGCCGCTGCGCCTGGCGCGCACGCTCGACATCCCGCGCGCCGCCAGCAATTTCCGCTTCTTCGCGACCGCCATCCTCCACACCCACTCCGAGGCCTACCGCACCGACAGCGTCGCCCTGAACTACACCCTGCGCCAGCCGCGCGGCGTCGCCGGCCTCATCTCGCCGTGGAACCTGCCGCTCTACCTGCTGAGCTGGAAGATCGCCCCCGCGCTGGCGACCGGCAACACGGCGGTCGCCAAGCCGTCGGAGCTGGCGCCGATGACCGCCCACCTGCTGACGGAAATCTGCACCGAGGCGGGCCTGCCGCCGGGCGTGCTGAACGTGGTCCACGGCCTCGGCGGCAAGGTCGGGGCGGCCCTCGTCGGCCACCCGGCGGTCCGCACGATCTCGTTCACCGGCGGCACCATGACCGGGGCGGAGATCGCCCGCACCGCGGCGCCGCGGTTCAAGAAGCTCACCCTGGAGCTGGGCGGCAAGAACCCGAACGTCGTCTTCGCCGACGCCGACATGGACGTGGCCGTTACCACCGCCGTCCGCTCGGCCTTCGACAACCAGGGCGAGATCTGCCTGTGCGGCTCGCGCATCCTGGTCGAGCAGAAGGTCTACGCCGCCTTCGTCGAACGCTTCGTCGCGCAGACGCGGCGGCTCAAGGTAGGCGACCCCCTCGAAGCCGACACCGACCTGGGGGCGCTCATCTCGAAAGGCCACCTGGCCAAGGTGACCTCGTACCTCGACCTGGCGCGGCAGGAGGGCGGTCGCCTCCTGTGCGGTGGCGCGGCGGCGTCGGTGGGCGGACGCTGTGCGGGCGGCTACTTCGTCGAGCCGACGGTGATCGTGGACCTGC
Organism: Gemmatales bacterium; assembly: GCA_038227745.1. GTDB lineage: Bacteria > Planctomycetota > Planctomycetia > Gemmatales > Gemmataceae > DASPXY01. The sequence goes on along the minus strand of JBBRPS010000267.1, from coordinate 1,457 downwards.
CGATGGACTGCCGGGTGAACCAGGAGGAGATCTTCGGCCCGGTCGTCACGGTCACGCCATTCCGCGACGAGGACGAGGCGGTGCGTTACGCGAACGGCACGCCGTTCGGGCTGTCGGCGTCGCTGTGGACGCGCGACCTGGCGCGGGCGCACCGGGTGGCGGAGCGGCTGGAGACGGGGACGGTGTGGGTGAACTGCTGGCTGCTGCGCGACCTGCGCACGCCGTTCGGCGGCGTGAAGGACAGCGGCGTCGGCCGCGAGGGCGGCGACGAGGCGCTGCACTTCTTCACCGAGCCGAAGACCGTGTGCGTGAAGTTCCCTGCGGCGGCTCCGTGAGCCTGTCCCGCTCTCGGCTTCATCCTCTCCTCCCAACCCGAAGAGGGTGGCCTGCCCCCATCGGCTCGATCCACCTGATCGCCAAGGGCGAGGACGAAGAACACTGGTGGGTTCTCGATGGCAAGCAGCGGCTCCACGCCATCAAACTGTTCGTCGAGGGCAGGTTCGCGGTGCCGCTCTGCGTGGAGGAGGGCACCCTGGTCGTGCCGCTGGTGGGCGACAAGAAGGAGCGCGGGGCGCGCCCCATGCACTGGAAGCAGATGACCGCCAGCGCCGACGACGGCATCCGCCGCCTCGTGGCGCGCTTCCTAGCCCGCTCTTGGGGAGGAGATCGAAGGGGAGAGCAACGTTGACGATGCGCCTGGCCTCGTCAACGCCGTACTTGACCACCAGCGGCGCGAGGACTCCGATGTGTTCCTTGATTCCCAGGTGGACGAGATCCTGGAGAGGTTCGCCGAAATCCAGCGGAATCCATTCCAGGCGGGTGTTGACGTCTCGCACAGCCTGTGCGACTTCTGCGAAGCGCCCCTTCGCCCCTGCCCGCGCCAGCAGTTGCCTCGTCTCCTCACGGCACTGGCCCGAGTAGACGACTCGGTAGGGCGGTACGCCCCCGCTTGGTTGGCTCACGGCTGTGGCTCGACCTCCAGGCCCAGGGAAGCGAAGAACTGCTCGGACGACAGCCCGCCCTTCTCCTGCAGTTCCCGGAACAGCCGTTCCCGTTCCTCTGGGGGCGGCAGCTCCGCGAGGATCTGTTCTTTACAGAGCCGCGGGCAGGCGAGTTTCTTCGAGCCGTCGTTTGAGTTCAACCGTCAGGTCATCGTTGCTGTCGGACATGGTTATTCCACCCTGCAAGGGGTTGTTCCCGTTCAGAACTTGATTTTACTCACCCTGCGGCGAGGGTGGTAGACGAACTGGTCGCTCAACTGCCATTCCGACAGGGGCGGGAGTCCCGCCGTGCAAACTTGGCTGGGCCAGGGGGTCCACTAAACAGGCGGTTCTGCAACGGCGACGGGATATCGCATCGGCGGCAAGCACGAGATCAGGCACCACCGCCTCTGGGCCACCGTCAACGCGACCCCTGCCGCTGCTAGTACACGGCGGCAGAAATCTGTAGCCGTTTAG
>JBBRPS010000266.1:0-11914 GCA_038227745.1 Gemmatales bacterium | reverse complement strand
GCGCGGCGTGGAGGGCGGCGGCAAGGTCGAGGGCCTGCCGGTCCACACCTTCCCCACCGACGACGGCGAGGTGGCCATGAAGTGCCCGACCGAGATCGCCATCACCGACCGCCGTGAGTTCGAGCTGTCCAACCTCGGCTTCCTGCCGCTGCTGCACAACAAGGGCCGCGACTTCGCCGTCTTCATGGGGGCGCAATCGTGCCAGAAGCCGAAGACCTACTTCGACCCGGCGGCCAACGCCAACGCCGAACTGTCGTCGAAGTTCAACCTGCTGCTCTGCACGTCGCGCTTCGCCCATTATCTCAAGGTGATGGCCCGCGACAAGCTCGGCTCGTTCATGGAGGTGTCGGACTGCTCGGCGTGGCTGAACAAGTGGATCAACAACTACTGCGTCAACCCCGCCGGCGCCAGTGACGAGACCAAGGCCAAGCGGCCGCTCGCCGAGGCCCGCGTGGACGTGCGGGAGGTCAAGGGCAAGCCCGGCTGGTACGAGGCGGTCGCCTACCTGCGGCCGCACTTCCAGCTCGAAACCCTGACCACGTCGATGCGCCTGGTCGCCGAGGTGCCCAAGAAGGCCTGAGCGCCCGGCCGCCGTCCCCTCACGCTGTTCTCCTCCCTCGCCCCCCCTCGGGGGCGAGGGACCACGACCCCTCATTCGGCAGTGCAGCTGGCGCCGCGGCGCCGCCCAGAAATACTTGTTCCGGTTTCCGTCAGAAAAGACATATAACCTGTAGAGCGGTGAATGGCTCGGGAAATGGGCCGGCAGGACAGCCGCCGGCCCTCCCTCCTGATCTGTGCCTTATAAGTTCCGACGGCGGCCGTGTCGCCGATCGGCTCACCTGGGTCGCGACAGAGCCCCGGCCCGCGGTTGCTGTCGTCTATGCTTCGTGGAGGAGTGCGAGTATGGCGTTCGATGCATTCATGTACGTGACCGGCGGCGCGGTGCCGGCCGAGGGCGAGACCACCGACAAGGACTTCAGCGCGAAAAAGGCCTGGGAGATCCTGTCGTTCTCCTTCGGGGCCAGCAATCCCTCCACCGTCGGCTCGGGCACGACCGGCAGTGGCGGCGGCAAGGTGTCGATCAGCAGCTTCAACATCATGAAGAGGACGGACAACGCCTCGCCGGGGCTGTTCAAGAGTTGCTGCATGGGTTCCTTCTACGACACCGCCGTCGTCACCCTGCGCAAGGCGGGCGGCAAGACCCCGCTGGTCTACCTGGTGTACACGTTCGGTGAGGTGTACGTGGACAACATCCAGTGGTCGGGCAGCACGGGCGGCGACGACACGCCGGCCGAGTCGGTGAGCTTCTCGTTCGCGACGGTCAAGGTCGAATACTGGCCGCAGAAGAAGGACGGCACCGCCGGCACCCTCAAGGACGCCTCCTGGAACCTCACCACCAACAACGAGAGCGTGACCTGATCCCGGGCCGTGTCCCTCGGGCCGCAGCCCCGGGTTGCGGCCCCCTACGGAGTGCGCAGGCGGGCGGGGGCCTTCCCCCCGCCCGCCCTTTCTGAGGTGCCTTCATGAATGCCGGCGAGCTTTTCAAGGTGGGGAACCTGGCGGAGGCCATCGAGGCGCAGGTGAAGGAGGTGAAGGCCAACCCCGGCGACCACGCGCGCCGCCTGTTCCTGTTCGAGTTGCTCGCCTTCGCCGGAGAACTCGACCGGGCGCAGCGCCAGGTCGACGCCCTCCAGTACGACGAAATGGAACTCGCCGCCGCCGTGTTGAGCTACCGCAAGCTGCTCGACGCGGAGCGGCAGCGGCGGCAGGTCTTCGAGCAGAAGGGGGCGCCGCAGTTCCTGGCCGAACCGCCCGCACATGTCGCGCTCCGCGTTCAGGCCGCCACGGCGTTGCAGGAGGGCCAGGTCGAGCAGGCCGGGGCGCTGCTGGTCCGGGCGAACGAACAGTTGCCGGTCCTGCGCGGCACGTTGAACGGCGTGGCCTTCGAGGGGTTGCGCGACGGCGACGACCGCTTCGGCACGGTCCTGGAGGTGATGGCGCTGGGGCAGTATTACTGGGTGCCGCTGGAGCAGGTCAACCTTCTGGCGCTGAACCCGCCGAAGTTCCCACGGGATCTGCTGTGGGCCTCCGCCCGGCTGGAACTGCACGAGGGGGCCGCCGGCGACGTCTTCCTGCCCGCGCTGTACCCAGAGGCGCACCGCCAGAGCGATCCCAAGCTGAAGCTCGGCCGCATGAACGACTGGCAAGACCTGGGCCACGGTCTCGTCGTGGGCCTGGGTGTCAAAACCTTTCTGGTCGGCGAAGAGGCGAAGTGCCTCCTCGACTGGCGCAAGCTGGAGATGGACGCACCTGTGTAGGGCCGGTTGGCAAACCGTTCGCAGGAGGGGGCTCCGTCCCCCGACCTACAGGTCGGGGGACGGAGCCCCCTCCTACGGACCCCCTCACCCCCGACCCCTCTCCCCCGAAACGGGAGCGAGGGGAGAACAGGCGGTGGGAACGGGCAGGCCCATGGCGCGGAACAGTTCGGCGTCCTCGCTGGCGCCGGGGTTCGGCGCCGTCAGCAGCTTTTCGCCGAAGAAGATCGAGTTCGCCCCGGCGAGGAAGCACAGCACCTGCAACTCGCGGCTCATCCGGTCGCGGCCGGCGCTGAGGCGCACGCGGGCCTTCGGGAACGCGATTCGAGCCGTGGCGATCAGGCGCACGAGCTGGAGCGAATCGACCGGCGCCGCGCCCTCCAGCGGCGTGCCGGCGATGGGCACCAGGCAGTTGATCGGCACACTGTCGGGCGGCGGCTCCAGCGCGGACAACTCGGCCAGCAGCGCCAGGCGGTCCTCCTCGCTCTCGCCCATGCCCAGGATGCCGCCGCAGCAGACGGAAATGCCGGCCCGCTGCACGGTCCGCAGTGTCTCCAGGCGGTCGTCGTAGGTGCGCGTGGTGATGACCGTGTCGTAGTGGCGGCGCGACGTGTCGAGGTTGTGGTTGTAGGCGGTCAGGCCGGCGTCGCGCAGGCGGCGGGCCTGCTCGTCGGTCAGCATGCCGAGCGTCACGCACGCCTCCATGCCGAGCGCCCGCACCGACCGCACCATCTCCAGCACCTGCTCGAACGCCTCGCCGTCGCGCGGCCCGCGCCAGGCGGCGCCCATGCAGAACCGTGTCGCTCCGAGTTCCCGCGCCCGCGCCGCCCGCGCGCGGACCTCCGCGACGCTCATCAGCGGCGTGGCCTTGACGCCCGTCTGGTAGCGGGCGCTCTGGGCGCAGTAACCGCAGTCCTCGGGGCAGCCGCCGGTCTTGATGCTGAGCAGGGCACAGCGCTGGATGTCGCGGACGTCGTGGTGCGCCCGGTGGACCTCGGCGGCGCGGAACAGCAACTCGGGCAGGGGCAGGTCGTAAACCGCCTTCAGCTCGTCAACGGTCTTCATCCAGTAGGTATAACGATTCGGGCGGGGGCAGCCTATCCCGGTTCGTCCCGGACAGGCCGTCAATGCAGCGCGGGCATGCCCGGGCTGGGCTAACCGGGCAGCGGGGGCAAGCCCAGCAACTCGCCCTTGCCCTGCAAACCGCTCCAGCCACCAGTCCCGCGTACCCATTCGCCGGGGGCTCGCGGCGAAACCGAACTCCCGGATGAGGCCGCACCCGACGTTTTTTTCACCTCTTTCAGGAAACGGCGCCGCAATGCCGATAAACCCCTCAGAAGCGGCGCCATCGTTTCGCCTCCGAGAGTCGCGTCCCTTCCGACCGCGGAACCCTTTCCTCTTCCTCTGTTAAGACCCCGCCGGCGACCCCGGGGGTGCCTGCACAGGAGTTCCGATGAGAAATGGCATTCTCGGCTGCGTGACCCTCTTCCTTGCCAGCGCCGGCCTGGCGCCGGGGCAAACGCCGCCCGGCGCCCCGAGCGCGACTGTGTCGCCCTTCCCGGCGGTCGCCGCCCCCGGCGGCCTGCCCCGGAGCGCGTTCGCCGAGGACGGCCGCGGCGCGGAGGGAGGCCACGCCGAGAAGGGCGAGGGCCACGAGGCCCACGAGGAGGAGCACCACGAGGCCGAGGAGGAGCACCACGAGGGCGAGGAGGAGCACCACAAGCCGCGCCTTTGGGTCCAGGCAGAATACCTCCTTTGGCGTATCCGCAACAGTAACCTGCCGCCGCTGCTGACCACCGGCTCCGCCGCCGACGCCCGGCCCGGCGCCCTCGGCCAGCCCGGCACCCAGGTGATCTTCGGCAACTCCAGCCAGGAGAACGAGGACCGCAGCGGCGCCCGCTTCAGCGCCGGCTACTGGCTGGACGAGGAGCAGAGCTTCGGCGTGGAGGGCGGCTACTTCTTCCTCGGCACGCGCTCCGTCGGCCAGTTCGCCTCGGGTACCGGCGCCGCCGGCTCGACCCTCGTCGTGGGCCGGCCGTTCTTCGACGCCCTGAACGGGCGCGACGACGCCTCGCTGTCGATCTTCCCCGGCGTGGTCGGCGGCAGCGTGGGCGCGTACTCGCGCAGCTACCTGCAGGGGTTCGAGTTCAACGGCGCGGCGAACATTTTGAGCGGCTGCCACGGCCGGCTCGATGCCCTCATCGGCTTCCGCTACCTGCAGCTCGACGAGGATGTGACCCTCCTTGAGGACACCCGCACCCTCGCCACCGCGCCGCTGCTGCCGAACAACTCCATCCAGACCTACGATTCGTTCGGCGCCCGCAACTGGTTCTACGGCGGCCAGGTCGGCGCCCGGGCTAGCGTGAACTGGAGGCACTGGGACGTGACGGTCGTGACCAAGGTGGCGCTGGGCAACACGCACGAGGTCCTTGATGTCGGCGGCGCCACGGCGATCACCCCGACCGGCGGACCGCGGAGCGTGACCAGCGGCGGCCTGCTGGCGCAGGCGACGAACAGCGGCCGCTTCAGCCGCGACACGTTCTCCGTCGTGCCGGAGGTCGGCGTCAACGTGGGCTACCGCATCTTCGAGTGCCTGCGGGCCTACGTCGGCTACACGTTCATCTACTGGAGCGACGTGGCGCGCCCCGGCGACCAGATCGACCGGCGCGTGAACCCGGCGGCCCTGCCGACCAGCCTGTTCGCGGGCATCGCCGGCGGCCCCGCCCGTCCGGCGCCGATTTTCAACGACACCGGCTTCTGGGCGCAGGGCGTGAACTTCGGCCTGGAGTTCCGCTACTAGTGGGCCGACAGGCTCGACTTGTAGGGTGGGCACTGCCCACCGGTCGCTACACGGTGGGCAGTGCCCACCCTACAAGTCGAGCCTGTCGGGATACTAGAGCGGTTGGCGAGCGCGTGGAGCGAGCGGCGGGGCTTGCCCCCGCCGTCCAGGCCAGATGGCCGGGGTAAACCCAGCCTCTCGCCACCGCTGCACCCGCCTGCAAACGGCCCCAAGCCCCATGCCCCGCACGGGGCGGAGACAAACCCGACGCGGCCTTTCCCTGCCTGCGGCAGTCGATCCCTCCGGCCCGAGGGCCCGGCGGAGATCCCCACGAGGATTATCTCATGAACCCGTTCCTCTCACTCCTGGGCGGTGGCCGCAAGAAGGCGGCACCCACGCGGGCGACCTATCAGCCCACGCTCGAAATGCTGGAAGACCGGCGTACGCCCGCCCTGATCGCCGGCGACGTGGCCCCGCTGCTGCCGGTGGGCGGGATCCCCGCGGGCCCGGGGACGAACATCACGGCCGACGAAGTCAACACCCTGCTGCAGCGGGCGGCCGCCGCCACCCAGCGCGATGACGCCATCGTGGCCATCCTGGACCGGGGCGGCAACCTGCTGGGCGTCCGCGTCGAGGGGAACGTCGATCCGGCGATCAGGGGCGACCCCGCGAAGCTGACGTTCGCCATCGACGGGGCGATGGCCGAGGCGCGCACCGCCGCGTTCTTCGCCAACAACACCGCCCCGCTGACGTCGCGCACCATTCGGTTCATCAGCCAGACCACGATCACGCAGCGCGAGGTGGAATCCAACCCGAGCATCCCCGACCCGAACTCGACCGTGCGCGGCCCGGGCTTCGTGGCCCCGATCGGGCTCGGCGGCCACTTCCCGCCCAACATCCCGTTCACTCCCCAGGTGGACCTGTTCAGCATCGAGGGCACCAACCGCGACACCCTCACGGCCGCCGACGGCACCCCGCTCCCCTTTGGCACCCGCTTCAACGTAAATCCGCTGTTCATCCCGGCCGGCAAGACGCTCACGCCGCCGCTGTCCTACGGCGCCATCACGGGACTCCAGCCGAACGCGCAGCCGCGCGGCATCGGCACCCTGCCGGGCGGCGTCCCGATCTTCAAGAACGGTACCCTGGTGGGCGGCATCGGCGTCTTCTTCCCGGGCAAGACCGGCTTCGCCGACGAGGAGAACTCCAGCCTCAATGTCAACTTCGACCCGACCAAGCCCGACCTCGCGCTCCAGGCCGAGTTCATCGCCTTCGCCGCGACCGGGGGCAGTTCCGGTGCCGGCTACCGGGTCGGCGCCCTGGGCGGCGTGGCGGCGCCGGCCGGCTTCGACATCCCCTTCGGCCGCATCGACCTGGTCGGCGTCACCCTGGACACGATTGGCCCGGGCGGCCTGCAGGGGCCGGAGAACCTCGTCAATGCGTCGCAGAGCTTCGGCGTCGGCCTGGGGGACCCCAACAGCGGCGGTCCGAACCAGCGCGTGACGCCCGCCGCCAATCCCCCCAACAACACCCTCGACGGCATGACGGCGCCGGACGGCTGGCTGGTGACGCCGCACGCTGGCGTCGGCATCAGCGCCACGGAGGTGCAGCAGATCATCAACCAGGGCATCAACGCGGCGAACACGACGCGCGCCCAGATCCGCCTGCCCCTCGGCGAGCGGACGCGCATGGTGTTTGCGGTGGCCGACTCGACCGGCGCGATCCTCGGCCTGTTCCGCATGCAGGACGCGACGGTGTTCTCGATCCAGGTGGCGGTGGCCAAGGCGCGCAACGTCGCCTACTACGACGACCCGGCCCAGATCGTCACCGTCGATCAGGTCGCGACCGGCCCGCCGGGTCCCGCAACGCTGCTGCCGCCGGGCACCTCGCTGACGAACCGGACCTTCCGCTACCTGGCGTTGCCGTTCTTCCCGGAGGGGATCGACGGCAAGCCGCCAGGACCGTTCTCGATCCTCAACGACCCCGGCACCGACCCGAGGACGGGGCTGAACACGGGGGCGCCGCTGCCGGCGTCGGCGTTCACGAGCATCCTCGGCCGCGACGCCTTCAACCCGAATACGAACTTCCACGACCCGAATAACCTGGCCAACCAGAGCGGCATCGTGTTCTTCCCCGGCAGCTCGGGGGTGTACAAGAACGTCAACGGCCAGCAGCAGATCGTGGGCGGCTTCGGCGTCTCGGGCGACGGCGTCGATGAGGACGACGTGGTGACGTCGTTCGGCATCAACGGCTTCGCCTCGCCGGCGAACATCCGCGCCGACCAGGCGTTCGTCAAGGGCGTGCGCCTGCCGTACCAGAAATTCGACCGTAACCCGCTCGATTAACGAGCAGTAGGCAGTAGGCAGCAGGCAGTGGGGGTGAGGCCCCACGGGGCGCGGCCCGTGGGCTTATCCGCTGCCTGCTGCCTTTTGCCTTCTGACCCCTGTTCCCGGAGGACCCCAATGCGTTCCAAGTTATTCCTCGCGGCCGTCGGCCCGGGGCTGGCGCTCGGGCTGTGGCTCGGCGCGGCCGCGGCGCAGGCGCCGATCGTGTCGCGCCCGGTCGACCCGGCGGCGCCTCTCGTGCCCGAGGCGCCGGTGGTCACACCGGTGGCCGTCGAGCCGCCGATCCTCACGCCGATCGAACACACCGAGGGGGACCACTGCCGCGCCGGCTGGCCCCAGGAGACGTCCTGCCTGGCGGTCCACTCCGACACGGGGCATTACGTCGGCTACTACGTCGGCGGCGGCAACCCGTGCTGCCGCAAGGGCGACCTGCCGCACCCCGATGAGGGGACGTGGGGATGGGACTACAGCGGCTGGCGGTTCCATCGCCGCGTGATGCTGAACTGGTGGCACGGCCGCCGTTACCAGGGCGGCGTCGGCGCCTACGCGACCGACGGGCCGAACCTGAAGCACCGCATTGAGGAGCACCACGAGGACCGGCACTGAGCGGGCCGGCCGCGAGCCGGGTTGTCACGGCGCGTATCCAGGGCGAGTGCGGCAGTCCGCACTCGCCCTTTGCTATTGCCGCCGCACGCGCCCGCAAACTGTGCTAGTTTTCCGTATCCGGACTGCCCGCCACCCGGTACAGTGATGGCAGTCCGGCGACGCGCCCCGCCCACCGCGGCGCCCCACAGGAGCCCGCATGAAACTGCTCGAACTGCAAAAGATCCTTCGCGCCGCGGACCCGGCCGCCGTCCTCGTGTCCCAGCGCGTCCTCGAACGGGTCATCCAGGAAGTCAACCGCCTGCCCAACCTCCTCTGGACCGTGCCGCACCGTCAGTCCTGCGTCGTTGATCGCCAGGTCCTCTTCCGCCACGTCGAGCAGGAGGAGCTCGAGCTGGAGGCCGACCAACTCCTGCCGCCGACCGTCATCCTCATCGCCCGGCCGCCCGGCGAGGACCTCGCCGCCGAGAACCGCGACTTTCTCCTCCGCCGCTACTGGCAGCGCCTCTTCCACGCGAAGATCCACCTGCACCTTGAGGAGCGCCACGCCGACGGCCGGCTCACCCTCGCCGACATCCGCGACCGCATCGAACAGATCGGCCAGGTCGAGTTCGAGGAGATCCGCACCGTCCTCGTTCAGGACCAGTACCTCCTGCGCGAGGCCGACGAGCGCAACGTCTACATCGAGTTCGCCGCCGTCTACTTCGACCTGCGCTACTTCGCCCCCGATCTACTGCCGGTCTACTTCCCCGGGGCGCGCGACTTCGAGCGCATCGAGCGCGTCCTCGGCCAGGACGTCGATGCCGAGGCCCTCTGCCACCAGACGCGCCTGGCCGACGCCCCCGATCCGACCGCCCGTCGCGGCACCGAGGACCGGCCCGACGAGTCCCAGGAGTTTTACTGGAAGCTCGTCCACGCCTCCGAGCGCGCCGCGAAGACGGGCAACATCGTCCGCGCCGCCATCCTGCGCATGCGCGCCGCCCGCGTCGCCCCCGGCGCCCTGTCGTTCGGCACCCGCGCCGAAGCCATCCAGTACCTGCAGCGCCTCACCGCCCGCCTGCAGGACGCCCTGGAACTGTCCGACGCGGACGCCGCCGAGTGGACGAAGGACCTGCCGGCCCTGCTCGACAAGGCCGACCAGGGCGCCTATCCCGTCGAGGCCGCCCTGCTCTTCGACCTGCAGAAGGCGTGCCTCGACTCCGAGCGCGACATCTATGCCCTCGACCTGGTCGAGTGGGCCCTCTCCGCGGGCCGCAAGCCGATCAAGCGGCCGCTGCCCAGCCAGCGCCACGTCCTGGTCATCAAGCACCTGCGCGCCGCCGCCCAGCGCCTGACCATGGCCCGGCTGTCCGACGCCGACCGCCAGCACTTCAACAGCCTGCTGCTGGCGGCCCTGGAGGGCTGCGAGGAGCGCCTGCGCGCGCGCTTCCGCCCCGTGTTGGCCCACGCCCTGCAGGACGTCGGCTTGAGGCCGGAGAACCCGCCGGAGCGCACCGCCTACAACAAGATCATCGAGGAGATCATCGACCGCATCATCGAGAGCGGTTACCTGACCTACGGCGACCTGCGCGACACCATCTCGCGCAACCAACTCAAGCTCCACGACCTGTCCGACCCGCAGGAGTTCATCCGCGGCGACCCGCTGCTGCGCCTCGACCGCCGCCTGAGTACCCTCCTGGACGGCGTCTACCGCCCGAGCGAGATCTACATGCGCCTGCTGGAGCGCACGACCGCCCTGAGCTTCGGCACCTGGACCGGCCGGCTACTGACGCGCTTCCTGCTGCTGCCGTTCGGCGGGGCGTGGATGCTGGTGGAAATGTTCACCGTGGTGCTCGGGTTCTTCATCAGCGGCCCCCTCGCCGCCGCCCTGCAGCCCACCCCGGCCGCCGTCGCAGCGCTCGCGGGGCAGACGGCCCTGGGCGGCCCCGCGGCGGCCGCGGCCCGGCTGACGGCCTACCAGCACTACCGCCTCCCGGACTACGTCTACTTCCCGAGCATCGCGCTCCTCGGCCTCTTCCTGCTCGCCCTGCTGCACCACGCGGGCTTCCGGCGCAAGTGCCGGCGGTTACTGGCCAAGGCGTCCCGCGCCGCGCGCACCGTCCTGGTCGATTGGCCGTTGAAGCTCGTTCAGATCCCCGCCCTGCGCTACATCGTCACGAGCTGGTCGTTCCAGCTCTTCTACTGGTACGCCTTCAAACCGCTCGTGATCTGCTTCCTACTCTGGTTCTGGTGGCCCGACCCCTTCAACACCTGGCTGGCGCGGATCGGCATCTTCCTCGCCGTCCACTTCATGCTCAACTCGCGGATGGGGCACGCGGTCAACGAGGGGCTCAACCAGGCCCTGCACCGCTCCTTCGAGCTGCTGCGCGGCGGCCTCATCCCGGGCCTGATCCACCTGGTGACGCGCGTCTTCAAGCAGATCACCGACGCGGTCGAGGCGTTCCTGTTCGCCGTGGACGAGTGGCTGTGGTTCCGCAGCGGCGAGGGGCGGCTGTCGCTGGTGGTCCGCACGGTCCTCAGCCTGCTCTGGTTCCCGATCGCCTACCTGGCCCGGTTCATCATCGTCGTGCTGATCGAGCCGGGCTACAACCCCCTCAAGGCGCCGGTCTCCTACCTGGCGGCCAAGTTCATGGCCCCGCTCACGCTGGTGATCCTGCCGGCTTGGCTAAACGGCGCCCTGGCGGGGTGGCCGGCCGCCCTGCGCGTGCCGGCCTTCGTGCTCGGCTGGCTGATCCTGTTCCACCTGCCGGACGTCTTCGGCTTCCTTTTCTGGGAGATGAAGGAGAGCTGGAGCCTGTACCGGGCGAATCGGTCGGCCGCCCTGAAGCCGCTGGCGGTCGGCGCGCACGGCGAGACGGTGCGGCGGCTGCTGCGGCCGGGCTTCCACTCCGGCACCGTGCCGAAGCTGTACGCCCGGCTGCGCAAGGCGGAGCGGCGGGCACGCGTGACGGGCAACTGGCGGCGGTCGCGCGCCTACCGCCGCGCCCTCGAGGAGGTGGAGGAGGCGATCAAGCGGTTCGTGACGCGCGAGCTGGTCTACCTGGTCAACCAGAGCGCGGGCTGGGAGGGGCAGGGGCTGTCGGTCGGCCGGGTGACGCTGGGGTGCAACCGGATCAGCGTGGAGCTGGTCCACGGCCGGCACGCGGAGCGGACGGTATGGCTGGAGTTCGAGGAGTGTGCCGGCTGGCTGGTGAGCCACGTCCGCGACCCCGGCTGGCTGGGGCAGTTGACCGCGGAGCAGACGCAGGCCCTGAACACGGCGCTGGCGAGCCTGTACAAGCTGGCGGGGGTGGACCTGGTGCGCGAGCAGGTGCGGGCCAACCTGCCTCCTGCCGCGGTGTCCTACGACATCCAGGAGAACGGCTTGCTGGTGTGGCTGGACCGGCGGCACGGCACGGCGGTCCGGTACAACCTGGTGGACCAACGGGGGCGGGTGCCGGCGACGAACGGGTTAGGGATGCCGGTGCCGGAGTGGCCGCCGCTGGACGTGCGCCGCGTGATGTTCGCCGCGGTGCCGCTGACGTGGGAGCAGGTCGTGACGAGCTGGCAGGCGGACCAGAGCGGCAAGGGGCACCCGCCGCTGGTGAGCAGCGGTGTGGAACTGAATCTGCTCGGGCCACTCGGTCCCCTGAGAGCGCCGCCGTCCTCGACGGCGATCATGGCGATGGACCACCTGCCGGCCGGCCATCAGGCTGCGGCTCGTGAGACCGCCGCGGCCCTCGACGGCGATCAGCGCGACGGCGTGGTCGTTTAGAGCGGTTTGCGGTCGAGTGTAGCGGGGGCGCGCTTTGGAGTGCGGCGCTCGGCGCCGCTTTCGCTCTTTCTTTTCTGCGCGAGGGCGAGGCGCTGTTCGACAAAGAAAGCGGCGCCGAGCG
>JBBRPS010000265.1:0-11982 GCA_038227745.1 Gemmatales bacterium | reverse complement strand
GCTCTGGGACATCGCCCGCGGCACCTGCCGCCTGACCCTTGAGAACAAGGATCGGCTCGGCCCAACTCGGCTCACGGGCCCTACTTACTCGAACAGGAGTCCCTGGTCATCGTTCGGCCGTCTCGGCTTCATCGGCCGGCCGAGGTGCTGATACGCCCGCGGCGTCGCCAGCCGGCCGCGCGGCGTGCGGATGATGAACTGTTCGCGCAGCAGGTATGGCTCGATCTCGTCGCTCAGCGTGTCGGCCGGCAGGTTCATCGTCGCCGCCAGCGCCTCGACGCCCGTCGGCCCGCCCTCGAAAACGCCGATCAGCGTCTCCAGGTAGCGCCGGTCCTGCTTGTCCAGCCCCTCGATGTCCACCTCCGTCATCGCCAGCGCCGCCTTGGCCACGTCCAGGGTGACGCGGCCGTCGTGCTCGCTGGTGGCGAAGTGCCGCGCCCACCACAGCCGGGTATTGGCGATGCGCGGCGTGCCGCGACTGCGCCGCGCCAGCTCCTCGGCCGCGTCGTCGGTGACCTCCGTCTTCAGCTTGCGGGCGTTGACGCGCACGATCTGCGACAGCTCCTCGACCGTGTAGAACTCCAGGTGCTCGTGCATCTTGAAGCGGTCGCGCATCGGGCTGGACAGCATGCCGCTGCGCGTCGTGGCGCCGATCAGCGTGAAGTGCTGCAGCTTCATCGAGATCGTGCGGGCGTTGACGCCCTCGCCGAGCACGATGTCGATCCGGAAATCCTCCATTGCCGGGTAGATGAACTCCTCGACAACGCGCGGCATGCGGTGGATCTCGTCGATGAAGAGGAACGAGCCTTCCGCGGCGTTGGTGAGGAACGGCAGCAGATCGGAGGGCTTGCTGAGGGCCGGGCCGCTGGTCATCTGCAGCGCGGTGCCGATCTCGTTGGGCAGGACGGTGGCGAAGGTGGTCTTGCCGAGGCCGGGCGGGCCATCGAAGAGGATGTGCGAGACCGGCTCGCGGAGCTTGCGGCAGGCGTTGATGACGATGCCGAGGCGCTGCACGACCGCCTTCTGGCCGATGACCTCGCGCAGCCAGCGCGGCCGCAGGGCCGCGTCGCGCTCGCGGTCCTCGCCGCCCGGGTCGCCCTGAACAACTGCTTCACGTACCATGAAGACCTCGTCTGGTGGGGCGGTCAAGCCCAGGGGTCGCACCCCCTGGGTCCCCGCCACTCCTTTACTTCCCCGACTTGTAAATCGCGGTCAACACGTCTTCCACCGACTTGAAACTGCGGCCGCCCGCCAGCGCCCGGTCGAGGCGGTCGCGCGCCTCGGCCGGGCCGTGGCCGACGCTCATCAGCGCCTGGTAGGCGTCCTCCAGGACGTTGCCGTCCACCACGGTGGCCCCCGCCGGCGCGCCCTCGATGGCCGGCGGCGCCATCAGCGCGAACTTCGTCACCTTGCGCCGCAGCGTCGCCACGATCTGCTCGGCGGTGGCGGCGCCGACGCCGGGCAGGGTGGTCAGCCACTTCGAGTCCTGGCGCTGCACGGCGTCGGCGATCTCCCGGATCGGCCGCGTCAGCGCCTTGAGCGCCTTGCGCGTGCCGACTTTGTCCACGGTGCAGAACAGCTCGAAGAAGTCCAGCTCGGCCTCGTTGAGGAAGCCGATCAGGCGCGGCACGACGCGGCCCTGCATCGGGTTGCCGTCGAGGTATTCGCTGGTGTGCAAGGTCAAGTCCTGGCCCACGCGCGTCTGCAGCTGGCGGCGGACGAACTCCGGCACGAGCACCTGATACTCCAGCGGCCCGACCTGCAGGCGGACCTCGTCATCCACGACGCGGTTGAGCACGCCGCTTATTTTGGTAATCATGGCTCCCTCACGCCGGCAGTTTCTGGAGGTAGTAATGGCACAGTGCGGCCGCCAGGGCGTCGGCGACATCGGGCGGCTCGGGCGGCTGCGCCAGGCCAAGTTCGCGCTGCATGGTGCGCTGCACCTGCTCCTTGGAGGCCCGGCCGCTGCCGGTGATCGTCTTCTTGATCCGGGTGGCGTTGTAGCTGACGACGGGCAGGCCGCGCTGCCCCGCCGCCAGGAAGATGACGCCGCGGGCGTGAGCCATCAAGATGGCCGTCCGTGGGTGGTCGTAGTGGGCGTAGAGCTGCTCCACCGCCACGACGCCGGGCTGAAACTCTTCCAATACTTCCACTATACCAGTGTACAGGGAGAAAAGGCGGACCGCCATCTCAGCCGGGGCGCGGCCCTCGGTGGAGCGGATGACGCCGGCCTCCCGGACGAGGGGGCGTGCGGGGCGGACTTCGACGACGGCGTAGCCGGTGATCTGCAGGCCGGGGTCGATGCCGAGGATGCGCAGGCCGGCGGGGTGGGATGTCACCTTGGCGTCCGCGGGTGGACTTCCGACTTCAGAGGGTTCGGCCATGCACAACGCCTCCGCTCAATTCACGACACGGGCAGACTGTCCAAACCAAGGAAGGCGTCGTCAGGGTACAGTTCGGGGTGAGGCTCGGTGTCGGTTCACCCGCCGCGCTCCGCCGCCGTGGCTGCCCGGGGAGTGCTGTCGTGGGTTACGGCGGCGCCATTTGCCTGCGGCAGCCGACCGGGGACTTCCACGGGGCGGACATCCATGATCTTATTCCAGATCTCCGTCTCCCCTTCGAGCGGCCAAGTTTCGTTGGCGAACACCACAGGCTTATCGGTCGCCACAGCCTCTGTCAGCGTCTTGCGGATGCGCTCGAAGTCCGGGTGGTCGCGCGTCAGGTAGCAGACGGCGCAGAAACTCCAGAAGCCGACAGCAAGACGGTTGGGGCCCTCGCTATCGTCCTCAATGCGCCGGACGCAACTTTCATGGGTGTGGCTCAGATCCAGCACGCGGCCCGCGGGGTCGAGGATTAGACCCACCGGGCTGCCCCACTCCGAACTCCGCTCCGCCTCCGCGAGGATGAGTTTCAGATCGGGATGGTCGGTGGGTACGGTCGCCCTCTCACCGCCCTGGAACGTGAGGAGCACAGACCCTTCCCCAGGTTCGATCGCGGTAATGACTCGCAGGTCGTACACGTTGCGCATCAGCGGTTGCATGGCAAGACTTCTCCGGGCGATCTACTCACGGGCGTTCGCGCCTCGGGGCATCCTGCAGCCCGAGGAACCGCCTCATCTCCCGGTGGGCGAAGGCGCTCACCCCCTGCGGGGGATCCGGGCCGATCCGGAAGCCGGATCCACCTCGATTGGTAAGGGGCGCCTCCCCCAGCTTCAAAGTCAACAGCACGGCATCGAGGTCCTCTCCCCGGAGTGCGCGGGCACTATGCAGACTCAGGATCTCCGCCTCCACCAGTCCGGCGCTTGACAGGTGGAAGGACTTGACCCGCATGGCCAGCGCCCAGTCGCCCAAGGTGAGCGGACCTGCCTGAGAAAGACCAGGATCGATCACCAGGATCCCGTGTTCCGCGCCTTCCACCGAGAGTGTGGGAGCCACGTGATTCTCCCACTTGTACGATCGACCCGTCGGTGTCGGGTGTGGGAAGGTCAGCCTCCTGCCGACGCTGACCGCCCACACTCGGCCCGGCACCAGGCTCATCTCCTGAAGGTGCTCGATCATCAGCTGGGCGCGGCATTCGCAGCCCTCTCGAAGCCAACCGAAGGCGATTTCGTCGCGCAGGGCGGCCATCGCCCGGAAGGCCTCCTGTGCCTGTTCGAGGGTGAGCGTCTGTTCCATCACCCGCGCCGCCACAGCGTCCCGCCGGGCCGGTCCTCCAACGTAATCCCCAGTTCACCAAGCCGCTTGCGGATCTGATCCCCCAGCGCGAAGTTCTTCGCCTTACGCGCCTCCGCACGCAGGTCGATCAGCAGCTGCACCAGCCCGCCGACCAACTCGTCCTGCCCGCCTTCCTTCGCCGCGGGCGGCTCGCCGAACACGCCGAGGATCTGGCTCAGTTCCTTCAGCGCCACCGCAGCCTGCCGGAACCCGCGCAGGTCCGCCTCGGCCGCCTTGCCGCTTTCCAACTGCTTCGTGTCGGCGAAGCGGTTCAGCGACGTCAGCAGCTCGTACAGCACGCCGATGGCGCCGCCCGTGTTGAAGTCGTCGTCCATGCACTCCAGGAAGCGGTCGCGCAGCCGCGTCACCTCGTTCAGGAATGGCGAGTCTACCGGGAAATTGTTGCGCTTCGTCGGCGCCTCGATCCGGTAGAAGCTCTCTCCGGTGGCGCGCTGGTAGCGCTCGAAGAAGCGGTGAAAGCTGTCCAGGCTGCGGCGCACCTCGTCGAGCCGGTCCTCGCTGTACTCGATCGGACTGCGGTAGTGTGTGCTCAGCAGCAGGAAGCGCAGCGTCTCCGGTTCGTGCTTCCCGGCGGGCGCCAGCAGCTTCGAGACGACGATCTCGTTGCCGGCGCTCTTGGACATCTTCTGATCGCCCGTCTTCATCAAGCCGTTGTGCATCCAGAACTTCGCGAACTCCTGGCCGGTGTACGACTCCGACTGCGCCAGCTCGTTCTCATGGTGCGGGAACTGCAGGTCCAGGCCGCCGCCGTGGATGTCGAGCGTCTTGCCCAGCAGCCGCATGCTCATCGCCGAGCATTCGATGTGCCAGCCCGGCCGGCCCGGCCCCCACGCGCTGTCCCACTTCGGCTCGCCCGGCTTGGCCCCCTTCCACAGCGCGAAGTCGCCGGGGTTGCGTTTCTTGTCGCTGACCTCGATCCGCGCCCCCGCCTCCATCTGCTCCGGGTCGCGGTTGCACAGCTTGCCGTAGTCCGGGTCCTTCGCCACCTCGAAGTACACGTCGCCAGCCGACGGGTAGGCGTGGCCCCGGTCGATCAGGCCCTGGATCATCGCCTGGATGTCCGCCATGTGCTCCGTCGCACACGGGAAGTGATCGATGCCAGTGACGTCCAGCCTCTTCAGGTTGCCCAGGTAGTCGCCCGTCACCTCCGCGGCGAGGGCCTTCCAGTCGCGCTGCTGCCGGTTCGCCTCGTGGATGATCTTGTCGTCGATGTCGGTGATGTTGACGACGAACGTGACCTGGTAGCCGAGGTAGGTGAGGTAGCGCTTGACCGTGTCGAAGATGACCGGGCCGACCATGTGGCCGACGTGGCTCGGCTTGTAGACGGTCGGCCCGCACAGGTACATGCCGACCTTACCGGCCTGCACCGGCTTGAAGTCCTCTTTCTTGCGGGTCAGCGTGTTGTAGACGCGCAGGGCCATTGTTTACCTCACAACTCGTTCTGCCGAAACCCACCCGTTGCAACGGGTGGGCTTGAGGGGCCTGGGGGAGTCAGCGGCGCTCGATCAGCGCCACGGCGTGGCAGCCGATCGCCTCGCCCCGGCCGATGACGCCCACGCCCTCGCCGGTCTTCGCCTTGACGTTCACCGCGTCGGCCGGCAGCCTCAGCAGCTCCGCCAGGCGGGCGCGGATCTGCGCCTTGACCGATCCGAGCTTGGGCTGCTGGGCGAAGACGGTGACATCCACGTTGACAACGCCCCAGCCGGCGCGGTTCAAGCGCTTGAGCGTCTCGTCGAGGAAGACGCGCGAGTCGCAGTCGCAGTAGGCGGGGTCGGTGTCGGGGTAGGCGTCGCCGATGTCGCCCAGGCCGGCCGCCCCCAGGAGGGCGTCGGTCACGGCGTGCAGGACGACGTCGGCGTCGCTGTGGCCGACGAGGCCGCGGTCGTGCTCCACCCGGACCCCGCCGAGGAGCAGGGGCCGCCCTTCCGCCAGGCGGTGCGTGTCGTGTCCGCTGCCTACGCGCATGGCAATGGTCAGGCCCTCGTGGCGAAAGTCACCAATCCCCTGACACTATACCGGGCGGGGCCGACCGCTGACAACGCGAGTCCGGGCGGCTCAGGGGCCGTAGCTGAACGGCGCCTCGACGGCGAAGTTCTCGAAGCGCATGAACTGCTTGAGGAAGGTGAGCGTCACGGTGTCGGTCGGGCCGTTGCGCTGCTTGGCGATGATGATCTCGATGGTCTCGCCCTGCTGGCCCGGTTCCGCCTCGGGGCGGTGCATGAGCATGACGGTGTCCGCATCTTGTTCTATACTTCCAGACTCCCTTAAGTCCGACAATCGCGGCTTGTGGTCCTGGCGGTCCTCGGAGCTGCGGTTGACCTGCGCCAGGGCGACGACGGGGATCTCCAGCTCCTTGGCGAGGAACTTGAGGCGGCGCGAGATGTTGGCGACCTGCTCCTGACGGCTGTCGCGCTTGCTGTCGGGCTCGATGAGCTGCAAGTAGTCGATGACCACGATGTCGAGGGCCTGGCGCATCTTCAGGCGGCGGGCGTTGGCGGAGATGCGCAGCATCCCCTGCGCCGGGCTGTCGTCGATGAACAGCTTGGCTTTGCTGAGCTGGTCGCCCGCCTCGATCAGCCGCTGCATGTCGTCGGAACTGAGGTGGCCCTTGCGGAGCCGGTGGCTATCGACCTTCCCCTGGCTGCACAGCATACGCTCGGCCAGCTCGATCCGCGACTGCTCCAGGCTGACGAAGAACACGCACTTCTGCTCCTGAATGAGCATATTACGGATCAAGTTCAGCGAGAAGGCCGTGTTGTGGACGCAGACGTCGTTGGCGACGAAGTTGTGCGTCTCGGGGATCGTCAGGTCGTAGACCTGCTTCATGCCGGCGGGTTCGATCGATTTGATGCGGTCCCAGTAGACGTCGCTCGCGGCCAGCTCCTGCAACCGCGCGTCGCCGAGCGTGGCGGCGAATCGTTCGAGGCGGTGCCGACTCAGGCCCCGTTTGCCGACGTGGAGGTTGGTGTGGCCGCCGAACCCGGCCCGCCGCGCCACGGAGCACCACGACTCACCTGCTTTCGCCCCGGCCAACCGCTCCCATACGCCCACGGGGATCAGGTCGCGGTTTGGCTTGTACTTCTTGCCGTCAAGGGACCGCAACACGCCGGTCAGGGCTTCCTCCTTCCCGAACATGCCGATCTCGGCGGCGAAGGTGCGGAGCGCTTGCTGGTCGGTGATGTCGAGCTGCCAGGCCCGCCTGTGCGTGCCCTTGTACTTCACGCTGCGCCGCCTCAACGCGGCGATGATGCCGAAGCGCAGGAGCAGGTGCTGGATCTGCCGGACCAGGCGTTCGCTGACGCTGGAATAGCCGAGTTGCCCGGCCCCGCTCGCCAGCACTGTCGCCCAGCCGTCCGTTGCGAACAGGCGGTTCAGCAGGAGGGCAACTTGCGGGCGGACCAGGCGGAACGCGACCGAGGGGATGAACTTCGCGTGCGCGTCCTTGCCCCACAGCCCGAGTTCAACCAGCCACAGCGTCACCGGGTTCTTGCTGTGGCGACTGATGGCGGGGAGGCCGTGCGGCGCGAGAGCAGCCGCCTCGACCCCGAGAAACCTGCACAACTTCTCGAAGGTGTCGGGGTTGGGCACGCACACTCCTTGGCCCCACAGGCAGACCAGCGGAGGGCTAACGCCCACGTTGCGGGCCACGTCCCGGGCGGTCCACCGACTGGACCGGATAGCCTCCTTGAGGCGACGGCCGAACTCCGTCCTGTGCGTGGCGATGAACTCTCCGTCCCCCGAGACGCAGAGCGATGCCGTCCGCGGGCCGTCCAGGTTTTCCGCGCGCACTTTCACCGCCCCGAACTCCGCGATCGCCCCGGCGAAGTCGGCGCGCAGCTGCGGATTCGAGTTGGTGAACTCCGGCGTGGAATCCGTCAGCCCACCGTCGCCAAGGAAGTAGCCGAGGAGCTTGACCTCGCACTCTCTCAGCGTTTCCTCGCCGAACACGGGCAGAATGCGCGGGACGGCGACGTGATCGCCCGGATTCAATTCCTCCAACCGCTTCCAGCCATCGAGCGTCAAAAACGGGTGCGCGAGAGTGGCTTCCACGCGCCGCCCGAGTCCCGTCGTCACACGGCAGACGGGCTTGACGCCGTCATCCACATAAGCGTCGGGTGCCGTGAGCGTCAAACGCAGGTCGTCGCGCAGCGTGAACAGGCGGGCCTGCCGCCGACGGTACAGTTCCTCAAGGGTCGCCACGCTCCCGTCGGCGCAGACGATCTCGGAATCGAAGACCAGGCATTTGCCGACGCTCGGGCGTGCCGCGATGATGATCAGCTCGCTGTTCTGCAGCCCGGCCGTCTTCTCGTCCAGGTCCACGAAACCCGTGGCGATGCCGCTGACCGCCATCGGCCCGCGCTGGGTGCGCACGTCAATGCGCCGGTAGGCCTCGTCGAGAGCCGCCTGCAGGCTGATGTACTGGCCGGTCACGCCCATCTGCGCGATGTCGAAGATTTTGCGCTCGGCCCCTTCGAGCAGTTCGTTGGCGGGCATCGCCTGGTCGTAGGCGTCGCGGAGGATCTCCGTGCTGGCGTGGATGAGGTTGCGCACCAGCGCCTTGTCGCGGACGATGCGGGCGTGGAAGACGGCGTTGGCGGCGGTAGGGATGGCGTCCCACAGGTCGTGCAGGTACGGGTAGCCGCCGATGTCCTCGATCTGCCTCTGTTCCTTGAGGTACTCGGCAAGCGTGACGAGGTCGATGGCGTCGCTGCGGTCGCGCAGCTTGATGCAGGCCTCGAAGATCTTCTGGTGGGCGTCGGTGTAGAAGTTGGCGGTGCGGACGATCTGGACGACATCATCGAGGACGGCATTGTCGCGCAGGATGCCGCCGAGGACGCTGCGCTCGGCGTCGAGGTTCTGGGGGGGGAGACGTACCGACCCTTCCTGCTCCTGCGTCATGGCTCACCTCCGTCCCTGGCGATGAGCGGCGAGCGGCAGGCGGCTGCCGCTGCATCGCTTTGCGAACGTGCAGAGGGCCGCGCCGTTCGTTACTTCTTCTCGGTCTGGATGAGCGGCACGACGACGACGGCGACCTTCGTCTGGATGTCGTAGCCCAGCGTCAGGTCCACCTCGTACAGGGCGCATTCCTTGATCGGCCCGTGCAGCCGAACCATGTCCGGCTCGACGCGGAGGTTCTTGCCGTAGAGCATTTTGGAGATCTCCGGGGCGCCGACCGAGCCGTACAGGTGGCCTTCGGGGTTGGCGTTGGCCTGGATGGTGATGCTCGGCAGCGAGTAGCCCTTCTTCTCCTCGGTCGTCGGGATGTCGACGCGCGGCAGGCGGTGAATCTGCTCGACGAGGACCTTGAGGTCGGCGACCCGCGCCTCGCGGGCCTGGCTCACGCGCTGCTTGTAGCGATCCAGGAGGCGCAGGTTGTGCGTCGTCGGCACGGTCGCCTTGCCGTTGGGCACCAGGTAGTTGCGGCCGTAGCCCGGCCTGACCTCGACGAGGTCGCCCTGCTTGCCGAGGTGCTGCACGTCCTCGGTCAGGACCAGCTGCATGCCGCCGTGGCTGCCCTTGCTGACCTGACGGCGGGTTTTGATCTTCACCGGTTTGGGGGTCTTTGCTGCCATGAGTACACCTGTTGCTGGGTGCCGGGACTCGGCGACCGCTCAGAACGGGATTTCCTCTTCCGTGCCGCCGCCCGGTCCCGAGTGTGCCGGTTCGTCGTAGTTCGGTTCCATCGGGGGCGAGGCAGCGGGCCGGGCCGCCGGAGCCGCGGCGGGCTTACGCGCCTGCTGGGAGCGCTGGCCGCCTTCGCCTGGGGCGCCGCCGTCCTGGCGCGGTTCGAGGAACTGGAAGTCGTCCATGACGACGCGCAGCTTCGACTGCTTCTGGCCGTCCTTCTCCCACTGCTCGAAGACCAGGTGGCCCTCGATGTAGAACTGGTGGCCCTTGTGCATGTACTGCTCGACCAGGTCGGCGAGCTTGCGCCCGGTCTCCCGATTGAAGGCGGACACGTCGACAAAGACCGGTTCTTCGCCCCAGGTGCCGTCCGGCAGCTTCTTGCGATTGGAAACCGCAAAGCCGAACTTGGCAACTTTGCCGCCATTCGTGAACGTCCGCGTCTCCGGATCGCGCGTCAGCCGACCGATCAGCATCACCTTGTTCAAATTCGCCATGTGGGCACCCTCAGAGAGCAAGAAAAGCAGCAGCCGGAACCCTTCCCGACCCACAGCGGCCGGGATTGAAGGCTATAGTATACATCCGTCCGCCGAGGCCGTGCAACGTCAATCGGTCACGCGCCGCGCCGATCTCTTGTCGATGAGGGCGGACCCTGCCGCGGGTGCGGAAGGGAGGGGCGTCCGCCGGCCTACTTGTCGTCGTCGTGTCGGCGGCCGCCGCGACGCTCGCGGCCGCCCTCGGGCCGACCGCCGCCGTGCGTGTCGTCGGACCCGTCGTCGTGGATCATCTGCAGGGCCATGGCGTGCTCGTCGCGGGCCAGCGTGAGCATCGTATCGACCATCTTCGGTTCGACCTTGAGGATCAGGTGCCGCAGGATCATCTCGTTCAGCGCACAGTCGCGCTTGAGGTTGACCAGGTTCTTCCCCTCGGTGCGGAAGTAGGTCAGATAATACAGGCCCTTCTTGTGCTTGCCGATCGAGTAGGTCAGGCGACGCTCGTCCCAAGGCCGACTGGCGAGGACCTCGGCCTGGTTCTTCTCCAGCAGGGTCTGGAGTTGCTTGGTCGCATTCTGCACATCGCCGGACACCTTGTTCGTGTCGAGCAGGAACATGCACTCGTAGACGTTACTTGCCATCGTGTGATCACCCGGTCGTGATGGTTATTATCCCTCAAGCCCACCCGTCGCAGCGGGTGGGCTTCCCCTGGCGGGGTTCACCCATTGTACTGATTCATGCACTCCTGGATGCCCTTGCGGATCCAGGCGTCGGCGGCCTGCACGGCGATTTGCAGCGCCTCCTCGATCACCGGCTTCTCGGTCGGCCGGAAGCGCCCCAGCACGTGATCGACCGTCTCGTCCGCCTCGGGCGCCCCCACGCCGATCCGCAGCCGCGGGTACTCGGTGGTGCCCAGGTGGTTCTGGATGTCGCGCAGGCCGTTGTGCCCGCCGTGCGTCCCCTTCGCCCGGAAACGCAGCTTGCCCAGCGGCAGGTTGATGTCGTCGCAGACCACCAGCACGTCCTCCACCGCAACCTGGTAGAAGTCCACGACCTGCCGCACCGACCGGCCGCTCAGGTTCATGAAGGTCTGCGGCTTGACGAGGAGCACCTTTTCTCCTTCGACGCGCAACTCGGCGACGTCGGCCTGGAACCGGCCCTGAAAGGAGCCGGCGTCGGGGCTCTTGGCCAGGGCATCGACCACGGCGAAGCCGACGTTGTGCCGGGTGCCGTGGTACTTGCCGCCGGGGTTGCCCAGGCCAACGATGACCTTCATGGCTCCGCCGCGGACGAGGGTTACTCGCCCTCCTCCCCTTCGCCCTTGCCCTTGGTAATGACTTCCGGCTCGGCCTGCTCGGCGGCAGGTCCGACCGCGGCCTCGGCATCGACGGCCGGCGCGGTCATGTGGACGACGATGGCGTCGGGGTCGTTCAGGGCCGTCACGCCGGGCGGCAGGGTCAGGTCGCGCACGTGGATGACGCCGCCGATCTGCAGCTCGCCGATGTTGACGCGGATCGACTCCGGCACGCTGATGGCCGGGCACTCGACGTTCAGATTGTGCAGGGGCTGGTCGAGCACGCCGCCGCCGCTGACGCCGGGGGCGGTGCCGCGCAGCTCGATGCGTATTTCGAGCTTGATCCGTTCATCGACGCTGACGCGGGCGAAATCGACGTGCAGGACGTCGAGCCCGAGGTGGTCGAACTGGACCTCGCGGATAAGGGCCTTCTCCTGCATGCCGTCGTGCTGCAGGTCGATGACGCGGGCGCCGAGCCGCAGGGCCTTGGTGAACTCGTCCTTCGGGACGGCCAGGGGGATGGTCTCCTCCTTGTGCCCGTAGAGGACGCCGGGGATGTGGCCGCCGCGGCGCAGGCGGCGGGCCTCGGCGGAGCCGTGCGGCTCGCGCTTCTTGCTGACCAGGACAACCGACTCGGCCATGATGACGACTCCTGAAGGCCCGCCAAGAAAACAAAAAGGGAACACCCCGCCCTCAGCGGGTGTTCCGGGATTGTTCCATGATGAGAGGGAGTTATTATTTCAATCCGCGGTCCGAGTTGCAAGAGGGTAACGGAAAAATCGGTAGCGCTCGCGCGAGACCGTCCCGCGCGAGCGCGAAACGGCAAGCCAGGCGC
>JBBRPS010000264.1:0-12014 GCA_038227745.1 Gemmatales bacterium | reverse complement strand
CTTTCGGTCTTTCTTTCGTAGTCCCGCGGCCCGGCCAGAGGGAAAGAAAGAGCCAAAGCGGCGCCGAGCGCCGCACTCCAAAGCGCGCCCCCGCTATACCCGAATGCAACGCGCTCTAGCCGCGAGCCTCCGGCGAGCGCGGGATAAACACGCGCTCGCCGCCCCGCGCAGCGGGATCTGGCTCAACCGCGGCTAAACGAACTGTCCTCCCGAAGCTGGCGAAGCACGCGAAACGGGGCAAGGGCCGCGCCCGCCCCTCTCTCGACGACCGCGGCAAGTCCGTCTATTCCCATGCTGCCTTGCAGGGTAAACTGCCCCGGCGCCGTCACGGATTGACCGGGCGCGGGCGGGGCTCCGGGGAGAGGGCAAGGTAGCCGATGATCCCATTCAACGACCTGAAGCCGGCTCACGATCGGCACCGGGAAGAGTATGAGGCCGCCGTGCGCCGCGTCTTTGCCCGGAGCTGGTACGTCCTCGGGCCGGAGTTGGAGGCCTTCGAGGACGAGTTCGCCGACTACCACGGCGCCGCCCACGCGGTCGGCGTCGCCAGCGGCACCGACGCCATCGAGTTGGCGCTGCGGGCTGCGGGCGTCGGCTCCGGCGACGAAGTCATCACCGTTTCGCACACCGCCGTCGCCACCGTCTGCGCCGTCGAACGCGCCGGCGCCCGGCCCGTGCTGGTGGACATCGACCCGCGGACGTACACGATCGACCCGGAGGCCGTCCGGGCTGCGATCACGCCGCGGACGCGGGCCGTCGTGCCCGTCCACCTCTACGGCCACCCCGCCGACATGCCGGCCCTCCTCGCCGTCGCGCGCCCGGCGGGGCTGTGCGTGATCGAGGACTGTGCCCAGGCGCACGGGGCCCGGCTGGGCGGCCGGCCGGTCGGAACCTTCGGCGACCTGGCCGCGTTCAGCTTCTACCCGACGAAGAACCTCGGGGCGTTCGGCGACGCCGGCGCGGTGCTGACCGGCGACACCGAGCTGGCCGGGCGGCTGCGCCGCCTGCGGAACTACGGGCAGGAGCAGCGCTACCTGCACGTCGAGCGCGGCGTCAACAGCCGGCTGGACGAGCTGCAGGCGGCCCTGCTGCGGGTCAAGCTGGCGCACCTCGACGTGTACAACGCCGAGCGGCGCGCGCTGGCGGCCCGGTACCTGGCCTGGCTGGGCGGCGTCGGCCTGCCGGTCCCCCGCCACAGGGCGGTCGAGCACGTCTACCACCTGTTCGTGGTCCGGCACCCTGGGCGCGACCTGCTGCGCCAGCGGCTGCACGCGCACGGCATCGAGACGCTGATTCACTACCCCGTGCCCGTCCACCTGCAGCCGGCGTACGCGGATCTCGGCCACCGCCCCGGCAGCCTGCCGGCGACGGAGCGTGCGGCGCGGGAGATCCTGTCGCTGCCGCTGTACGTGGGGCTGGGGGAGGACCGCATCGACCGGGTGACGGAGGCGGTCAACTGCGAGCAGAGGGAGGCGGCCTGATGACGACCCTGCCGAGCGACGGCGCGTGGGCCGGGGCGCGGGTGCTGATCACCGGCGGCCTGGGGTTCCTCGGCTCGAACCTGGCGCTCCGCCTGGTCGAGGCAGGGGCGCGCGTCACGCTCGTGGACGCGATGATCCCCGAGTACGGCGGCAACCTCTTCAACATCGCCCCGGTCCGCGACCGGGTGACGGTCAACTTCGGCGACATCTGCGACCGTCACGCGATGGACTGGCTGGTGCGCGGCCAGGACTACGTCTTCCACCTGGCCGGCCAGGTGTCGCACGTCATGAGCATGACCGACCCGTACCCCGACATCGAGTACAACATCAAAGGGACGCTGGTCGTGCTGGAGGCGCTGCGCCGCCATAACCCGCGCGCGAAGCTGATCTTCACCGGCACGCGCGGCCAGTACGGCCCCGCCATCCACCTGCCCGTCAACGAGCTGGCCCCGACCAATCCCAAGGCCATCTATGAGATCTCCAACCTCACCGCCGAGAAGATCATCCAGGTCTATCACCAGATCCACGGCATCCCCGCGGTCATGCTGCGGCTGACGAACGTCTACGGGCCGCGCGCCCAGATGAAGCACTCGCAGTACGGCGTCGTCAACTGGTTCGTGCGCCAGGCCCTGGAGGGCAAGACGCTCAAGGTGTTCGGCGACGGCCAGATCAAGCGCGATTTCCTGTACGTCGATGACTGCGTGGACGCCCTGCTGCGCTGCGCCAGCTGCGAACGGGCCGTGGGCGAGATTTTCAACGTCGGCGTCGATCGGCCGATGACCTTCCTGGAGCTGGCCGAGACACTGACGCGGCTGTGCGACGGCTGCCGCTGGGAGTTCGCGCCGTTCTCGGCGGAGCGCAAGGCGCAGGAGCCGGGCGACTTCTACTCTGACATCACCAAGATCCGCACCCTGGTCGGCTGGGGGCCGGTCACGTCGCTCGAAGAGGGCCTGCGCCGAACGCTCGCCTACTATCGGGCACACCGCGACGAATACTGGGCGCAGGCCGAGCCGGCGCTGCCCGCGCTACGGCGGGCCGGGTAGGGTATCACACACCGATGGCCGCCCCTGTTTAGCCGCGGTTCGTAGAACCACGTTCGGGACGACCCCCGCGCGGTTCTGCGAACCGCGGCTAAACAGGGATTATGACAAGGTGGTTATGGCAGACACGCTCGCGAACGCAGTCACCGTGGACTACCAGCGGTTCAAGGACCTGACCTTCGACGGCTTCCGCGCCCTGGCGCGTGCCGAGGGGCTGAGCTGCTATCAGCAGATCGGCTTCCCCGACTCGTACCGCCGTGGCGTCGAGGCCGATATTCTCCGCGACATCTGCGCCAAGCTGCCGGCGCTGCAAGACCAGGGCAAGGTGGTCCTCGACGTCGGCCCCGGCTGCAGCGAATTGCCGCACATGCTAATCGAGTTGTGCCGACGGCGGGGCCATACGCTGATCCTGTGCGACTCCGCCGAGATGCTCGCCCACCTGCCCGACGGGCCGTCCGTCGTCAAGGTGCCCGGCCGGTATCCGATGGAGGCCGGCCGCGTCTTCGCCGAGTTCGGCGGCCGCGTCAATGCGCTGCTCTGTTACAGCGTGCTGCACTACGTCTTCGCGGAGCAGCCGCTCTTCGAGTTCCTCGACCGCTCGCTGGAACTGCTGACCGATGGCGGGCGGATGCTGCTCGGCGACGTCCCGAACGTCTCGAAGCGCAAGCGTTTCTTCCGCTCCGCCGCGGGCGTGAGGCACCACCGCGAGTTCACCGGGACCGACGAAACGCCGCAGGTCGAGTTCAACACGCCGGAGCCGGGCAAGATCGACGACGCGGTGCTATTCTCGATCCTGGCCCGCTGCCGGGCCACCGGCTTCGACGCCTATGTGCTGCCGCAGCCGCCCGAACTGCCGATGGCCAACCGCCGTGAGGATATTCTCATCCACCGCCCCTGACGGAGGACTGAATCATGTGGAAGGACCGCAAGCTCATCCTGCTCGGCGACAGCGCGTTCGCCGAAATCGCCTACGAGTACTTCACGCACGAGTCGCGCTACCAGGTCGCCGCCTTCAGCGTCGAGCGGGCGCACCTCAAGCGCGACCGCCTGTTCGACCTGCCCGTCGTGCCGTTCGAGGACCTCGATAAGCTCTACGCGCCTGCCGACCACCACTTCTTCGCCGCCACGGTCTACACGCAGCTGAACCGGCTGCGCGCCCGGCTGTACCGCGACGCGAAGGCGAAAGGATTCCCCCCGGCGTCGTTCATCAGCCCGCGGGCGTTCGTCTGGCGAAACGCCCAGCTCGGCGAGCATTGCTTCATCTTCGAGAACAACGTCGTGCAGCCGTTCGCGCGCCTCGGCGACGACGTGGTCCTGTGGAGCGGCAACCACATCGGCCACCACTCGTCGATCGGCAGTCACTGCTTCATCGCCTCGCACGTGGTCATCTCGGGGTTCGTCGAGGTGGGCGAGAGCTGCTTCTTCGGCGTTAACGCCGCGGTCGGCAACAACGTGAAGATCGGCGCGGACTGCCTGATCGGCGCGGGGGCGGTCGTGGTGAAGGACGTCGCCGCCGACACGGTCGTCAAGGGGGCGGTGAGCGAGAGCAACGGCGCCGCCGGGGCGAAGCGGTTCTTCAAGGTAAAGGACGCGGCATGACCTGGACACGGCTACACCCGCTCAGACACCCCGGTCCCCTCATGGCGGCGCTGCTGATCGCCTGGGGCCTGAGCAGCATCCTGTGGGGCGAACGGCTCCTGCGCTCCGATGGCTTCGGCTGGGACGGCCTCGCCTACCTCCGGATCACCCGGGGGCTGTGGGAGCCGAACCCTCTCATCTGGCCCTACTCCGGCCAGCGCTGCCTGCCGAGCGTCATCGTCCGCTGCACGCTCGACGGTCTCGGCCTGCCGCTCAGCGGGCCGAACGTCCTCGACGCCTTCGCGCTGTACAACCTGGGGCTGCTGGTGCTGACGCTGTTCGTCCTGCTGGGCGTCTGCCGCGAGATGGGTGTCGGGCCGCGCGGCCGGTGGCTGATGTTCCTGGGCGTCTTTTGTAACTACGTACACCTCAAGCAGCACTATTACTCGGCCTGCGTGACCGACGTTTGGGCGTTCGCCTTCGCCGCCCTGGCCCTGTACGCCTACCTGAGGCGCAGCGGCGCCGGCGTGCTGCTGGCCTCGTTCGCCGGCGCCTTCACCTGGCCGGTGCTGTTCCACTACGGGGCGGTCCTGTTCCTGTTCCCCCGCCGCTCCCCGGTGCCGGCGGGGGCGGCGCTGGACTCGCCGGGCCGGCCTGCGGGGGCGCCGTACCGGCTCCACCTGATCTTCGCCGGCCTGGCGGCCGCCGCG
Organism: Gemmatales bacterium; assembly: GCA_038227745.1. GTDB lineage: Bacteria > Planctomycetota > Planctomycetia > Gemmatales > Gemmataceae > DASPXY01. The sequence goes on along the minus strand of JBBRPS010000264.1, from coordinate 7,205 downwards.
ATCGTCACCGTGATGGCCTTCCTGGTCTGGTCGGAGGGCTTCTTCGGCATTTATCCCCACGAGATCATCAAACCGCTGTTACCGCTGAGCATGGCCTGCTCCGGCGCTTACGTGTTCTTCGGACTCAAGGGACTGCTCGACGACCGGCGCCTGTATGACTGGCGCGAATACCTCAGCCTCGGGGCCCTGGTGCGGGCCGGCGTGTTGGCCGCCGCTTTCCTCCTCCTGTGCTTTGTCCAGTTCCGCCTGCGCTACCTGTGGGCGCGCCCCGGCGACGTGCTGACGGCCGATGAGTTCTTCAAAATGGTGATGGTCACCAGCATCGCCAAGCCGTTCCTCTTCCTGGTCGCCCACGTCGTCTGGTACGGCCCGATCATTCTGGCGATGGTGTTCTTCTGGGGCCGCATCTGCCGCGAAGCGCAGGCGTACGGGCCCGGGATGGTGCTGTCGCTGGCGTTCGGCCTGTTCCTGGCCCTGAACCCGGAGTCACGCCAGGCCCAGACCGTGTTCCCGATCCTCGCCGTGCTGGCGGCGAAGGTGCTGGAGGGGCTGAACTGGACGGCCCGCCGGTGGACCGTCTTCACGGCGCTGGCCCTGCTGCTGTCGAAGGCCTGGCTGCCGCTGAACCTGACGCCGTGGCCCGAGTTGGATCGGCTTTTCGAGTTCCCCATTCAGCTGTTCCTGATGAGCTTCGGCGGGTGCATGACCACCTGGACGTACCTGCTCCAGGGGGCCGGCGTGCTGCTGGCCGCCGGGGTCATGGCATGGGTGACCTCCTCCCGCCGCACCGCCGTGCGGGCCGAGCCGGAAACCCGCGGCCGCCTAGCCGCGTGACCAGTCGCCGCGGTCCCGGGCGGGACCGCGGCGAGAGCGGGCCTCTTACGGCCCGTCGGAGGACGTGTCGATGCGTTCGACGGAACTACCGGCGTCGCGGGGGGACGAGGGTCCGGCCCACGCGCCGCAGCTGGACGGCCTGCGCGGCCTGGCCATGATCGGCGTCCTGATCAATCACTTCGCGCACTTCCCCGGTTCGGACTACTGCGGCTGGCTCGGCGTCACCCTGTTTTTCGTCCTGAGCGGGTTCCTGATCAGCCGCATCCTGTTCACCCAGCGCCGCGCCGTCGAGGCGGGCCTGGTGACCCGCGGCCGGGCCCTGCGGACGTTCTACGCCCGGCGCGCCTTGCGCATCTTCCCCGCCTACTACCTGACCCTCGCCGTCCTCTGGGCACTGGACTTCCCGAACGCCCGCCAGCAGTGCTGGTGGCTGGGGACGTACACCTACAACGTCCACCAGGCCGCCCGGGGGTGGGACCCGGGATACCCCCATTTCTGGAGCCTGTGCGTCGAGGAGCAGTTCTACCTCCTCTGGCCGCTCGTGTTGCTGGCCTGCCCGCGGCGCCTGCTCGTCCCCGGCCTGGTTGCCCTGCCGGTCCTGGCGCCGCTGTGGCGCGCCGGCTGCGCCTGGTACGGGGCGCCCCGGACGGCGCTGATCGTGCTGCCGCCGTGCTGCCTGGACTGCCTGGTCCTCGGGGCAGCGCTGGCTTACCTGGAGGGAGGCGGCCCCGACCGCCGGGCCGCCCGGGACCACTTTCTCAGGTTCTGCCAGGTCGGCGGCGGGCTGCTGCTGGCGTGCTGGCTGGCCCTCTGCTGTGCCCGGACTCCCTGGGTATGGCGCGCGACCCCGGTCGAGGCCCTCGTCGGCAACACCGCGATGGCGCTCGTCTTCTGCGCCGTCGTCGCCGCGGCCGCCAGGAGAGTGGGGGGCGACTGGGGGGCCTTCCTGGGGATGCGGTGGCTGCGCTACCTGGGGAAGATCAGCTACGGCGTCTACATCTATCACCTCTTCACGCCCCGGCTCTCGGCCTGGCTCGTGCCCCGGATCCCCTTGATTGAGATCCCGGGCCTGTATATGAACGTCGTCCTGTCGCTGGTGCTGGCGGCCGTCTCGTGGCATCTGTTCGAGCAGCCGATCAACCGGCTCAAGGACCGGTTCCGCTACGCGCCGCCCGTGCCGCAGGAACTCGCGCCCCGCGCGGCGGTACTGGGGCGGGCGGCTTGACGGAGCCTTCCGGGAGGGTGGCAGGGATGCGCTGGCGCAAGATGGGGCACGTCTACAGCCCGGCGGGGGACCGCTGGTGGGCCCGCGAGTACGCTCACCTGCCGACCCCCGAACTCCGGGAAGAACGGATCCTGCGGGTTTACTTCGCGGCGCTCGATGGCGAGAAGTACGGCCGGGTCGGCTACGTCGATCTGGACGCGAACGACCCGCGGCGCGTGCTCGCCGTCGCGCCGGAGCCGGTGCTCGACCTCGGGCCGCCGGGCAGCTTCGACGACTCCGGGGTCAACCCGTCCTGCATTGTGGACGTGGGCGGGCGTCGTTGTCTCTATTACATCGGCTGGCAGCGGTCGCAGCGCGTGCCGTACGCGCTGTTCGCGGGCTTGGCCGAGGCGGAGGACGGCCGGTTCCGCAAGCCGCGGCGCACGCCGGTGCTCGACCGCACCGACGCCGAGCCATTCCTGCGCTCGGCCACGAGCGTGCTCTTCGACGGCGGCCGTTACCGCGCCTGGTACGTCTCGGCGCTGGACTGGACCACGGTCGGCGGCACGCCTTACCCGAGTTACGTCGTGCGCCACGCCGAGTCCGCCGACGGCGTCACCTGGTCGGACGGCGGCCCGGTCTGCATCGGCCATGCGGACGACGACGAGTTCGGCATCGGTCGGCCCTGGGTCGTGCGCGACGGTTCGCTCTACCGGATGTGGTACTCCGTCCGCTCGCGCAGCGCCCCATACCGGATCGGCTATGCGGAGTCGGCCGATGGGCTGAGGTGGACGCGCAGGGACGACGAGGTCGGCATCGCGCGCTCGCGGGACGGCTGGGATTCGGAGATGATCTGCTACCCGGCGGTGATCGACGTGCGCGGGCGGCGGCTGATGTTCTACAACGGCAACCGCCACGGCGCCAGCGGCTTCGGCTGCGCCGTTTTGGAGGACTAGGCATGGACGTCCAGCGCTACGGACAGCACGTCGGGGGGGAGTGGGACGCCTTCGTGCGCGCCGGCAAGAACGGCACGTTCCTGCTGCTGCGCGATTACATGGACTATCACGCCGACCGCTTCCGCGACCACTCGCTGCTGGTGCGCGACGCCGAGGGCCGCCTGCTCGCGGTGCTGCCGGCGCACGAGGACAGCGCGCATCTCGTCAGCCACGGCGGCCTGACCTACGGCGGCTTCGTCACCGGCGCCGACATGAAGACGCCGCTCATGCTCGCCGTCTTCGAGGCCGTCGCCGAGTACCTGCGCGACCACGGCTTCCGCGAGTGGGTGTACAAGACGATCCCACACATCTACCACCGCCACCCTGCGGAGGAGGACCGCTACGCCCTGTTCCTCGCCGGTGCGGCCCTGGCGCGCCGCGACGTGCTGGCCGTCGTGGATCGGCGCGACCGCGTCCCGTATCAGCAGCGCCGTACCCGCGCCGTCCAGAAGGCACGCAAGCAGGGCCTGACCGTGGTCGAGGAGCCAGCGCTCGCGGAGTTCTGGGGAGTGCTGGCTGAGAACCTGCGGCAGCGCCACGACGCCCAGCCGGTCCACACGCAAGCCGAGATCGAACTGCTCCGCGCGCGCTTCCCGGCGAATATCCGCCTTTTCACCTGCCGCAAGGGCGAAAGCCTGCTCGGCGGCGTGCTGATCTACGAGAGCGCCCTGACCGCCCACGTGCAGTACATCGCCTCGACCGAGGAGGGCCGCGCCTGCGGGGCGCTCGATCTGTTGTTCGACGCGCTGCTGACGTGTACGTTCGCGGACAAGCCGTACTTCGATTTCGGCATCTCGAACGAGGACGCGGGCCGACGGCTCAACCGCGGACTGATCGACCAGAAGGAAGGCTTCGGGGCGCGGACGGTGGCCCACGACCACTACACGCTCGACCTCACGGCTTGGGAGCCGGGCCGACTTGCGAGGGCCATGTCATGAAAAAAATCTCCGTCGTCGTGCCGGTCTACTACAACGAGGGCTCGCTGCCGCACCTCTTCACCGAGTTGCGCGCCGTCGAGGAGCGGTTGCGGCAGCGCGACCTGGAACTGGAGCTGATCTTCGTGGACGACGGCTCGGGCGACAACTCCTACGGCGAGCTGCTGAAGATCAAGGAGCAGCGGCCGGACACGCGCGTCGTGAAGCTGTCGCGCAACTTCGGCGCGGTCCACGCCTCGAAGACGGGCCTGCAGTTCGTAACCGGCGACTGCTTCCTTGTCCTCGCCGCTGACCTGCAGGACCCGCCGGAGCTGATCCTGGAGATGGTCGAGCGCTGGGAGAAAGGCTCGAAGTTCGTCATCTGTGTCCGCAAGAAGCGCGCCGACCCGGGCCTGACGAAGTTCTTCGCGCGCCTCTATTACCGCCTCCTGCGCCTGACCGTGGTCAAGGACTACCCCGACGGGGGCTACGACCTGGCGCTGATGGACCGGGCGCTGCTGCCGCACCTGCAGGCCAGCAGCAAGAACATCAACCCGAACGTGTTCGCCTTCTGGCTGGGCTTCAAGCCGGACTGCATCCACTACGAGCGCCGCCAGCGCCGCCACGGCAAGTCGCGCTGGACGTTCACCAAGAAGCTGAAGTTCTTCCTCGACACGATGCTCGGCTTCTCGATCGTGCCGCTGCGGACCATCTCGGTAATCGGGCTGGTGGTCGCGCTGTGCAGTGGCACCTACGGCCTGTCGGTGGTGTGTCACGCGCTGCTGGGCGATTCCGAGGTGCCCGGCTTCGCCACGCTGGCGGCGCTGATCTGCTTCCTGCTCGGCCTGATGATCTGCATGCTCGGCGTGGTCGGTGAGTACCTGTGGCGCATCTTCGACGAGATCAACAAGCGGCCGGAGGCGGTGATCGATGAGATCCATTAGAGCGGCTTGCGGTCGGGCGTGCTTGTTCGTAGCCGACTCGCTCCGCGAGTCGGGGGGCAGACACCCGACTCGCGGAGCGAGTCGGCCACGAACAAGCACACCCGGACCCAATCCACTCTAGTCGGACGTCAGGCGTTTTGCCAGGAGGCTTGCGGACATGGACACTTCCCTTCCGGCGCCCGTCGTTCTGGACAGGCCCGCCGGTCGTTTCTTCACGGCTCTCACCCTGGACCGGACCAGCACCGCGTGCTGCCTTCTGATCAGTGCCGCGCTCGCCCTGTGGACCGTGCAGGTGCGCGGCCGCCTCGCCGCCGCCGAAGTCCTCTTCTTCGTGGCGCTGCCGCTGTGTGCTTACTATCTCGGGCGTGCCGCCCTGGCCGCCGTCGGCTTCGGGTTCGGGCAGTCGCACCACGCGCCGCTGAGCCTCCTGGCCGGCGCCCTGGGCGGGGCCGTGCTGCTGTTCGGCCTCAACTGCGCCTCGCCCCTGCCAATGCGCGGCAACGTCCTGGTGGTGGTCTGCGTGGCGCTGGCCGCCCCCCTCGTGGTGCGCCGCCGCCCGGAGGACGGCGACGCCGGCCGCCTGTGGGCCGTTGCCGCGGTGGCCTTCGCGCTGGCCGCCGCCTCCCTTTGGACCCGCGCCACGCGCCCCCCTGCCGTGGAGCAGGGCGACGTCGTCGTGTTCAAGCCGTGGATCGACCACTTCATTCACGCGAGCTTCACCGCGCGCATGCTGGCCGACGGCGGCATCTTCGGCGCCGGCAACTGGGACCTGGCGGGTGAGCGGGCGCCCTTCTACCACTACGGTAGTTATGTCTTCCCCGCGGCGCTGTGCGCCTGCTCCGGGCAGACGCCCTATGATGCCCTGTTCTCGATCTGGCTGCCGTTCGGCGCCTTTCTGATGGGCCTGGCCGCGTACGCGCTGGCCGCGTCGTGGTGGGGGAGCCGCGCGGGCCTGGCGGGCCTGGCGGCACTGACGCTGCTGCCGGACCCGGCCTGGTACGGCCTGAAGCTCCCCTGGTTCTCGTACCACACCCTGCTGCTGACCGGCGCCGGCCTCGCCTACGGCGCCGCCGTCGCGGCGCTGGCGTTCCTGTTCGTCGTGCGCGGGGCGGCCTGCCGCTCGTGGTCACACCTCGGCCTGGGGTTCCTCGTGGCCGCGACCTGCCTGGCCTTCAAGGCTCAGTTCCTCGTCGCCCTGGTGCCGCTGTGCGGGCTGTGGACGGCGGCCTTCACCAGGGGCTTGAGGCCGGCAACGCGGCTCCTGCTCGGACTCGGCTTCGCCGCCGCCATCGCCGCCGCGGCGGTGTTGGGCCAGGTCCTCCACTACGGCCCGACCCTCGTCCCGAAACATTTCGCCTACGAGTCCACCACCTACACCACGACCGTGGCCGGGATGCTCCCCGACACCCGCTTCAAGCCCCTGTTCGCTCCCCTCATCGCCGGCGGCCCGGTGAGCCGTTACCCCGTGCGGGCAGTCCTCTTCGTCGCGGGGGCGACCTTCGGGGCCCTGCTGCTGGCCTACCCGCTGCTGATCGCGGCGGCCGCCGTGGCGCGGCGGCGCCAGGCGGTTGACTGGGTGCCGCTGCTGGCGGGCGCCCTGTTCGTCTCGGCCTTCTTCCTGATCCCCCGCAACGAGACCGGCAACGCAGACGAGCTGCAGCACCGGCCGTGCGCCTGGGCCTACTTCCTCGTCGCCGTCTGGTGCGGTGGGAAGGCTTACTGGCTGCTCGCGCGGGCCTGGCACGCCTGGCCGCGCGCCGAACTCCTCGTCTTCCTCGCCGCCCTCACTCTGCTGCTCGTCGTCCCTTACCACTATGCCAAAAAGGCGATCTCCCCCAGGATCGACTGGACGCGCGCCTTCAACCACGTGCCGGTGCCGGTCGGACTCGTCCGCAGCGCCGAGTTCCTGCGCGCCCACGCCCCGGCCGGCGATGTCGTCGAGGATTCGCACTACGACCCCGAGTGCGTGTTCACGGGGCTAGCGGAGCGGCGCGAATACCTTACGCGGCCCGGGATCCGCGAAAGCGTGCCGGCCGAGCCGTTCCGGGAGGTGGCCCGGCAACGGCGGGAGTTGCTCGACCGGATGAAGGCCGCCGGGACGCGGGAGGCGCTGCGCGGCTTCCTGCGACAGACGGGCATCCGCTGGTACGTCGTCCACCCCGGCGACCAGTTCGCCTGGCCGGCCGACTGCCTCGCTCACCCGGCCTTCGTCTGGGGCGGCTTCAAGGTGTACGACTTCCGGCTGCTGGCCGAGGAGGCGGACGCTTCGGCACGACGTTATTGAGGGCAGCACGGTCAAAGCGCGCTCGTTTAG
>JBBRPS010000263.1:0-12083 GCA_038227745.1 Gemmatales bacterium | reverse complement strand
GAAAGACCGAAAGCGGCGCCGAGCGCCGCACTCCAAAGCGCGCCCCCCGCTTCACCCCAATGCAAAGCGATCTAAACAGGGGCGGTTCTGTCACGCATCAAGGGATCCCATGCTCCTACTCAGCTGCTCTCGCCTCGCCCGCGGTTTCGACGAAGGCCCCCTGTTCACCGACCTCGGCTTCGAGTTGCACCACGGCGAGCGCGTCGGTCTGGTCGGCCCCAACGGCGTCGGCAAGACCACCCTCATGCGCATCCTCGCCGGCACCGACAAGCCCGACGACGGCGAGGTGCGCCTCCACGCCGGCGCCCGCGCAGCCCTGCTGGCGCAGCAACCCGACCTGCCGCCCGACCGCACCCTCGTCGCCGAGGCCCGCAGCGCCCTCAACGAGCTGGTCAAGGCCCACGACGACATGGTTCACACCGCCGAGGCCATGGCGCACGCGGCCGATGAGCCGACGCGCAAGTCCCTCGCCGCCCGCTACGACCGCCTCAACGAGCTGCTCCGCCACCACGACGCCTACAACCTCGATCACCGCATCGAGCACGTCCTGGAGGGCCTGGGATTTCGCGCGGAGGACTTCCACCGGCCGGTGGCGACCTTCAGCGGCGGCCAGCAGCGCCGGCTGATGCTCGCCAAGATGCTCCTCGCCGCCCCCGACGTCATGCTCCTCGACGAGCCGAGCAACCACCTCGACATCGAGGCCACGCGCTGGCTCGAGGACTACCTCGTCAAGCAGCCCGAGGCCATGCTGATCGTCAGCCACGACCGCTACTTCCTCGACCGCGTCGTGACGAAGATCTTCGAGCTGAACGGCGGCCGGCTGACCTCGTACCCGGGCAATTACAAGGCCTACTGGAAACTGCGCGAGCATCGCTACGAGCAGGAGCTCAAGGCGTGGGAGGCGCAGCAGGAGTACATCAACAAGCAGGAGGAGTACATTCGCCGCGTCCACTACGGGCAGTTGCACAAGCAGGCGCAGTCGCGCCAGAAGGCCCTCGATCGCCTGGACCGCGTGGAACGGCCGACGACCATCGAGGGGCCGCGCATGCACTTCGGCTCTGTGCGCCGCTCGGGCGACGTGGTCCTCTACGCCGAGGACCTGGCCAAGGCCTACGACCTGCCGCTGTTCAGCGGCCTGAGCTTCAGCCTGAAGCGCGGCCAGCGCCTGGGCATCATGGGGGCGAACGGCAGCGGCAAGACGACGCTGCTGCGCGTGCTGTTGGGCGACGAGCCGCCCGACGCCGGCAAGGTCGAGCAGGGCCACCTCGTCGAGTTCGGCTACTACGACCAGCACCTGCAGTCGCTGGCCGAGGACAAGCCCTTGATCCGCGCCGTGTGGCCGGGCGAGGATCCCGACGCCAACGAGCAGCAGATGCGCGACCTGCTGGGCCGGTTCGGCCTGGTCGGCGACCAGGTGTACCAGCGCGTCGGCGACCTGAGCGGCGGCGAGCGCAGCCGGGCGGCGCTGGCGCGGCTGGTGGCGCAGGGCGTCAACGCGCTGGTGCTGGACGAGCCGACGAACCACCTCGACCTGTGGGCGTGCGACGCGCTGGAGCAGGCGCTGCGCGCCTTCGACGGCTCAGCGGTCGTGGTCAGCCACGACCGCTATTTCCTCAACAACGTCGTGGACCTGCTCATTGTGCTGGACGGCGCGGGCGGCTCACAGGTGATCTACGGCAACTACGACACCTACGAGCGCATGCGGCTGCTGCACGAGGACGACCGCCCCGCGACCAGAAAGGTGTCAGCGGAAAAGCCGGCCCCGTCTGTAGCGCCGGCCCAGCCCGCCAAGCGCAAGCGACGTTTCCCCTACCGCAAGGTGGAAGAGATCGAGGCCGACATCGAGAAGCAGGAGAAGGTGCTGCGCGAGCTGGAGGTGCTGATGGCGTCGCCGGACCTGTACCGCGACGGCGACAGGGTAAAGGAGACGACGCGCGCCTTCGAGGAGACGAAGGTGAAGCTGCAGCAGCTCATGGAGCAGTGGGAGGAGGCGATCGAGCTGAACAAGTGACCCGGCCCGGAACCGGCTTGCCGTTTCGCGAGGGCGCAGTTGGGGGTTCAATAAAACAGGCCCACGACCGGGGTCGTGGGCCTGAGGAAGTTCAAATCGAGGTAGTGGCTCCCAGCGCGAGACGGCGACCCAACGCGAGTGCCGCCCAGCCACTACCTCGAGGTTCGCTGTGGAAACATCCACAACACCAGAAACATACCCGCTGATCTGGGTGTGGACAAGCAAGCGCGGCGCGGCGGCCGCGCTTTTTTCATGCGCCGAGGGCCGAGTGTGCCGGGTGGCACGGGTGGGGCGGCGGCGCGGGTCGCAGAGGGCGGCGGCGGGCGGTGAAGCGGCGCGGACGGGGCAGGCCCCGTCACCCCCGCGGCGCCGGGGCGCCCGCGAGCTGCAAGGCTTTCGCCTCGTCGTCGGCGACGGGCAGCACCGTGCCGACCTGCAGCAGGCGGAAGACGTGGTTGACCATCGGCGAGAGCGAGTGGACTACGAGCATGCCGCCTGCGTCCTTGAACTTCTTGTGCGTCATGATGAGCCAGCCTACGCCCGCTGAGTCTATGAACGGCGAGGCGGCGAGGCTGAGGAGGACCTTGCGCTTGAAGCCGTCCGGGCCGAGGAGCTGTTCCAGCGGGTTGGCGCCCTGCACGTCCACGATGGTGACGTCCTCGGCGCTGTGGACGCGGGTGATCCCGTCCTCGGACGCGAGCACGGTCAGTTTCATGGCATGTACCCCCAGAAGAACAGGCGGAAGGGAAGGACCTCGAACGCGATCGTAGCGCGCGGCCGGAGCGAGGGCAAGCGTTTTCTGGGAGCAGCGGTTACGACATCCCCTTCTCGCCCGCCGGCATGCCGGCCTCCGCGCCGACCGCCAGCGCCCCCTCGATGCCGGCCGGCGGCCGGACCGCGGTGTGGCCGGCGCCGGCGTAGCGCAGGGCGAGGACGGTCACGTCGTCGGACTGCGGCACCGGCCCGGCGAAGCGCTTCACCTCGTCCAGCACCTCCCGTACCAGCGCCTCGGCGGGACAGCCCTCGCCGCGCTTCAGGACGGCCTCCAGGGCGCGGTGGGTGAAGAAGCCGTTGGCCGCATTCCGCGCTTCCGTGATGCCGTCGGTGTAGAGGAAGAGCAAGTCCCCCGGCCCCAGGCGCGCGCGGCGCGTGTCGTAGGTCGCGTCCTCGAAGGCCCCGACGAGGCGGCCGCGGGCCGGCAACGCCTCGAGTCCGCCGCCAGCGCGGAGAACGTACGGCGGCAAGTGCCCGCCGTTGCTGTGGAGCAGGTCGCCACTGCGCGGGTCGAGGATGCCGTAGAAGAGCGTGACGAACATCGACGAGGAGCCGTCGCCCTGCAGCAGCAGCTGCCGGTTGACCTCCTGCAGGCACTCGCCGGGCGGGCAGCCGCCCAGGGCGAGCGTGCGCAGCAGGGTGCGGCTGACCGCCATGAACAGGGCGGCCGGCACGCCCTTGCCCGAGACGTCGCCGACCACCAGTCCCAGGCGGTCGTCGCCGAGAAGGAAATAATCGTAGAAGTCCCCGCCGATCGTGCGGGCCGGGAGCATGTCGGCGTGGAGCGTGAACAGGCCGCGGCCGGCGTCGGGCGGCAGCGGCGGTGGCAGGAACGAGCGCTGGATCTCCGCCGCGGTCTGCAGGTCGCGCTGCACGGCCACGAGGCGCTCGCGGTCGGCATCGCCCTTGCGCAGATCCTCGATCTGCCGCAGCGTCTTGGCGACGGTGATCTCGAAGTCCTGGAAGTCGATCGGCTTGGTCAGGAAGTCGAAGGCCCCGAGGTTCATCGCGGTGCGGATGTTGCGCATGTCGCCGTACGCCGAGACGATCACCGCCCCGAGGCGCGGCCGCAGGTCGCGCAGGTGCGACAGCAGCGTCAGGCCGTCCATGACCGGCATGTTGATGTCGCTGAGGACGAGGTCGATGCCGCCGGTCTGAATGACCGTCAGCGCCTCGCGGCCGTCCCGAGCGAAGGCGAAATCGTAGACGCGCTCGCGGATCTGCCGCCGGAAGCGCTGGCGAATGAGCAGTTCCAGATCCGGCTCGTCGTCCACGATCAAGATATTCGGCGGCATGGTATCCCCGCACGGTTGCGGCGAAAGGTCGGGAGGTTCGTTGCGATTTCCGGCAGTGATGATTGTAGCGTGCCCCGCGGCCGGTTGTAGCCTTTCCGCGCCCGGCGCCGGCGCGTGGAAAAGCCCCGGGAACCTTCCGGGGGCCTGGCTCCCCTGTCCGTCTCCCGTCCAGGCCAGCGGACGCGCCGTGCGGCACACGACTTGCACCCTCCAGTCCGCAACCGTCTGCGCGGCCGTCGCTGTCACGGGAGCAGCCGCGGCCATCCGGAGTGTCCCGCCACGTTCAGGAGGTCGGCCATGTACGCGCGTTGGCTTGCGGTGCTCGTCATTCCCTGCGCCCTCACGGCCTCGGCGCTGTGCGGCGGCAGGGCCGAGGGGGACGCGAAGAAGCTGCAGGGCACCTGGTCCCTGACTGGGGGCGAGGATCAGGGCAAACCCGTCCCCGCCGAGAAATTGCAGGGCAACCTGGTCGTGATCGCCAAGGGCACGATCATCGCCAACGACAAGGACCACAAGAAGCTCTACGTGATGACGTACAAGCTCGACCCGTCGCGGAAGCCGCACGCCATCGACATGACGATCGCGGAGGGCCGCGACAAGGGCAAGACGGCGAAGGGCATCTACGAGTTGCAGGGCGACAACCTGAAGCTGTGCTACTCGATCGGCGGGGACCGGCCGGCCACGTTCTCGACGAAGGCGGGCGACAAGCACCTCTGCTTCGCGATGAAACGGTTCAAGCCCTGAGTCCCGTACGGCTGACACAGCCGTGGCACACCCGGAACAGCCACGAGCCCGTGACGGCAACCCATCGTGTATCCGCCGGGGCTGGCGGCGAAACGAGTGGCTACGCCTGCTTCTTCGCGGCGGCCGCCAGCTCCATGAACTGCTGCTCGGCGTCGCGGTTGTTCTGCTGCCGCGCCTTCGCCAGGCCCTCCTCGGCGAAGCGCAGCGCCCGCGCCCCCTGTCGCGCCGACAGCATCGTCTCGGCGGCGCTCGAGCGGTAGCGCAACTCGGACGGCACGCGCTCGATCAAGCGCTCGAACGCCTGATGGGCGGCGTCCATGTCGCCGCGCTTCGCCTGCACCTGGGCGCGGCGCAGCTCGTAGTCGTTCTGGCGCCGGCCCTCGTTCTGCTCCGAGTCCGCCTTGTCGCCCTCGTTGACGTAGTGCAGCGCCAGGTCGGCGTTCCCCTCCGCGAGCGACAAGGTGACCAGGTGGTTGAACCAGGCGTAGCGGTCCGGGCGCTCCGCCCGCGGCGGCCGACCCACCAGGGCCTTCGCGAACTTGCCGGCCAGGTCGCGCGCCTCGAGCCGCATCGCCGCCTGGTACGCCTGCTCCAGCTGCTCGTCCGGCAGTTTCTCCGCGTCCACGGCCGCCAACTCGGCCGCGCCCATCGCACCGACATCCGGGGCGGCGGCAGCGGCCCCCGCGGCCGGGGCGGCGCCCGCGGCCGGGGCGGCGGCTTCCAGCAGGCCGAGCTTGCGGCGCAGGCGGTCGAAGTCGTAGGGCAGGGCGGCGAGGTTGCCGCAGTCCTGCATGAAGTGGATCACGCCGCCGAGCTTCTTGCGCAGATCGGCGTGGCCGGCCGCGCCTACCGGCGGCACGCCCTTGAGCGCCACGCGCGGCCGGTGCAGCCAGGTGCCCTCGAAAAACTTCTCGATGCCCTCGGTCAGCTTCGTCCGGTACGACGCTTCGTCGGTCGCGTTGACGGGGAAGGCCATCGCCTCGGAGAGGAAGTCGGTCATCAGGGGCACCGTGGCGGTGCGGTAGTGCGGCTCGGCCACCGCGGCGCCGAGGCGCTCGCGGAACTCGCGGGCGACCTCCTCGAACGCCTCGCGGTTGACGTTCCACAGGCGGATCATGTTACCGACCACCAGCAGGTAGGCGCCCAGGCGCGGGGCCTGCGCGGCGGTGTGCTCGGGCGTCAGGCCCTTGACCGGCTGCAGGATCAGGCCGCTCACCGCCCGCTCTTCCTCGCGGACCTCGACGTTCGTCAGCCGCCGTTCCTTCTCCCACTCGCCGAGCACGGCGAAGACGCGCTGCAGGTCGCGCGCGGGGAACACCGCGGAGTATTCGAGATAGTCCGTGTCGTTTTCCATCCCCTGGCCGCAGCGCAGCACCTCGGCCAGCGCCCAGGCGTCGCCCGCCTTCTGCCCGTCGGCCTCCAGACTGACGTAACGGTCGAGCGCCTCGAGGGCGTGGGGGTTATCGCCGAGCCAGGCGCGTGTCAGGCCGAGGTTGTACCAGGCGGCCGCGTCGCCGGCGTCCTCCTCGGTCAGCTTCGCGAAGGCCTTCGCCGCGTCGGACAGCCGGCCGGTCGTCGCGCCGCCCAGGGCCTTCTGCCAGGCCGTGCGCCGCTCGGGCGTGGCACTGGCGGGCGCGCCCCTGTAGGAGTAGGCGCGGCGGGCGACGACGGGGAAGCGCGACTTGTCGCCGAAGGCCTCTTCGAGGGCCTGGCGCAGCTCGGGGGTGTTGGGGTCATTGCGGATCGCCTGCTCCAGGGCGGCGCGGGCGGCGACCGGGTGATTGATTTTGAGCTCGCAGTCGAAGATCGCCGCGTCGATCTCGCTGCGGATCAGGTTGGCGCTGGGGTCGTAGAGGTCGGCGGCCTTGCGGTAGAGGATGGCGGCGCCGACGACCTCGCCCTCCTCGTGGCGGAAGCGGCCGCGCAGGTAGTGGCCGAAGGGGTAGTTGGGGTTGATCTCGAACGCCTTCTGCAGGGCGTTCTCGGCCTCGTCGGTGCGGCTCTGGGCGTAGAGGAGTCGGGCCTTCTGGCCGTGGGCCTCGGTGCTGTTGGGGTGCCGGGCGACGACCTCGTCCATGATGCGCAGGGCGGTGTCGTGCTGGCCCTGGGCATGCTGTTCGAGGGCGCGGGCGATCTCCTCGTGGATGGGCTGGCAGCACCACTTGAACTTCTTGCCGCTGCCGCAGGGGCAGGCCGCGTAGGGGTCGAGGGCCATGCGTGACTTCCGTGGTTAGGGTCGGCGGGCGACCGGCGCCGGGCGAGGTCGGGGGATCGGAAACGATTCCTTCAGGATAGCAGAAGAGAGAGAGGGCGGTCAGGGGAGGGGGCGGCTTTGCCCGCCTGAGAACCCGGCCGGGGGACTGGGCGCTTGCCAGGACGCCCGCGATGGGCGACAATCATGTTCACCGCTGTTGGTCAACCAGGTGATGTACGAATCCCCCCGCGGATCGTGGCTGCGGTAAGAGCGCCGAAAAGAACGGCGTAGGTCAGGCTTTCCCGCCTGACTGTCAGGCGGGAAAGCCTGACCTACGCCGGGTTGTGTCAGGCGTTGTAAGGATCGCGCCAATGTTCAACGCATTCCCGTATCAGTTCGGCCGCTACCGAATCCTCAAGAAGCTCGGCCAGGGCAACATGGGGGCGGTCTACCTGGCCGAGGACACCAGGCTCGGCCGCTCCGTCGCTCTCAAGGTCCCGCACCTTCGCGGCGCCGACTCCGAGGTCCTCAAGCGGTTCGACCGCGAGGCGCGTGCCGCAGCCCGGATCGACCACCCCAATATCTGCTCCGTGTACGAGGTGGACGAGATAACAGGCATTCACTACCTGACGATGCCCCTCATCGTCGGTGAGTCCCTGTCCGCGTATGTCCGCCCGGACCAACCGCCCCAGGAACGCGAGGCCATCGGCCTCGTCCACAAGATGGCGGTGGCAATGGAGGCCATGCACCGACGGGGCCTGGTCCACCGCGACTTGAAGCCCTCGAACGTGATGGTGAAGGGCGACAAGGAGCCGGTCATCATGGACCTCGGGCTGGCCCGGTCGTACAGCCGCAGCGATGTGACAACAATGGCCGGGGTGTCCGAGATAACGCACAGCGGGGCGGTCGTCGGCACGCCCGCGTACATGTCGCCCGAGCAGTGCATGGGCGACACGGAGCGGGTCGGGCCGCGCTCGGACATCTACAGCCTCGGCGTGATCCTCTACGAGTTGCTGACCGCGCGCCGGCCCTTCACCGCGCCCGGCCATGCCATCTTCGCGCAGATCCTGCACGCCGAGCCGGAGTCGCCGTCGGCGTTGCGTCCCGAACTCGATCCGCTGCTGGATCCGATTTGCCTCAAGGCGATGGCCAAGCAGGCGGAGGATCGGTATCCCTCGATGGCCGACTTCGCCGCTGCCCTGGCGGGCTACCTCGACGGGAAAGCGGCGGCGGAAAGGCGGCGGCAGGCCAGGATCCCCTTCGAACGCGGGCTCGCCTGTGCGGGGAGGGAGGAGTTCGACCGGGCCATCGCCGACTACACCGAGGCCCTTCGCTGCCACCCCGGAGATGCTGAGGTCTACTTCCATCGCGCCGCCGCCCACCGCTCCCGGGGCGAGTACGAGCGGGCCATTGCGGACCTGACCGAGGCCCTCCGCCTCGACCCCACCCTCGCCCGCGCCTACCTTGACCGGGGCATCGCGCACTTCGTCCTTGCCGACTACGAGCGGGCCATCGCTGACCTGACCGAAGCCCTCGGCCTGGGGGCCGACGCCCTTCCCGCCTACCGCATTCGCGGGACCGCCTTCCACGCCAGGGGCGACCACGCCCGGGCGCTCGCCGATTGCACCGAGGTCCTGCGCCTCCAACCGCGGGACGCCCGGGCGTACCTCCGGCGCGGCGCCGCTCACCTGGGGCGGGGCGATCACGACCGGGCGATCGCCGACTTCACCGAGGCCTTGCGCCTTCACCCCGGACTCGCCCGCGCCTACTGCAGTCGGGGGCGTGCCCGTCACGCGAAGGGGGAGTACGACCGGGCCGTCACCGACCTCACCCAGGCCCTCCACCTCCGCCCGGAGTACGCCGGGGCTTACGCCGCACGGGGGGTGGCCCACCAGGCGCGGGGCGAGCACGACTGGGCCGTCGCGGACTACGACCAGGCCCTCCGCCTCGATCCCGGTCTCGCTCGCGCCTGGAGCGGCCGGGGCCGAGCCCGCCACGCGCGGGGGGAGCACGACCGGGCCGTTGCCGACCTCACCGAGGCCCTCCACCTCGACCCCGGCGACGCCGCGGCCTGCTGCGCACGCGGGGCGGCTTACCTCGCGCAGGGGGAACACGAGCGGGCCGTCGCCGACTGCACCGAGGCCCTCCGCCTCGACCCGCAATTCGCCCGCGCGTACCTCACCCGGGGTTGCGCGCACCACGCCCAGAGAGAGCACGATCGGGCCATCGCGGACCTCACTGAGGCCGTCCGCCTCGAGCCCGGACTCCCCAGCGCCCACGGCCACCGCGCCAGCGCTTACCTGGCCAGAGGGGAGTACGACCGGGCAGTCCAGGACTGCACCGAGGCCCTTCGCCTCGCTCCCGGTAATGCCGTGGCCTACCACACACGCGGCCTCGCGCACCACGCCAGGAGGGAGTACGACCAGGCCATCGAGGACTACACCGCAGCCCTCCGCCTCGACCCCGGGCTCGCCCGCACGTACTTCCAGCGCGCCAGTGCCTACCAGGCCAGGGGGGATGGCGGCCGGGGTGGCGGGGACTGCGACCGGGTGATCGCGGACTACACCGAGGCCCTGCGCCTCCACCCCGAAGACGCCATCGCCTACCTCAACCGCGGGACAATCCAGGAGGCCAAGGGCGAGCACGATCGGGCCATCGCCGACTTCACCGAAGCCCTCCGTCTCCAACCAGGTAACGCCTGGATGTACTACAGTCGGGGGGCGGCCCACCACGCGCAGGGGAATCACGACCGGGCCATCGCGGATTATACCGAGGCCCTGCGCCTTCGCCCAACGCTCCTCCGTGCCTACTGCGACCGGGGCCGCGCTTACCACGCGCAGGGGGAGAACGACCGGGCCATCGCCGACCTCACCCAGGCCCTCCGCCTCGACCCCGCGCTCGCCGGCGCTTACGTCACCCGGGGGGCCGCCCACCTGGCCCGGGGGGAACTCGACCGCGTGGTCGCCGACCTCACCGAAGCCCTTCGCCTCGACCCCACGGTCGTCCGCGCCTACCTCATTCGGGGGGCGTCCTACCACGCGCGGGGGGAACACGACCAGGCCATTGCCGACTTTACCGAGGCCCTCCGCCTCGGCCCCGGCGACGCCGCGGTCTACTGCACGCGGGGGGCGGCGTACCACGCGAAGGGGCACCACGACCGGGCCATCGCCGACTTCACCGAGGCCCTCCGCCTCGACCCGAAACTCGCCCGCGCCCACTGCGACCGAGGCTGTGCCCGATACGCGAAGGGGGAGTACGACCGGGCCATCGCCGACTTGGCCGAGGCCCTCCGCCTCGACCCCAGGTTGGCGCGCGCCTACCTCACCCGAGGGGCCGCGCACCACGCCCGGAAGGATTACGATAGGGCGGTCGGGGATTACACCGAGGCCCTCCGCCTCGACCCCAGGTTCGCCCGCGCCTACCTCGCCCGCGGCATGGCGCATTTCGCCCTGGGTGAACACGATCAGGCCGTCGCCGACTACACGCGCGCCCTCGAACTCCGCCCCAAAGACGCCCAGGCCTATCTCGCCCGGGGGGCGGCTCACCACATGGGCGGAGACTACGACCGGGCCATTGCCGACTACACCCAGGCCCTCCACCTCGACCCGAGGTGCGCCGCGGCGTACCACAAGCGCGGACTCGCCCACAAAGCCAAGGGGGACCACCGCCGTGCCGAAGCGGATCGGGCCAGGGCTCGCAGCCTCGACCCGTCCTCGACCTGATTCACGAACGCGATAACGCTGTCTGATCCTTCCCCCTCGCGCCCGAAGCGAAGGGCGAGGGGGCTGACAAACCGGACACCCTCACCGGGTTCGTGCATGAGAGGGGGACGCGATCTGGTCCCGCGTCCCGCCCGGGGCGGGAGTCGGTTTCTGCTGGCTCCGCGCGGGGTACAGGGAAGGGGGCGGGTGCGGAAACCGCCGGGAGCGGGAGGGGTCAGCGTTCCGGCAATTGTTGAAGGAGGTTGACCATCTCAATCGCGGCCAGGGCCGCCTCGAAGCCCTTGTTGCCGGCCTTGGCGCCGGCGCGGTTGATCGCCTGCTCCAAGGTGTCGCAGGTGAGGATGCCGAAGAGCACGGGCACGCCCGTCGCCAGCGCCGCCTGGGCGATGCCGCTGACCGCCCCGCCGGCGACGTGGTCGTAGTGGTCGGTGTCGCCGCGGATCACCGCCCCCAGACACACCACCGCGGCATAACGGCCGCTGCCCGCCAACCGCCGCGCCACCAGCGGGATCTCGAACGACCCCGGCACCCAGGCCAGGTCGATGGCGTCCTCGGCGACGCCGTGGCGCTTCAGCGCGTCGCGCGCCCCCTCGACGAGGCGCTCGACGACGAACTGGTTGAACCGTGCCGCCACCAGGGCGAAGCGCCCCGGCGGCGGCGCGAAGGTGCCTTCAAAGACAGTCATGCAATGAATGATAAATTATGAATAAAAGACACCCTTATGTTCTTTTATTCATCATTCATCATTTCTCCTACGAGAGGTTCATGCTCATCAGGAACTCGGCGTTGCTCTTGGTGCGGCCCATGCGGCTGGTGAGCAGCTCCATCGCCTCGACCGGGTTCATGTCGCTCAACACCTTGCGCAGGATGTACATGCGCCGCAGTTCTTCCGTCTGCATCAGCAGGTCTTCCTTGCGCGTCCCCGAGCGGTTCACGTCGATCGCCGGCCAGATGCGCTTATCGACCAGGCGCCGATCGAGGTGCAGCTCCATGTTGCCGGTGCCCTTGAACTCCTCGAAGATCACCTCGTCCATGCGCGACCCCGTGTCGATCAGCGCCGTCGCCAGGATCGTCAGACTGCCGCCCTCCTCGATGTTGCGGGCGGCGCCGAAGAAGCGCTTCGGCTTGTGCAGCGCGTTGGCGTCCACGCCGCCGGACAGGATCTTGCCCGAGTGCGGCACCTCCGTGTTGTACGCCCGCGCCAGCCGCGTGATCGAGTCGAGCAGGATCACCACGTCCGTGCCGAACTCCACCATGCGCTTGGCCTTCTCGATCACCATCTCGCTGACCTGCACGTGCCGGCTCGCCGGCTCGTCGAACGTCGAGCTGACGACCTCGGCGTG
>JBBRPS010000262.1:0-12087 GCA_038227745.1 Gemmatales bacterium | reverse complement strand
GAAGGTCGAGCGCCTCGTCGGCGTGACGGCGCTGGGGGCCGTCGATGACCTGCCGCGGTTGCTGGGCGCCCTGGCCGACCCGAAGCACGCCGACGTGCGCGACCACGCCGTACTCGTGCTGCGCAGCTGGATCGGCCGCGGACCGGGGCAGGCCGAAAAGCTCTACAAGGCCCTCCTCGCCGACCCGAACTACACAGCGCCGCGGGCCAAGACGCTCGTCCAACTCCTGTTCGGCTTCGACGACGAGCAGCGCCGCCGCCCGGAGACGTACGGACTGCTGATCGAGTACCTCAAGCACAGCAAGCTGCCGGTGCGCGAACTGGCCCACTGGCACCTGGTCCGGCTGGCGCCCGCGGGGAAGGGCATCCCCTACGACGCGGCCGGCACCGAGGGCGAGCGCGACCGGGCCTATCAGGAGTGGCGCCGCCTCATCCCCGAGGGCCGGCTGCCGCCGCGCCCCACGTCCGCCCCGCCCGCCAAGCAGTGAACCCCGGTCAGTATTATCCCCTTTCCTTTCCGGACAATAACGATGTTTACATCCCTGCACAGGTCGGGCGTCGCGGCGCTTCTGCTCGGGTGGGCGGCCCCCCGGGCGGACGCCCAGTATTATCCCCCTGGCGCCGGCTACGGCAGCGTCCTGCCCGGCGTCGGCCGGGGCGCCACGCTCAGCGGCTCCGCGAACGTCATGAGCGCTTACGGCCAACTCGGGCTCCAGCAGGAGCAGGCGCGGATCGAGCGCGAGAAGGCCAACCAGGCCAAGCTCGACACCAACAAGAAAACGCTCGACATGCGCAACTACGAGCGGGAGCACACGCGGACCTTCACCGAGAACCAGGCGAACGATGCGGCCTGGCTCCTCCGTCGCGTGATGAAGAGCCCTACCGAGACGGAGATCAAAACGGGCAAGGCGGCGAACCTCATGCTGCCCTACCTGCGCGGCCTGGTGGACCGGGGCATCGCCGGGCCGCCGGTGCCGCTCGACCAGGGGCTGCTGAAGCAGGTCAACGTGACCACGGGCAGCGGCGACAGCGGCCTCGGTGTGCTCAAGCACGGCGGCGAGGTCGATTGGCCGCTGGTATTGCAAGGCCCGACGCAGCAGAAACTCGCCGAGGTGCTGCCGCAGGCGGTGTCGGCGACCGTGAACGGCACGCTCAGCCCGGGGCTGTTCCGCCAGGCGACCAAGGGCGTCGAGGCCCTCAAGGACGAGCTGAAGAAGCAGTTCTACGCGGAGAAGATCGACGGCGGCGACTACCTGACGGGCAAGCGCTTCCTGGCGAGTCTGGAGGGCTCGGTGAGGATGCTGAGCCAGCCCAACGCCGCCAAGCTGCTCAACGGCTCCTTCGCGGCCAGGGGCCAAACGGTCGATGAGCTGGTGGTGAACATGTCGCGGCAGGGGTTGCTGTTCGCCCCCGCCTCGCCGGACGGCGAGCCGGCCTACCGCTCCCTGCACGACGCGATGGCCGGTTACGCGGCGGGGGCCCAGAACAGCCCGGGCTTCCGCAATCAGGCGTCGGCGCCGCCGTTCGGCTCGTTCAAGGGTCCACGCTAACCGCTCGGCGCCTCTGACCCCCAAGAATCTTCTCCAACTCCGAGGGTTTCCCATGCTGGCTGTCGCTTCCTTGCTCGCCCTCACGCTGGCCGCCGGTCAGGGCGGCGAACTGCAGATCGTCAACTCCCGCGGTACCTACGGCTACCTGGGCGCGGCGCGCCCGAAGGGCGCGGGCGTCCTCCCCGGCGACGTCGCCTTCTTCGCCTTCGACATCAAGGGCCTCAAGCTGGACGACGCCGGCCGGGCGTCCTACGCCGTCACGATCGAGATCCTCGACCCCAAGGGCCAGGTTTACTACAAAGAAGGCCCGCGCAACTCGGTGGCCCAGAATTTCCTGGGCGGCGACACCCTGCCGTGCGCCGCGCACGTGAACGTCCCGCCGGACACGCCGCCCGGGGTGTACCCCATCCACGTTACCATCGCGGACCGGGCGACGAAAAAAGAGGTGAAGTTCGAGGCCAGGGGCAAAGTGCTGCCCAGGGGCTTCGGCCTGATCCGGGTCAGCACCACTGCCGACCGTGAGGGCAAGGTGCCCGTGCCGCCGGTCGGCGTCATCGGCACGTCCGTCTACGTCAACTTCGCCACGATCGGCTTTGCACGCGACAAGAACACCAAGCAGCCCTCGCTCCGGGTGAGCATGCACATCCTCGACGACAAGGGCAAGCCGACGTTCGGCAAGCCCCTGGAGGGCAAGGTGAACCGCGACATCCCGAGCGACCTGGAGATCATCCCGATGGAGTTCGGCGTGACGCTCAACCGCGTCGGCACCTTCACCGTCGAGTTGACGGCCACCTGCGAGTTGTGCGGGCAGACGAGCCGGGTGTCCTTCCCTCTCAAGGTCGTGTCGAACTGACCGGGAGGTTCCTGGGGGCTCACTACCGGAGTGGTGTCTCGGCGACGTTGCCAGGTGCGTATTTCCCTGGGATTTTGTGCAGGCCAACCCTCGAATTCCCTGGGATAACAGGGGTCGGCAGCGCTGCCAGGACACCACCCATTAAACCGCCAGCGCCACAAAAGGCTGTGTCATAACAAGAGCAAGCAGCAGGCGCATTGCCACTGTTTGGGAATGCACCCTCTCACCTTGGAGGTTGCCATGCTCGGTCGCGCCGCGGTCACGTCGGGGGTAGTGGTCCTGGGGGCGGTGCTGCTCGCCGGCGCCGGCCCGGCCCAGGAGCCCGTCGCCCCCAAAAGGTTGATCCGCCTGTTCAACGGCAAGGACTTCACCGGCCTGTACACCTGGGTGAAGAAGACCGGCCGCAAGGACCCGAACAAGGTCTTCATCGTCAAGGACGGCGTGCTGCACGTCTCGGGCGAGGACAATGGCTACGTCGCCACCGACCGCCCCTGGAAGGATTACCGCGTGGCGGTCGAGTACCGCTGGGGGAAGAATACTTTCGGCAGCAAGTACGTGCGCAATTCCGGCATCCTGCTGCACGCGGTCGGCCCCGACGGCGGCGCCGGCGGCACGTGGATGTCGTGCATCGAGTGTCAGCTGGCGCAGGGCTGCGTCGGCGACCTGATCGTGATCCGCGGCAAGGACGCCCGGGGCAAGGTCATCCCGGTGAAGATCAAGAGCGAGACGGTGCTGGGGCCGGACAAACGGCCGCGCTGGAAGGCGGGCGGCCAGGTGCGCGCCTTCGAGAGGGGCCAGCTGTGGTGGTCGCTGCACGACCCGGAGTACAAGGAACTGATCGACACGCGCGGCAAGGACGACGTCGAGAGCCGCGTGGGCGAGTGGACGCGGGTGGAGTGCGTCTGCAAGGGGGGGACAATAGACGTCAGGGTCAACGGCACGCTGGTCAACCACTGCTTCGATGCCTACCCCGCGGCGGGGAAGATCCTCCTGCAGTCGGAGGGCTTCGAGATGGATTTTAAGACCTTCGAGCTGCACCCGGCGCCGTGAGAGTTCGGCTTGCTGCTGCGGGGACCGGGGAGACTTCAGCGCCCCGGGCGCCTTTACGGCATCTCCTCTGGGCAGGGAAGGGCCTCGCCCGTGAGGTCGTCGCGAAGGGCCGTCAGTGCCCTGTAGCCCCTTCGAGGGCCCCACCGCCTTGGAACACGTAGTACCCCGAAAGGCGCAGCAGATACCCCATTCGTTCGGATTCCGTTCGCCCCGCGGGAAGTCGGAAGGTGAGGTCAACTTCTTCGGTCGGGTTGAGGCGAAGTCTCATGCCGTCGCGGTGCCGCAACCGCTCCGCCGCGTCCGTGGCGGGGCCGCGGGCGCGGACGGGAGAGAACCACGAGACGGCCCCTGCCGCATTGCGGCCGGCAGCCAACCAGGCCCGATGCACGAACCATAACGGGATCGGGAGATGGACGCGGGCCCGCCTGGCCCCGTCCGGGATCTGCACCGCGACTCGCCGATAGAACTTCGTTCCCACGGGCTGCACGGACCTTTCCGGTCCGCTGTCGAAACTCACCCGGATTGTCGCGTCCGGGCGTGCCCCGGTCCCGGCAAGGAATCGCCGCATCTGATTCTCGAACTCGCTGCTGTTTCGCAGCTCGAACACAAGCACTCCTTGTCCTGGCGGACGGTCGGAAAGATCCCATTCCGCGGGAGTGTCGCCGTCGCGTTCGGCATCGTGAACCCGACGGACCGCCCGCCAGGAACAGAGGCGGCCATCGTCGGCGACGGCGAGTTGCTCCCCGGCCTGAAGCACGACGACTCCGAGTTCGACGTGGTCGAGGTACTCCGTCTCAGGAGCCCAGTTTGCAAGCCGCACGTCCAGACGGCCGTCGCGCAGGTGCAGCCGGGGCAACGGCAGCATATCGGCCCCTTCCCGATCGATGCCGACGCGCCCGGCCAGCATTTTGCCCTCGAGCCGCCAGCGCCCGTCGTTGACCAGCACGTGAGGGCAGTACCCGCAAATCCAGAAGGAAGGGTAAGCGTCCAGGAGCGCCCGGTTGGTGCGGCCGAACTCAAACACCACCACCATTCCCCACCCACCCGTCATGTCGAGAGGGTATTGCACTGTCAGGACATCCTCGTCTGGAGGTCGATCCAGGTCCAGATAACTGCGGCCCCAGAGGGCCTCGACGTCACGCAAAGTAGTGCTCCCTCGCACCAGGTGATCGTTCAACCACCTCTGGACGACAGAGACCGCCTCGGCGCCCTGAGGGAGGTCCGCGAGCAACGCCCTGAGCCGACGAAGGTCCTTGCCGGGAGACGTTAACAGAGATGGCACGTTGGGTGAGAAGATTCCGTTCCAGCCGATCCATGTGGGTGGCCAAGCCAGGTTCGGGAGTTCGGTCCGGCGGGGCGGGGAAAGGGCGCGGAAGTCACGGCTCAGACGTGCCCCAATGCCTTCCAGGATCGGTATCTCCTCCAACCTGGCTGGCGCGGGGAGAGGGAATCGGCTCGATCGGACTTCCTGGAGGGGGAGAAAGGTTGTGGCGGGACCGGCGGAGGGCACGGTCTCTGACACACGGGGCACAGGTAAGGACCGCGCTTCCGGATCCTCGCTGTCCCCGGGGGGTGAAGAACGCCAACCGCCCAGGGTGATCGCCACCGCCGCGGCAGCGATGGGGACCGCCCAGCTTCGCCTCTCCATAGCTTCGCCCTCAACAGATAGCTGGCCGGATCCCTTGGCAGAGAATCACCGCACCGCAAGGAGACAATACCTCTTTGATTCAGACCCCGTCAACACCGATCCGGTGAGCCTGGGCGACCTGACCGTTCGGCTTGCGGCGCCGGCGGAGAAGGGGTAGCTTGCGAACGAGTATGGAAGCCCTTACAAGGAGAAAACGGAATGTCTTCAAAACCCTCTCAGCCGGCGCCGCAGAGGAAATATCGGGAGGCCGCGGAGGCCCTCCTGGAAAGCCTGCCCTTGGAGGCCTTCGCGCAGGCGGTCGCGCAGGCTGACCAGCGCAAGCTCACGGTCCTCACCCTGGACGTGCTCCACGCCCACCGCCCCGAAGTCCAGATCTTTAATGAACTCCTCGTGCAATACCCGTACGGCGCCCAGGAGGAGATCCGTCAGGTCGTACCGGACAACATGCTGGTCGTTTCCGAACAGCCGATCAAAGCCGACCTGAGTTACGATCTGCCCTTTCAGCCGGTGCGGCCCTTCTGGGTGCTGGACTACGTCTCCGAGCTGAACCAGCGCAAGGACTACGAGGAAAACCGCCGCAAGTACGAATACGATCTGAACGTGCCCTACTACCTCCGGTTCGCTTGCGAGGCGAAAGAACTGACGCTGTACCGGCATACAGGAGCTCGATACGTCGCGGTTCACAGTCGTCTGGACCACGCCGCGTAGGACGGCTCTCCTGAGCCGTCCGGAAAGGTAGGACGGCTCGGGAGAGCCGTCCTACGGGGCGTGCGCCATCCATTTTGTGATCCGCTCTAACCTGCTCCGGGGACACCGGCGGCCCACGGCGATCCAGGGATTGCAGTGCGAGGAGGAAAAAACAATACCCGTCAGGCGTGGATCCGTTACGCTGGGTCTCAGTCCACAAGGCTCGCTGCTGGTGCGGCGGGCCGGTCCTCCCGAATAGGAGACTCCGCCATGGCCCGCACTCCCGCCCCCTCACGCCGCCATTTCCTGAAAACATCCGCCGCCGTCGCCGCCGCACTCCAGGCCACCGGCGTCCACGCCCAGGGCAACGACACCCTCAAGGTCGGCCTGATCGGCTGCGGCGGCCGCGGCACCGGCGCCGCCTCCCAGGCCCTCCGCGCCGACCGCAACGTCAAGCTCTGGGCGCTCGGCGACGCCTTCCGCAACCGCCTCGACGGCAGCCTCACCACCCTGCGTCAGGACCAGGCCATCGCCGACAAGATCGACGTCGCCCCCGCCCGCCAGTTCGTCGGCTTCGATGCCTACCGCAATGTGATCGCCAGCGGCGTCGATGTGGTGCTGCTCTGCACGCCGCCACACTTCCGCCCGCTGCACCTGCGGGCTGCCGTCGAGGCCCGCAAGCACGTCTTCGCCGAGAAGCCCGTTGCCGTCGATGCCCCCGGCGTCCGCGCCGTGCTCGCGACCTGCGAGGAGGCCCGGCGGCGCAACCTGTCCGTCGTCTCCGGCCTGTGCCTGCGCTACTCCACCGCCTACCGCGAGATGATGCGCCGCGTCCATGACGGCGCCATCGGCGACCTCGTCGCGCTCCAGGCCAACGACCTGCGCGGCCGCATCTGGGTCTTCCCGCGGCAGCAGAACTGGTCGGACATGGAATGGCAGATGCGCAACTGGTACTACTTCACCTGGCTCTCCGGCGACTTCAACGTCGAGCAGCACGTCCACAACCTCGACGTCTGCGCCTGGGCCCTGCGCGACCAGTACCCCGTGCGCGCCACCGGCCTGGGCGGTCGGCAGGTGCGCACCGGGCCGGAGTTCGGCCACATTTACGACCATTTTTCGGTGGTGTACGAGTACGCCAACGGCGTTCGGGTGTACAGCGACTGCCGCCAGCAGGAGCGCTGCCGCAATGACATCACGGTCTACGCGATGGGCAGTCGCGGCCGCGCCGAGATCTCCGAGCGGCGGCAGGCCATCACCGCCGCCAAGCCGTGGTCGCTGCGCGGCAAGGACAACGACTTCTATCAGGAAGAGCACAACCAGCTGTTCGCCAGCATCCGCAACGGCCGCTCGGTGAACAACGGTGAATACATGTGCAAGAGCACGCTGATGGCGATCATGGGCCGCATGGCGTGCTACACGGGCCAGCAGATCACCTGGGAGCAGGCGCTGAACTCGCGCGAAGACCTGACGCCGGCGCGCTACGAGTGGGGCACGCTCGCCACGCCGCCCGTCGCCATGCCCGGCGTCACTCGTTTCGTGTAGCGAAGCAATAGAACACGGAGGACACGGATGGAACGGATCCGTTCCATCCGTGTCCTTCGTGTTCTATCACGGCTGTAGGCACCAGCTGATCGGCCGGCCGAAGCCGCTGTTGTAGACCACGTCCACCGAGCCGTCGGACAGGAACGTCACCTCGACGGCGTAGCTGCCATAGTTGTAGAGGGTCGTGTCGCCGCGGTGCTGGATGAGCGGGGTATCCTCGGGCAAGCGCAGCGGCACGATCACGTTCGCGCCGCTGTAGCGGTGGCAGAACGTCACCATGCACGTCGGCCGCAGCGGGCAGGGACACGCGGAGCGCGCCCCGAAGTAGGATACGCGCTCGCCGGTGACGGCCGACGCCGCGCCGGGGACCAGTGCGGGGTTGACGCAGACGGCCGTGACGGGGTAATGGAACCGCACGCGGTCGGCACGGGCGGTCGCCATCGGGCAGAGCAGCAGGCCCGCCGCCAGCGCGCCGAGCGCCCAGGTATGCGGGGTCATGGGATGCGCCTCCGGGGAGGAAGAGCGCGCTTCCCGGAGAGGACCGGGAGAGCGGAAAGCCCCGACCCGGCGTCCTCCGCCGCCGTGTCGGGGCCTGCGCTGTCATTCGATTAGATCGTGAGAAGGGCGGCCCGAACTTGCGGGCCGGGGGCGCTCAACGGTAACGAACGCCGGCGCCGTTGGCGGAGGTGCCGAACGCACCTGTCGGGGGGACGGCGCCGATCGGGGCCGGGGGCGGCGGGACGCCGATGGCGCCCGGAGGGCCGCAGGTGGCGCAGCCCGGCGCGGCAACCGCGACCGGCGGCGTCTGCCGACAGCGGTTTTGATGGCAGCACGAGCAGCCCGTCACGAACAGGGCAGCACACAGCGCCAGGCCTGCGAACAGGTGCCGCGAAATCATAGGGAGTTCTCCTTAAAAGCCAGGCGCACGCCAGCCGCACCGGCTCGCCTGCGCACGGGGACCGACCGAGTACCGCGGAGACCACCTGCCCTGGGAGCCGTGCGGGGGGACTGCGGTCGCAAGCACCGACTTGCCTGCGGGATGGTCGGGGAAAAGTCTCTGGACCTTCTCCCCGCGCCGGAAGGCGGGGGATACCATCCGCGTCTCGCGGCGCCATCCCGTTCACTCGGGGCGTTCTCGCCGCAGACTACTTACACCGTAGGTCCGCGACGTCGCTGAATCAATGAATTTCACCGCGCCGCCGCGGTCCCGTCCCCGTTTCGCGATGGCCTGTGCGGCTCGCGTAAGCCGGCGCGAAAGCGCCGGTGAGGCTGGCTCTGATGGGTTTGCCGGCCGCGTTGCTTGAGCGGGCTGCGCGAGGCTTGTAGGATACCCCTACGTTGCCGCGTGTGCGTGTCTTCCGGGCCGGACGGACCGGGAGACCTTCGCCAGCCCACCCGCCGACCCGGGCACTCCCGATGAACCGACCCACCCACGACGTACGCATGCGCGGCTTCCAGAGCCGCACCGAGGTCAGCGCCGTGTGGCAGCTCCTCGACGGCCGCGTGCGCCCGCTCCCCGCCGAAACAGCGGGGCTGGGTGAGGCGGCAGGCCGGGTGCTGGCCGCGGACGTGACGGCCGCGGTTGCGGTGCCGGCCTTCGACCGGGCGGCGATGGACGGCTACGCCCTGCGCGGCGAGGAGACGTTCGGCTGCGACGCCTATAACCCGTTGGAGTTCGAGGTCATCGGCGATTCCTTCCCCGCCCGACCCTTTGGCGGGACGGTACAGCCCGGCCAGGCGGTGCGGATCATGACGGGCGCACCGCTACCGGCGGGGGCCGACGCAGTGCTGCAGGCGGAAGCGGCCGAGGAGGTGCCGGACGCCGCCCGCCGGCTGCGCGTCCGCGAACCGGTGCCGCCAGGGCGACACGTCGGCCGGCGCGGCGAGGACGTGGAGCCGGGGACCGTGGTCCTGCGCGCGGGGCGCGTGCTGCGGCCGCAGGACGTGGCGGTACTCGCCTCGCTGGGCGCGGGGCCGGTGCTGGTCGTGCGGCGCCCTTCCGTCGCGCTGCTGGTCACCGGCGACGAGTTGCTGCCGTGTGGGGCGAAGCCCGAGGGGTTCAAGATCATCGACAGCAACTCGGTGATGCTCGCCGCCCTGGTGCGGCGTGACGGCGGCATCCCCTCGGAGGCGCAGCTGATCCCGGATCGCCCCGAGACGGTCCGGGCCGCCCTGCTGGCCGCGACGGAAGACGTCGTGCTGGTGTCGGGCGGCTCGTCGGTGGGGATGGAGGACCACGCGCCGCGCCTCCTCGCCGAAGTCGGCGAGTTGAGTGTCCACGGTGTCGCGCTGCGGCCGGCGAGCCCGACGGGTGTGGGCTTCCTCCTGGGCGGGCGGCCGGTGTTTCTGCTGCCTGGGAACCCGGTCTCCTGTCTTTGCGCCTATGACCTGTTCGCGTCCCGGGCGGTGCGCGGCCTGGGAGGGCGTGAGCGCAGCCTGCCCTACCGCTCGGTGCGGCTGCCGCTGGCGCGGAAGATCGCCTCGGTGGTGGGGCGGGTCGATTACGTCCGCGTGCAGGTGGCCGCCGGGCGCGTGGAGCCGCTGGCGGTGAGCGGCGCCTCGATCCTGAGCTCGACCACGCGCGCGGACGGCTTCGTGCTGGTCCCCGGCGACTCGGAGGGCCACGCGGCGGGCGAGGAAGTCGAAGTCTTGCTGTACGACCGTCCGTAAAGTGTGGCACGACGGACCAACGACGTGAAACAAGAGCAGTTCCTGCAAGTGATCGACCGCGACGAGGCCGAGCGCCGCTTCCGCGCTGCCCTCGACCTGCGGCCCCTGGCGGCGGAGGACGTCGCCCTGAGCGAGGCGCTGCAGCGTGTCCTCGCCGAGGACGTGGTCGCGCCCGTGGACGTCCCCGGCTTCGACCGCTCCAACGTGGATGGGTTCGCCGTCCGCGCCGAGGACACGTTCGGCGCCAGCGAGGAGGGGCCGCGCGTCCTACGGCTGACGGGGGAGGTGCTGGCGACCGGCGTGCTGCCACAGTTCCCCGTATTGCCGGGGACGGCCACCGTGATCGCCACCGGGGGCGTCGTGCCGCGCGGCGCCGACGCGATCGTCATGGTCGAGCACACCGAGTCGGAGGAGGCGTCTCTGCTGGTGCGCCGACCGGTGACCCCCGCGGCGAACCTGACCTACGCCGGCACAGACATCGGCCGCGGCGAGACCGTGCTGCGCCGCGGCGACCTGCTCACGTCGCGCGAGACGGGCGTGCTGGCGGCCCTCGGCGTGCCGCGCGTCCGCGTGGTGCGCCGGCCGCGCGTCGCCATCGTTTCCACCGGCGACGAGCTAATCGCCCCCGGTGAGTCGATGCGCCCCGGCCTGGTCTACGACAGTAACGCGACCGTCCTCGCCGACGCCGTCCGCGAACTGGGCGGTGAGCCGGTCCCCCTCGGCATCGTCCCCGACAACCGCGACGCCCTGGCCGCCACGCTGGGCCGTGCCCTGGAATGTGACGTCGTCCTGCTCTCGGGCGGCACTTCCAAGGGCGAGGGCGACCTGTCATACCACGTCGTGGGCGAATTGGGGTCACCGGGGATCGTGGCACACGGCGTCGCCCTCAAGCCGGGCAAGCCGCTGTGCCTGGCCGCCACGCGCCGCGGCGAGAGGGTGGTGCCTGTGGTGATCCTCCCGGGCTTCCCCACGTCGGCGATCTTCACGTTCCATGAGTTCGTCGCCCCGGTCATCCGCGCCCTCGCCGGGCGTCCCGAGGACCCCGCCGGCCTTGTCCGCGCCCGCCTGCCGATGCGCGTCAACTCCGAGCGCGGCCGCACGGAGTATCTCCTCGTCGGCCTCGTCGCGGCCCATTCAAGCCCAGGGGTCGCACCCCCTGGGCCTTCCGTCCCGCGGTCCGAGGAACTCATCGCTTACCCGATGGGAAAAGGCTCCGGCTCGGTGACGGCGTTCAGCCGGGCGGACGGGTTCGTCATCATCCCACGGCAGCAGGAATACGTCGAGGCGGGGGTCGTCGTGGACGTCCACCTGCTGAGTCGCGGCCTGCGCCTCGCCGACCTGGTCGTGATCGGCAGTCACTGCGTCGGCCTGGATTACCTCCTCGGCCGCCTGCAAGAGCGCGGCTTCCGCAGCAAGTTCCTCGCCGTCGGCAGCACTGGCGGCCTGGAGGCGGCACGCCGCGGCGAGTGCGACCTCGCCGGCATCCACCTCCTCGACCCGCGCACCCACGAGTACAACCGGCCCTACCTGACCCCCGGGCTGGAACTGCTCCCCGGCTACCGCCGCGTGCAGGGCATCGTCTTCCGTCCGGGCGATCCCCGCTTCGCCGGGCGGGGGCTGGAGGAAGCAGTGCGGCAGGCGCTGGCCGACCCAAACTGCGCGATCATCAACCGCAACCGCGGCAGCGGCACCCGCCTGCTCATCGACCGGCTGCTTGGCGGCGCGCGTCCGTCCGGCCATACCGCCGAGGCCCGCTCCCACAACGCCGTCGCCGCCGCCGTGGCGCAGGGCCGCGCCGATTGGGGCGTCGCCATCTCCACCGTGGCCCGCGACACCGGGCTGGGGTTCCTGCCCTTCCAGGAGGAGCACTACGACTTCGCCGTGCCGGTGGCGCGGCGGGAGCGGCCCGCGGTGCGGGCCTTCCGCGAAGTGCTGGCCAGCCCCGACACGCGCGCGGCGCTGAAGGGGATGGGGTTCCTTCTCGACTAAGGCTTTGGAGTGCGGCGCGCGGCGCCGCTTTACCGTTTTCTTTTGCTCTATTGCCGCGGGGCGCGGGAAAAAAAGAAACAAAGGGAAAGCCGCGCCGAG
>JBBRPS010000261.1:0-12131 GCA_038227745.1 Gemmatales bacterium | reverse complement strand
GGGAGGACCAGCCGGCTCACGCCGGCCGTTCGCCACGCTTTCCGCGAACGAGGCGCCTATAACAACCGCATGAACGAACGACCGGACATCCTCATCCTCGGTGGCGGCGTCATCGGGTTGAGCACGGCGTACTTCCTCGCCCGCGACGGGGCGCGGGTCGAGGTCCTCGACAGGGGCGACTTCGGCCAGGAGGCCTCGTGGGCCGGCGCCGGCATCCTGCCGCCGAACAGCCTCGCCCACGCCCGCACCCCCTTCGATCAGCTCCGCGCCCACAGCGCCGCACTCTTCCCCACCCTCTCCGCCGAGCTGCGCGAGCGCACCGGCATCGACAACGGCTACCTGCCGTGCGGCGGCCTGGAGTTTCTCGGCGCGAGCAGCGAGGCCGCGGAGGAAGAATGGCGCGGCGAGGGCATCGAAGTCGAGGAACTGGACGAAATCGCTCTCCGCCGCCTTGAACCGGCCCTGGCGCCGCACCTCGGCCCCGTCCTGCATCTGCCGCAGATGGGGCAGGTGCGCAACCCGCGCCACCTCAAGGCGCTGCTCGCCGGCTGCGCCGCCCACGGGGTCCGACTGCGACCCGGCTGCCCGGCCCACGGCTTCCTGCGCAGCGGCGCGCGCATCCTCGCCGCCCGCACCGCCGCCGGCCGGATCGAGGCCGACCGCTTCCTCGTCGCGGCGGGGGCCTGGTCCGAGCCGCTCTTGGAGGAGGTCGGCTGGCGGCCCGGCATCCGTCCCGTGCGCGGCCAGATCGCGCTTCTCAACACCAGTATCCCCCTCCTGCGCCGCGTCCTCCTCCAGGGCGCCCGCTACCTGGTACCGCGGCCCGATGGCCGTGTCCTGGTCGGCTCGACGGAGGAGGACGCCGGCTTCGAGAAGCGCACCACCGCCGTCGCCATCAGTGGCCTCATCAACTTCGCCGCCACGCTGGTCCCCGCCCTCGGGACCGCGCACGTCGAGCGCTGCTGGGCGGGCCTGCGGCCGGGCAGTCCGGACGGCCTGCCGTTCCTTGGCCCCGTCCCGGGCGTCGAAAACCTCTTCGTCGCCGCCGGGCACTTCCGCGCCGGCATCCAGCTCTCGCCGGGCACCGCCCTGGTGATGAAGGAGTTGCTCCTCGGCCAGCCGCCCACCATCCCGCTGGCGCCGTTCCGCCTCGACCGCGCCGCCGCGGGCGCGCAACCGGCGTTCCGGTCCTGAGGCGCTTTGATAGAATGCAGACAGCGAACGAGCGCCCCCGGGCAGGTTTCCCTGGACTGCCGCGCGCTTCGACCCGCGCGGCAGCGGCGCCAACCCCTGGCCGAGGTACACGAGGGACGATGGACACGGCGGGTATCCGTACCCTGACGAGCGAGCTGGCGGATGACCTCGCCTGGCTCGAGGCCCACTGCCGCGGGCAGGCCGACCAGGCCAACCACGCCGGACGGCTGCGCTTCGCCGCGGCCCTGGTGCGCAACTGCGTCGGCCCGTTCGTCAACGGCCAGCAGGCCGCCCCTCTCCACGTCGCCGTCGTCGGCGGTGCCGGCGCCGGCAAGAGCACGGTCGCCAACCTCCTCAGCGGCGCCGTCATGGCCGAGGCCAACCCCCAGGCCGGCTTCACGCGCCACCCCATCGCCTACACCGGCGTCAACGGCGCGGCCGACTGGCCCGCCCACCTCGGCTTCCTCGGCCCCCTGCAGCGCCTCACGAAACCCAGCCCCGCCAGCCTCGACGCCGACGTCTACCAGGTTCGCCGCGTCGGCGACGTACCCGGCAGCTTCACCTTGCTGCGCGACTTCATCGTCTGGGACTGCCCCGACATGACCACCTGGGCGGCGGCCGGCTACGTGCCGCGCCTCCTCGAAGTCGCGGCCCTGGCCGATGTCGCCGTCTACGTGGCCTCCGACGAGCGCTACAACGACGAGGTGCCGACGCAGTTCCTGCACATGCTGCTGCAGGCCGGCAAGGCGGTCGTCGTCGTCCTGGCCAAGATGCGCGAGGCCGACGCCCCCGCGTTCGTCGCCCACTTCCGCAAGGAGGTCCTCGGCCGCCTGACCGGCAACGCCCTCGCCTGCCTGACGATCCCGTACCTGACGTCGGCGCAGCTCGCCGACCCGCTCCAGCACGCCGCGAAGTACCGCATCCCGCTGCTCAACCAGGTCGCTGTCCTCGGCGCCCCGGCCGACGCCGCCCGCCGCCGCACCGTCCGCACCGCGATGAACTACCTGCTCGGCGCCCAGGACCAACTCCTGGGCTTCGCCCGCCACGACCTGGCGGCGCTGCAGCGCTGGCGTAACGCGGTGGAGTACGGGCGGACCGAGTTCGACAACCGCTACCGCCGTGAGTACCTGACCACCGAGAGGTTCCACCGCTTCGACCAGGCGCTGGTGCGGTTGCTCGAACTGCTCGAACTGCCCGGGGTCGGCAGGGTCCTCGGCGGCGTGCTCTACGTGGTCCGCACGCCTTACCGCGTCCTCAAGGGGCTGTTCAATCGGGCCATGCGGCGGCAGGAGTCGCCGGGCATGCCGGAGCGGCCGGTGCTGGAGCAGGCGCTCGCCGGCTGGCTCGACCTGTTGCGCAAGGAGTCCGCTCAGCACGCCGCGTCGCACCCCGTCTGGGGGCACCTCAACCAGGGCTTCGCCGGCGGCCTGGCCGACCTGGCGCGCGACCGCTTCGAGCAGGGCTTCAACCTGTTTCAAATGAGCATCGCCGACGAGGTCGAGCGCACGGCCCGCGCCATTTACGAGGAGTTGGAGAAGAACCCGGCCGCCCTGAACGCGCTGCGCGGCACCAAGTTCGCCCTCGAGGTGGCCTCGATCACCGGGGTGGTGCTGGCCGGCGGCCTGAACATCTGGGACGTGGTCCTGGTGCCGCTGGCGGCGTCGGTGTCGCACCACCTGATCGAGCTGCTGGGCAAGCAGTACGTCGAGAGTCAGCGCGAGCAGGCCCGGCAGCGGCAGCAAGCGATGGTGTCGCAGTATCTCTCGGCGCCGCTGGCGGAGTGGCTGGCGCAGTGGCCCACGACGGGCGGCTCGGCGTACGAGCGGCTGCAACTGGCGCTGCGGCGCATCCCGCCGTCACTGCAGCAGCTCGACGCGGCGCTCACCGAGGCGCTGAAAGCAGAACCGGCCCGCGTTTAGAGCGGTTTGCTGCGAGCGCGAAACGGCAAGCCAACTGCCCGCCGCCGGAGTACGAACCACGTCGCTATCGCCGCGAAGGTTGGCCCTTCCCGGCCCCCCCCTGGCGGCCTTGCCCCCGACGGAATGCCGCAGTATCCTGGCACTATACCGGCCAAGTGACGGAATTGGCAGACGTGCGGGCCTCAAAAGCCCGTGTCCTTAACGGGCGTGTGGGTTCGAGTCCCACCTTGGCCATTTTTCCCGTGGTATTCTCCGCTTTTGTCCCGCCTCGGCCCCGGGCCGCCGGCTCACACTTCCAGCCCGATCGCCCGCATCAGCGCCAGCGCGTTGCTGTGCGGCACCACCCCCTCGTGCAATCGGTAATCGAAGTGCATCTCGCCCGCGCGGAAGTCGTCCACGAAGTGGACGTTCCGCACCTCCGGCCCGAGCCGGGCGGCCAGCTGCGTCAGCGCCAGATCGTGCGTCGTCACCAGCCCCAGTGCCCCGCCGGCCAGCAGTCGCCGCAGCAGCGCCTCGGCCCCCACGCCGCGGTCGTGCGAATTGGTGCCGCCGAACAGCTCGTCCAGCAGGAACAGCAGCGGCAGCGACCCCCCGGTCAGGTCGAGCAACTGCCGCACCCGGCTGATCTCGGCGAAGAAGCGCGACCGGCCTCCCAGCAACGAATCCTGCACGCGCAGTGTCGCCCCCACCGCCAGCGGCGTCAGCCGCAGCCGCCCCGCCCGCACCGGCGCCCCCGCCAGCGCCAGCACCGCGTTGACGCCCACCGTCCGCAGCAGCGTGCTCTTGCCCGACATGTTCGAGCCGCTCACCAGCAGCAGCCGCACCGGCCCGCCAAGGCTGACGTCGTTGCGCACGCAGCGGTCGGCCGGCAGCAGCGGGTGGCCCAGTTCCGTCCCGTCGAACCGCGCCGGCCCCTCGACCACCTCGGGGAACGGGTCGGCGGGGCTCTCGTAGGCGTAGGCCGCCAGCGCCGCCAGCGCCTCGAACTCGCCCAGGGCGCGCAGCCAGCCGCCGATTGCCGGCCCGGAGCGCGCCCGCCACGCCTCGAACGCCAGCGCCATGCGCGTCCGCCACAGCAGCAGCGCCCCGATCGGCGCGAAGAACTGGTTGCGCGGCGCCCGCAGCCACTCGACCAGCAGGCCCAGCGCGCCGATCTGCCGCGACGGTGGCCGGCCCTCCACCTGCAGCGCGGCCTGGAGCTGCCGCAGCCGCGGCGCGTTGAACTGCTCCCGCTCGACCAGGTCCAGCAGCCCCGCCAGCAGGGCCAGGCCGCGCCCCATCGGCTCGACCGGCGCCAGCACGCGCCGGACGTGCCGCCGCAGCGGGAAGCTCACGCCCATCGAGCCCAGCACCGCGGCGGCGAACGGCAGCCAGCCCAGGTCGGACGTGACGGCGCCGAGCAGCGTCACCGCGTTGAGGGCGGCCAGGACATTGACCGCCAGGCGCCTGCCGCGCACGAGCAGCACCGCCGGGGCTTCCCCCCAGGCGACGAGCGGCGTGAACGGGACCGGCGGCATCTCCGCCCCCTGCAGCGCGAGGTGCTCGCGCAGGTCCAGGCGCGGGCGCAGGTCGGCGACCGCCTCCTGGCGCGCGGCGACCTCCCCAGCGCCCGCCGGGGCCAGCAGCCAGGCGGCCAGCGTGTCGGCGCCGGGGCCGGTCCGGGCGGCGCACAGGCGCTCGAACAGCGAGCCGGGGCCGAACACGTCCAGATCGAGGGCATACGGGTGCGATTCGTCAAGGTAGCGCCGGCCGTCGTCGTTCTGTCCCCGCCAGTCGCCGGTGAGGCGTTCGAGGCCGAGGGTGTAGAAGCGCGCCGCCCGCCGCGCCCGCCGCAGCCGCCGCGCCACCGTGTCGTAGCGGAACAGCAGGGCGAGGAACAGCAGGCCGAGCGGGATCAGCGTCCAGAGCAGGTACCGGCGCTCCGCGGCGTGCGCGAAGAGGGCGAGGACGAGGGCGGCGGCGAACACGATGAGGCGGGCCAGGCCGAGCCGGTCGAGGAGGCGGTCGTGGTGGGCGGCCGCCTGCTCGCGCAGGGCGAGGCGCTCGGCGTAGGCGATGCGGGGGTCGGCGGACGTGGTCGGCGGTGCTGCCGTGACGGTTCCTGACGCCAAGGACGGCCTCTCTCTGTCGGGCCCTTGCGGAGTGCCGCACGGCGAAACGCTACGGTGCGGGCGGGGCCATTGTATTGAGAGGCCGGCCTGCGGAAGATGCGGTTCCGGGACCTCACCCCGGGTTTTCCACCCGGAACATCAGCTCGGCCGACACGATGCGGGCCAACAGGCGGATGATCTCGCGCTGCCGCTCCGAGCCATCGTAGTCGTCCGCCGCCAGCCGGTCGATCTCCGGCTGCAGGGTCCGCAAACTGGCCCATAACTGGTCGCGGGCCGCGATCGCCTGGATGTTCTCGGGGTCCATGATCTTGCCTCGCTGTGGGTCAGGATTCCAATCCTGACATGCCCCCTGTCAGGATGGGAATCCTGACCCACGGGCGGCTATAGACACACCGCCATCAGCGTCACGTCGCCGCCTTCCAACTCACGCGCCGCGCGCCGCTCATCGACCCAGGTGGCGAAGCCGGCGCCGTGGCGGTCGATCCACGTGCCCATCACCTCCCATGGCCGCTGCCATTCCCCGACCTGGCGCACGAACCACTTCGCCAGCGCTCGGTTCATCACCCAGAACTCGTCGCCCGCCGCCCAGTCGCCCTCCGCCCGCACCTCCTGCTTGCGCAGCAGCGGCTCGAACGACGTCCGGGCGCCGAGGTGGACCGGGGCGGCCTGGAAATCCCCGGGGCGCGTCAGCGGGAAGGAGCGGTGCAGCACGCCGCGCCGCACCTGGAACAGACAGGCGTCGCCGACGGCGACGGCCTCCCAGCGGCGGCGGTCCAGCCAGCCGGCGCGGTGGACCACCAGGCCAAGGAACGCAGCCAGGGCCTCCTGGCGCGGGTCCGCCGGCAGCGGCGCCTCCTCGGCCACCGCGGCCGACCAGTGCAGCTGCAGCGGCGGCAGCCAGGCCGACCACGGCGCCGGCTGCGGCTTGCGCGAGTGGACGAAGGTGTCGGTCAGCAGGTCCCCCCATAGCGCCGCGGCCGGGCTGCCGGCGACGCCGTCCGCCATCGCGAAGCGGCCGCGCTGCAGGTCGCCGACCGCGAACCCCAGGTGCTCCTCCTCCGGGCGGTTGCCGTACGTCCGCCGAAAGACGCGCACCTGCCGTACCCGCACCGGCGGCTGTCCCGGGGCCGCCTCCAGCGTCCGCAGGGCCGGCAGCATCGGCGTCGTCGGATCCGGCGGGGGAGGGAGAGGCGACGCGGATTCGGTACTGCCGGTGGCGAGCAGTTCCGCCGCGGCCAGCGCTTCCGGCTCCTCGACCGCCTGGGCCGCGAGCGGCGCGCCGGCCGGCTGCAGCCACCACGGCCGGGCCGAGTCTTCCGGGGTGGCCGGGGCGGCCGCCCGGCGGGCGTGGGCAATAATCGTCGCCTTCGCCTTCCGCGGGGCGGCGCCCAGCGCGGCCGCCGCCTGCTTCTGCTCGGCCGCCGTCAGCGCCGGGAGCTGTTCCCCCGCGACCAGCTCCTCCAGCAGCGGCACCTCGTCCAGCGGGGCCTGCGACGCCAGCACCAGCCGGCCCGCCAGGCGGCGCAGCTCCTCCTCCGCGTGCCCCCACAGCTCGTGGAGCAGGGTGGACTCGGCCGGCACGTTGAAATCCTGTTCGCGGAACAGCAGGTTCTCGCCGTTGTCGTGCCGCTCCCACAGGCCGCGGCCGCTCAGGGCGAGGGCGCGCAGAGCGGTGTAGATGACGAGGTGCGAGAAGCGATCGACCTCGGCGTCGTAGGCGCCCGCGCGGAGGCGCTGCGGGTGCTGGTAGTTCGGGTGGCCGACCTCGCCGGAGGGGACGTCGGCCAGGGCGGGGATGAACATGCCGTCGTAGTCGATCAGGCGCAGGCGCAGCCGGGCGGCCTGGTCCGCGGCGACGAGGAGGACGTTGCCGTGCTGCAGGTCGGCGTGGGCGATATCGGCCCGGCGGAGCTGTCCGGCGAGGCGCACCCACATCTGGGCCAGGCGCTCCAGGAGGTGCGGCCGGTCGAGTTGCTCGCGGACGAAGTTGTTGAGGGTGAAGCCCTCGACCCAGCGCATCTTCAGGACGGGGAACCAGTCGCCGCGGACGCGGATGCCCTCGTCGAGGTACTCGAAATCCACGAGGAAGGGCAGCTTGACGCGGCGGAGGTGCTCGCTGACGGCCTGGTAATGGCGGTGCAGACCCTCGACGCCGCGGGTGAAGCACTTGACCGCCCAACCGGGGCCGCCGCCGGCGGCGGTCACCTGGTAGACGTCCGCGAAATTCCCGGCGTGGGGCTGAGGGAGGCCAAGTGGGCCGACGACGACCTGGCCAGTGCGCAGGCCATCGTCGCGGAAGCAGAGCTGTGGGTTCTGGACGGCCTCGTTGTAGTCGGCCGGCTGCGGCAAGCGCATGGCGGACGTCCTCACGCCCCGGTCACCGAAACGATTTCATCTTAACGGTTCCTGGCGCGGATAACAGTTCATCGCCACGGGATTGTCCTTGTCCGCCTCCGCGCTTCCGGGATACGATACGGGTGGTGACAGCGACACGGAAGACCGGGGACGACTGACCATGCTGCGCATCCTGGGTTCGCGCAAACAGCTCTGCGACGGCCTGACACGGCGGGACATGCTCCACGCCGGCGCCCTGAGTCTCTTCGGCCTTGGCCTCCCCGAGTACCTCCGCCTCGGCGCGGCGCGGGCCGCCGCGCCGGCCGCCGCTTCCCCAGCCCCGCGCAGTTTCGGCCGGGCGAAGGCCTGCATCCTCCTCTACCTCTACGGCGCCCCCAGCCAGCTCGAAACCTTCGACATGAAGCCGGACGCCCCGGCCGAGATCCGCGGCGAGCTCCGGCCGATCCGCTCCAGCCTCCCCGGCCTCGACGTCTGCGAGCTGCTGCCGAACCTGGCGCGCGTCATGGACCGCGTCACGGTCGTCCGCTCCATGTCGCACCCTTATCCGATCCACGGCGTCGCCTATGCCGTCACCGGCGTGCCGCAGATCGACATCCCGATGGAGCTGAACCCGCACGATGGCCGTCACTGGCCGTTCATCGGCTCGGTCGTCGATTACCTGCACCGCCGCGACCGCCGCGCCGTCCCGGACAACATCGCCTTGCCGTTCCCGTTCAGCAGCCGCCGCGCCGGCGAGGTGCCGCGCGCCGGCCCCTACGCCGCCTTCCTCGGCAACGCCCACAACCCGCTGTGGACGGACTTCCGCGGCCGGGCCACGCGCACGATGATCAAGACGCTGCAGGACCAGCGCGTGGAAGTGCAGGAGCCGTACATGGGCGTCACCGCCGATAGCCGCTTCGAGCTGGCCTCGGCGACGCGCCTGGCCCCGGAGATCACGCTCGACCGCCTGGACGGGCGGCGCAGCCTCCTGCGGCAGATGGAGGCCGCCCGCCGCGACCTCGACGCCAACCCCGCCGTGCGCGGCACCGACCGCTACCGCGAGATGGCGTACTCCCTCATCGGCTCGGAGCGGGTCCAGGCCGCGCTAGACCTCGGCCGCGAGCCGCGCGCCGTGCGCGACGGCTACGGCATGACGCTCTTCGGCCAGGCGGCCCTGACGGCACGGCGGCTGGTCGAGGCGGGGTCGCGCTTCGTCACGGTCTTCTGGGACGAGTACGGCCTGGCGGGGTCGGGCTGGGACACGCACTGGAACCACTACCCGCGGATGCGCCAGGAGCTGATGCCCGGCCTGGACATGGCGCTGTCCGGGCTGATCCGCGACCTGGACGCGCGGGGACTGCTGGACGAGACGCTGGTGCTGTGCGTCAGCGAGCACGGCCGAACGCCGCGGCTGAACAACGCGCAGGGGGGAGGGCGCGACCACTGGTCGGAGGCTTACAGTTGCGTGTTCGCGGGCGGCGGGGTGGCGCGCGGCCGGGTCGTCGGCCGGACCGACCGCCACGCCGGCCACGTGGCCGAGCGGCCCGTTTCGCCCAAGGACATCCTGGCCACGGTCTATCACCTGCTGGGCATCGATCCCGAGACGACGCTCACGGACCGCACCGGCCGGCCGATGCCGCTGGTGCAGGACGCCGCCGTCGTGTCCGAGATGCTCGGCTGACGACCCTGTTTAGCCGCGAGCCTCGGGCGAGCGCGTGAGTGAAGCCCGCGCTCGCCGCCCCCGCACCGCGGGATCTGGCTCAACCGCGGCCAAACGAAGAGGGGTCTGGCCGGCGCGCCGTCACTCGATGGCGTAGGCGAACTTGCCCTCGCCATCGACCGACACCTGCACGCTCTTCACCGGCTTGCCCTCCGCCATCCGCACCAGGAACTCGCGCGACATCTCCGGCAGCAGCGTCCCCGTCAGAATATGATCGACGTTGCGCGCCCCGCTCTCGACCTCCTTGCAGCGGCCGGCAATCGCCGCCACCACCGCATCGTCGTAACCGAACGACGCCTTGTAGTGCTCCTTGACCCGACCGGCGATCTGGCCGATCTTCAATGTGATGATCTTGCGGATCACCTCGTCGCCGAGCGGGAAGTACGGCACGATGGTCATGCGGCCCAGCAGCGCCGGCTTGAACACCTTGAGCAGGTCCGGCCGCAGCGCCTCGGTCAGGCCCGCCGCGTCCGGCATCGTGTCGGGGTCGGCGCACACCTTCATGATCGTGTCCGTGCCGACGTTCGACGTCAGGATGATGATCGTGTTCTTGAAGTTGATCTCGCCGCCCTTGTCGTCCTGCAGCGTGCCCTTGTCGAAGACCTGGTAGAAGATCTCCTGCACGTCGGGGTGCGACTTCTCGACCTCGTCGAGCAGGACGATGCTGTACGGCTTGCGGCGGACCGCCTCGGTGAGCACGCCGCCCTCGCCGTAGCCGACGTAGCCCGGTGCCGAGCCGGTCAGGCGCGAGATCTTATGGCTCTCCTTGTACTCCGACATGTTGATGACGACCATGTTGCGGTCGCCGCCGTAGAGGATGTCGGCCAGGGCGATGGCCGTCTCCGTCTTGCCGACGCCGCTGGGGCCGACCATCATGAACACGCCGACCGGCCGCCGCGGATCGACCAGGTTGGCCCGGGCGGTGCGGATGCGCTGGGCGATGGCGTCCAACGCATGCGACTGGCCGATGATGCGCTCCTCCAGCTTCTCCTTGAGGTTCAGCACCGTCTTGATCTCGTCGAGCACCATCTTGCCGACGGGGATGCCGGTCCAGCCCGAGACGACCTCCGCGACGGCCTGGCTGTCCACGACGGGCAGCACCAGCGGCGACTCGCCCTGGAGTTCCTTCAGTTGCCCCTGGAGCTTGCGCAGCTCGCCGCGCGCCGTCCCCTCCTCGTCGGCGGTCAATTTAGCTTTCGCGTCGCCCTTGGGCAGGAGGCTGGCGGCGTGGGCCTCCAGCTTCGTCCGCAGCTTCTGGATCTCCTCGACGAGCTTCTTCTCCTCGCCCCAGCGCTTCTCCAGGGCGGCGGCGCGCTCCTCGGCGCTCTTCTTCTTCTCCTTCAACTCGGTCAGGCGTTCGTCGTGGACGGCGCCGACGGCGGCCTCGCGTTCGAGGATGCCGATCTCGACGTCGGCGAACTCGATGTTGCGGCGGCTGTCCTCCAGCGCCGGCGGCGTCGCCGACTGGCACAGGCCAACCTTGGCGCAGGCGGTGTCGAGCAGGCTGACCGACTTGTCCGGCAGCTGGCGGTCGGTGATGTAGCGGTGCGACAGCTTGACGGAGTCGGCGACCGCCTCTTCCAGGATGCGGACCTTGTGGTGCTTCTCCAGCGTTGCCGTCATGCCGCGCATCATCAGGATGCCCAGGGCGATGTCGGGTTCGTCCACCTTGACGACCTGAAAACGGCGTTTCAGGGCGGCGTCGGTCTCGAAATACTTCTTGTACTCGGCCCAGGTGGTGGCGGCGACGGTGCGCAGCTCGCCGCGGGCCAGGGCGGGCTTGAGGAGGTTGGCCGCGTCGCTCTGTCCCGCCTGGCCGCCGGCGCCGATGATGGTGTGCGCCTCGTCGATGAACAGGATGATGGGTTGCGGCGACGCCTTGACCTCGGCCATGACCGACTTGAGGCGGTTCTCGAACTCGCCCTTGACGCCGGCGCCCGCCTGGAGCAGACCCAGGTCGAGGGTGCGCAGCGCCACGTTCTTGAGCGAGGCGGGCACGTCGCCGGCAGCGATGCGCAGCGCGAAGCCCTCGACGACGGCCGTCTTGCCGACGCCGGCCTCACCGGCGAGGAGCGGGTTGTTCTGCCGTCGCCGCGTCAGGATGTCGATGAGCTGGCGGATCTCGAAATCGCGGCCGATGACCGGGTCGATCTCGCCCTTGCGAGCGCGGTCGGTGAGGTTGTAGGTGAACTGGTCGAGGGCGGGCGTCTTGGAGTCGGCGGCGGGCCTGCCGGGGCCGGCCGCCGACTCGGCGACCTCGCCGGGCTCGGCCTCGTCCTCGGCGGAACCGGCGCTGACGGCC
This sequence comes from Gemmatales bacterium, assembly GCA_038227745.1. Taxonomy (GTDB): domain Bacteria; phylum Planctomycetota; class Planctomycetia; order Gemmatales; family Gemmataceae; genus DASPXY01. The sequence goes on along the minus strand of JBBRPS010000261.1, from coordinate 551 downwards.
TTCAGCTCTTTCTGGAGCTGTTCCGCGTTGAGGCGGGCCAGCTCGGGCGAGCTTTCGCGCAGCCGCGAGGATAAGCCGCGGTCGGTGAGGAGGGCGGCGAGGAGGTGGCCGCTGCGGATCCGGCCGGAGCCGTACTCGAGCGAAGCGAGCACCCAGGCCTCGCGCATCAGGTCGGGGATGTCGGCGGACAGCTCGGGGGCGCGGGCGTTGCCTGTCTTGAGGCGGTCGAGCGCGCGCGTCAGCTCGCGGTTGACCTTCGCGGGCTCGATGCTGTACTGCTTGAGGAGCTTCGCGAGGTCGGTGTTGGGCGCCTCGAGGAGCTTGAGCAGCCAGTGCTCGACCTCGACGTTATAGTTGGTGCGCGACAGGCACAACCCGGCGGCGCCTTCGAGGCCGCGCTTGCACGTCGCGTTCAGCCGGGTCACCAGCGCCTTGAGGTTCACGGGGGCCATGAGGATCTCCGTTGATCAGAGCGGGGGGGAGTCGTTAGAGCGGTTTGCATTCGGGTGCAGCGGGGAGGCGCTTTGGAGTGCGGCGCTCGGCGCCGCTTT
>JBBRPS010000260.1:0-12283 GCA_038227745.1 Gemmatales bacterium | reverse complement strand
CGCGGCCTGGGACGAAGGAAAGAAAGAGCCAAAGCGGCGCCAAGCGCCGCACTCCAAAGCGACTCTCCGCTACACCCGAACGCAAACCGCTCTAAACGAGCGAGATTTGACTGTGCTGCCCGCAGAACAGGGAGCCCGAACGGCGCCGATTATTCCTTGCGCCAAACGGAAACGGCAACGGCGCCCCCGCTTACTCCATGCCAAGCGCAGGGTCGAGCCGCACCGCCGTCGCCCGGTCCGCCGCCGCCGACTCGGCGTTGCCCAGCTCGCGGTGGGCGGTGGCGCGGTTGAAGTATGCCCGCGCGAACTTGCCGTCGAGGCGGATCGCCTCCGTGAAGTCGGCGACCGCCCGGTCGTGGTCGCGCTTGCAGTAGTACGCCAGGCCGCGGTTGTTGTATGCGACCGCCGAGCGCGAGTTGAGGCGCAGCGCCTCGCCGCAATTGCGGATCGCCCGGTCGTAAGCGCCCTTCGCCAGGTGGGCGGCGCCGCGGTTGCGGTACGCCGCGGCGTACTCGCGGTCCAGGCGCAGCGCCTCGGTATAGTCGGCGATCGCCCGGTCGTGGTCGCCGGCGCGGGCGTGCGCCAGCCCGCGGTTGTTGTGCGCGACCTTGTGCTCTGGGTCGAGCCGCAGCGCCTCGGTGAAGTCCCCGACGGCGTTCTTGAGATCGCCCTTGTCCAGGTATGCCAGGCCGCGGTTGTTGTGGGCCACGGCGTCCTTCGGGTCGAGGCGCAGCACGACGTCGTAATCGGCGATGGCCCGGGTCAGGTCGCCGCGGTCGTGGTGGGCGGCGGCGCGGTGGTGGTAGCCCGCGGGCAGCTCCGGCTCCAGCCGGACCGCCTCGGTGAAGTCCGCGACGGCGCGGTCCAGCTCGCCCTTGTGCCGGTGGGCGCCGCCGCGGGCGAGGTAGGCCAGCGGGTTGTCCGGGTCGTACACGACCGCCGTGTTGTACGCCTTCAGCGCACCAACCAGGTCGCCCTTTTCCAGCAGTGCGTCGCCGAGGGCGAGGGCCTTCGCCGCGGGGCTGTTCCGCGGGCGCAGGAACGTGCCGAGTTTCAGGGCGCGGACCAGTTCGGGGAACGTGGTGACGAACGCCTGGCGCTGGACGGTGCCGCCCTCCACGCGCAGCGAGCCGAGCTGCCGCGCCAGGCGCGCCGACCGCTCCAGCGCCTTGAGCAACTCCGCGGGCGCCACGCCGGCCTCGGCGGCGGCCAGCGGCAGGTCCAATTCCGACTCGAAGCGCAGCGTCAGCGCCACGACCGGCTCGGAGGCGCTGAGCGGCGCCCCTGTCTTCGCCACCGCCTCCTTGAAGCGGCGCGTGTCCTCACGGACCAGGGCCGAGAAGCGCTCGCGCGGCGGGTAGAACGCCAGGATCGTGTCGCGCGTGGTGCCGGCGAAGGCGCCGGGGTTCTTCAGGACGTGATCGCGGACCTGGTCGTGCTTGTCGATCAGGCCGCGGGCGTGGCACGACATGCACGAGACGCCGTTCGCCACGGCGCGGTCGGGCCGCTTCGGGTCGCTGACGATGGCGAGCGGTCCCTTGTCGATGCGATTGCCGCGGCCATCGGCGAGCATGAACGCCTGCAGGCCGTTCGGCAGCGTGAAGATGATCTCGCCGCCGTCGTGGTGGAAGGAGCGCTCGTCGTCGCCCGGCCCGAGCGGGTGCGCGAACAGGTTCTGCCGGCCGACGTTGCCCGCGAAGTCGTAACTCTTCCAGTAGACGACGCCGCCGGATTCATGCCGCTCGATCAGGCGGTTGTTGCGCGACACGCCGGAACTGTTGAAGCCGGCCCGCACCACCTTCTCCTGCCGCAGGTCCTCCACTACGTCCACGCGCAGCAGCCTCTCCAGCTCGCGCTCGCTCGCGGGCAGCTGGAGGATGTCGTGGTAGAGAGGAGGGCGCGCGGCGGCGGCCACGAACCAGTCGGCGCGGACGTGCGGCTGTTCGCACTGCGTCGCGTCCCGGCAGGCCTTCGCGGCGTCGGCGGCGTGGTGGATGCCGTAGGGGTGGACGGCCAGGATGGCCTGCCACACCTTCTCGTTCCACTGGTAGTCGCGCAGGTCGATGCGGAAGACGGTGCGCGCCGGGTCGACCGCCCGCGGCACGACGATGCGGCTGCCCCAGGACAGGCTGTTGACGAGCTTCGATAGGCCGTGGCGGTAGCTCTGCAGCTCGTCGTCCGACAGGCCGGCATTGTACAGGTGCGTGAGGGTGAAGTAGCGCGTGAACCGACGGTCGCGCTCGCCGACGGTCGCGAGGTCGGCGCGGATCCGCTCGCTCACCGCGGCGGGCGTGATGGCGGCGCGCGGGCCGGTGTTCGGCTGGAAGGGCGGGGCACCGGCCTCGATCCAGCGGCGCAGGATCGCGACGTCGTCCTTGCTCGGCCGAACTTTCTCCTCCGCGGGCGGCATGGGGTCGTCGGGGTCGGTGATGCGCCGGAGGAGGCGCGACTTCGTGGGATCGCCGGGGATGAGCTTGCGGCGGGCGGCCAGCCGTGCGGCGTCGAGGACGTAGTTGAAACCGCCCTCGTTGGCCCCGTCCCGGCCGTGGCAGCGGTGGCAGTTGGCCTCGAGGATGGCGTGCGCCTTGCGGGCCAGGGCCTGTTTGTCCGCCTCGCCGGCGCCCGCCGCGGCCGGCAGAACCAGGAGGGCCAGGAGGGTGCAGGCGCGACGGTTCATGTCGGTCTCCGGCAGAGGAAGCGGGAGAGAGAGTCCCCCAGCGTATGAGCCGCCGCACGGCGCTTTATTCCCGCCGCCCTGTCCGCCTTGCTCTCCGCAGCGGGCTCGATATACAGGCGTTGATCTCGGTCCCCTGTCCTTCACGGGCGTATCCGATGCAGATCCCTCTGCCGCAAGTCTCGGCCGTGCCGGAAATCTCTCGCGAGGAAATCCTGCGCCGCCTCCACGACCCGATGCTCAAGGTGGTGAACGTCCTGCCGGCCGTGGCTTTCGCCGAGCAGCGCATCGCCGGCTCGGTCAACCTGCCCGTGGCGGAGATCCCGGCGCGGGCGCGCGCGGTGCTGCCGGACCTGGAGCAGGAGATCGCCGTCTACTGCGGCAACTTCACCTGACCGCTCGGCGAGCAGGCGGTCGGCCTGCTGCGCGAGCTGGGCTACGGCAACGTCCGCCACTACGCGGGCGGCATCGCCGACTGGGTCGAACACGGCGGGCCGGTGGACGGCCCCGACCGCGACGGCCCGCCGGCACCGGAGGGGCCCTCGGGGAAAACCCCTCTCCGCCCCACGGCCCGCAAGGGCGACGGGCGGCCGGTGCGCCTGCTCGACGCCGTCGCGAACCTGCCCCTCGGCCGACTGCTCGCCGTATGGCTGGGCATCGTCCTCGGCTGCGGCGTGGCGTACTGGTTGCTCGGCCTGTGGTGGCGGCCCAGCCTGGTCATGAGCGCGGCGCCGGTGGAGGCCAACCTGGAAGGCCTGCTGACATCGCTGTACTTCAGCTGTATCACCGCCACATCGGTCGGTTACGGCGACGTGGCCCCGGTCGGGCCGGCGCGGCTGCTGGCCGCCGTCGAGAGCGTGATGGGCCTGCTGCTCGTCGGCTGCGTGATCTCGAAGCTGGTGTCGCGGCGGCAGGAGCAGCTCGTCGAGGAGATCCACCTCATCGCGTTCGAGGACCGGCTCGGCCGCGTCCGCAGCAACCTGCACCGAGTGCTGTCCGACCTGCAGTCCCTTTCCGGCGAGTGCGTGCGCCAGACGCTGAGTCCCGAGCAGACACTCGGTCGGGTGGAGAGTACGGCGATGGTGTTCGAGGGGGAATTGCGCACGGTCCATGACCTGCTCTACCGCCCGCAGCGGTCCCCGGAGGAGTCGGTCCTGGAGGTGCTGCTCGTACACCTCGCCGCGAGCCTCAAGGCACTGAGCGACGTGCTGGACGGCTGTCCGATCGCGCGCGGCGCGTCGGGGATCCTGAAGAAATCGGTCGGCTCGATCACGGTGCTGGCGGGGCAGATCTGCGGGGAGTGCGTCCCGCGGCAGTATGCGCCGGAGTTGAAGGGCCGGATGGACCACATCAACGAGCTGGCCCGCCGCCTGGGCGCGTGGCAAGGGTGAGGTCCCTCCCAAGCCCACCCGCCGCGCCGGGTGGGCTTTCAAGGACCCACCCGGCGCGGCGGGTGGGCTTGGGGCCCATTTCCCCCGCATCTCCTTGACCCGGCCGCGCTGCGGCCAGTAGACTGAGCTTCTTTGCCACACAGCCCGCCGCGTGTCGGGATGAGGGACACCTTGCACGGGCCAGCACCCAGGAGAGGCAGCCGTGACGGCAGCGGGACCGCGGCGGATCGGCTTCCAGGTCGATATCGCCGGCATCATCGACATCATGGGCACGTCGCTTTACAGCCGCAGCGACACGCCCATCCGCGAGCTGATCCAGAACGCCCACGACGCCGTCCTGCGCCGCCGCAAGAAAGAACTCTCCTACCAGGGCCGCATTGACCTCGAACAGGACGCCGCCGCCCACACGCTGCGCTTCCGCGACGACGGCATCGGCCTGACCGTCGCGGAAGCGGAAAAGTACCTCAGCACGCTCGGCATCGGCGTGACCGGCCTGCTCAAGAAGGGGCAGCTCGTCAACCTCGCCCCCGAGGTCGCCGCCGATGGCGAGGGCCTGATCGGGCAGTTCGGCATCGGCCTGTTCAGCGCCTTCATGCTCGCCGACCGCGTCGTCGTCGAGAGCCGCCGGCTCGACGCGGCCGAGGGCGTCCGCTGGGAGGCGGGCGCCGGCACCGACATCGAGATCGGCCCCTGCGCCCGCGCCGAGCCGGGGACGGCCGTCACTCTGCACCTGAAGCAGGAATACCACCACCTCGCCGAGAAGCCCGAACCGCTCGACGCCGCGGTCAAGGAGTACGCGGACTTCCTGCCCATCCCCATCTTCCTCAACGGCAACAAGGCCCGCGCCAACGTCATCAACGTCGCCTGGTTCGACGCGACGCCCGACCGCGAGGCCATCGAGCTGGCGCTGGAGGAGTATTTCAACGAGACGCCGCTCGACGTGGTCCCGCTGCGCCTGGAGACACCGGCGTCGATCGCGGGCGCCCTCTACGTCACGCCGCAGCGAACGCCGGGCTTCACGGGCGAGCCGGTGGTCACGGTCACGGTGCGGCGCATGGTGATCTCGCGCCGCATCCAGGGCCTGCTGCCGCCGTGGGCGTCGTTCCTGCGCGGCGTGCTGGAGCTGAACGGCTGCGCCCCGACCGCCAGCCGCGAGGACCTGGTACGCGACGCCGCCTTCGAGCGCGTCCGCGAGGTACTGGAGGAGCGCCTGTACGAGCACTTCGAGCGCCTCGCCGAGGAGTCGCCGGCGCGCCTCGAAGCGATCACGGCCTGGCACCGCTACACCCTCGCCGGCGCCGCCCTGGACGAGCCGCGCCTGCGGGCGCTGCTGCACAGGACCTACCGCCTGCCGACCTCGAAAGGCCCCCTCACCTTCGAGGAGATCCTGGAACAGAGTCCCGCCGACCCGCTGGTCGAGGCGGACGCCGAGCACGTCGTGTGGTACAACACGGACCGCCGCCAGGAGCGCTGGATCAACGCGCTGTTCGCCGGCCTGGACGTGCCGTGCGTCCACGCGCTGCGGAGCTTCGAGGAATCGCTGCTGGCGGCGCTGACCGCGGACGCCAACGCGAACGGCACCCCTGCCGACCTGCGCATGGCCAGCCCGGGGTCGCCGGGGTTCTCCGCGATCCTCGGTGTGAGCGATCTGGAGGAGGCACCGCCGGTCTGGCAAGAGTTCTTCGCCGCGACGGGGGCGCGGGTGCTGTGCGCCTCATTCCGCGGCGGGCAGCCGGTGATCGCGTTCCTCAACGAGCGCGCCGAATTGCACCGCACCTTCGAGGACCTGAAGAAGCAGGGCACGATCCCGACGGGCTTCCATCGCCTCATCGACGCGCACTTCGAGTCCGGGCCGGCCGCGGTGAACGAGGTGCTGCTGAACCGCAATCACCGGCTGGTAGGCCGCGCGCTGTCGCAGAAGACCAGCGCCCCACTGGCGAGCGTGCTGCGCCTGCTGGTCCACAACGCTTTGGTGTCCGCGGGCGCGAGCCTGCCGCGCGAGGCGCAGCAGGTCCAGGTTGAGGATCTGGAGTGGGTCGCGGAGGCGCTGTGGGGCAAAAATCCCTGAAAAGCCGGGGGATACAAGCCCGAAGCGCAAGCGAGGGATGTCCCTCGCTTGCGCTTCGGGCTTGTGTCCCTGACCCCAGACGAGATTCCCATGTCCACCGACCCCGAACAGACCCCCGACATCGACGGGCGCATCAGTGAGCTGCACGAGAAGGCGGGCAACTGCCTCGAAGCGTGCCTGTTCCGCTCGGCGTTCCGCGTCTACGGCGAGCTGAAGCGCATCGGCAAGGCCGAACAGCGCGTTGTGCCCTACATCAACGCCGTCTTTCACCAGATGGACCTGGCCCAGAGCCTGCTCGAGCCGCGCGTCACGCGCGACAACGCCGTCGAGCTGATCGCGCTGCTGGAAGACGAGGAGCGCGCCCGGCTGCTGCAGTCCGACTTCCCGCAGGAGGCGTACGAGGCGGAACAGGCGTGGATGACCGCGTGTGTCTACGAGAACCTCGCCGAGGCGACCGGCATGCTCGAGGGCTACAACTCCGAAGGGATGCATCAGTGCATCACCGATGGCGTCGAGGTGTGCCGGCGCACGGGGAAGCTGGCGTGCGTCGGCTGCTTTCGCGAGTACGCCGCCCAGGTCTACACCGCTGCCGACGACCTCGACATGGCCCTGCACCACGCCCGCATGATCGCCGCCAACATGGGCCCGTACCCCGACCGCGGCAACCGCCGCCACCTCGGCGCCCGTAACGAGGCGTGGCTGATGCTGCTGGCCGGCCAGGCGGAAGCGAGTGAGGCCAGTCTGGAGCGCTCCGTCGCGCTGTGCGAGGGCGACCGCGTCTCCATCCGCCTCTCCAGCCGCCTGCACAGCCTTATCGAGTTGGAGACGGTGCGCCTCCTGGCCGGCACGCAGGATCCCGGCGAGCACACTGCCACGCTCGCCGCCGCTCGCTTCCCCGCGGAGCAGGCAGGGGCGACGCGCATGCCTGCCGGCGAGCGGCCTGACCTGGAGCTGCGCTGGGCGTTCGGCGACGCGGTCCGCGCCTGCTGCCGCGGCGAGCACGCGCAGGCCATTGCCTTCCTGTCCGACTGGGACCGCCTTTTGAGCGAACGGCACGCGGTCAATGACTGGTTCGAGACGCGCCTGCGCCTGATCGCCGTCCACCGCCTCGCCGGCTACCGCGACAAGGTCGAGGCCCTGGCCCGGCCGCTGGAGCAGCGCGCCCGCAAGGCGAAGGACTGGCTCACCGTCCGCCGCCTGGCGCGACTCCTCGACGAGAGCGAACCCGCTTCGCCGGCCGCTCTCCTCGCTCCGCTGACCGTCGGCCCCTTCGCCGCCGCGGGGACACGGGTCGCCGTCGCGGCCGCGCCGCCGCCGGCAGCCACAGCCGAGGCGCCGGAGACAGCGCCGCCGCCCCGCGAGGCCGGGCAAACCCTGTCACCCCAGGCGCAGGCGCCGACGCCCCTGGAGGACTTCTACCAGGGCGTGCTGGAACGTACCCGTGCCGCCGAGGACAACGAGGAGGCCCAGGCGGGCCTCCTTGCCGACATCCTCGCCGTGCCGCCGGAGCGCCTGACCGACTCCCTCGACGCCTGCCGGCTGCTGAACCTGCTGCGCTACCTCATCGGCGACGGCGCGCGCGGCGAGGAGATCTGGCGCTGGGCCGAGGCCACCGCCGCCCCGTTCCCGCAGACCGCCGACGTGCTGAACCTCCTCGCCGTGCTCGGCGACGTGCTGCGCGGCGGCCAGAACGAGAAGCTCGCCGAGGCGATCCCTGGCGATCGCCTCGAGAAGCTGTTCCGCCAGTCGCTCGACCTGGACACCGAGGACGCGGCCAACCACGCGCGGGCAGGGGCCTACTTCCTCAGTGAGGAGAACTTCGGCGAGGCGGAGCGCTGCCTGGCGCGCGGCTTCCGACTGCAGCGGACCAACAGTTTCCTGGCGCAGCGCCTGGCGGAGGTTTACAACCGCACGGAGCGACCGCGCGACGCCCTGGCGGTGCTGGACCTGTGCCTGCGCGAGGGCTCCGAGGATCCGCAGGTCGCCTGGGACGCCGCTCTGGCCGCCTTCCGCCTGGAGCAGTACGACGTCCTGCTCACGTACCTCGATCGGTTCGAGTCGATGGCGGAGGGCGACCTCTGGGCGTGCCTGTACCGGGCGACGGCGCTGCTGGAGTTGAGCCGCCCCGAGGAGGTAGCCGCCGTCCTCGACGAGGCCGGGCGCCGCGATCCCGACAAGCCGTACGCCGTCGAGATCCTGCGCGCGTGTGCCGAGAGCGCCCTGGGGCGCGGGGAGCGCTACCGCGAGCACCTGTGGCGCGTGCTGACGGTGCGGTTGGCGACCGTGGATTACTTGACGGTCTCTGGCCTCGCGGGCCTGCTCGGCCGGCTGTGGAGGGCGTCGTCGTGCCTGGCGGCGGACGAGCCGCTGAGGGCGTCGCTGCGGCGGCGGCTGTTGCAGACGGGGCTGGCGCCCGACGAGGTGTTCGACGAGGCGCGGGAGCCAGCTATCAGGGAGGAGGGCATCAACTATTACCGCTGCCTGGTGCGGCAGGAACTGGACGAGAGGTGGGCGGAGTCGCACGCCTGCCTGTCGGGCCAGGAACCGTGGCGCGGCTACCGCGTCCTGTGGGGCGTACTGGCGGCGAACGAGTACGAGGCGGAGGACCGGGTGCTGGCCTGGCAGCGGCAGTGCTACCCGGTCGAGGCGAACGTGCTGGAGATCGAGGTGGAGTCGGACGGCTTTACCGACAAGCCCGGGGTGGTGTGGCAGGGGTTGCGCTCGGGAGAGACCGAAGAAGAATCCGGCGAGGAGTAGGCATGGCCCAAGCCCACCCGTTGCACCGGGTGGGACGGAAAGAGTGAGACGCTCGATTGCCCCCCGACATCCCGGCATTTACACTGGAAGTCGTGATCAGATAGGGGGGACCGCTGATGCTGACGATGCACGACCGGGGCACGCGACTCTGTGACGGCCTGACGCGCCGCGATTTCCTGCAGGCCGGCGGCCTGGGAATGCTCGGCCTGTCGCTGCCGGCGCTCCTCGACGGGCGCCGTGCCGCGGCCGCGACCGCAAGCCCCCGGACGGCTCCCGGACGGGCGCGCTCGTGCATCCTCCTCTGCCTGCTGGGCGGGCCGCCGCAGCACGAGACGTGGGACCCCAAGCCCGACGCCCCCGCCGAAGTCCGCGGTCCCTTCAACCCCATCGCCACCAGCGTCCCCGGCCTGCGCGTCTGCGAACTGATGCCGCGCACCGCGCGCCTCGCCCACCACTGCGCCGTCCTCCGCGCCGTCTCGACCGGCGACAGCGCTCACTCGTCGAGCGGTTACTACATGCTGACCGGCTTTCCGCACCGGCCGATGGGCGTCGAAAACGCCCGCCCCGGCGCGCCCAACGACTGGCCGTCCCTCGCCGCCGTGGTCAAGCATCTTCGCCCCGGCAACGGCACCATGCCCGCCACGGTCACGCTGCCGGAGCACATCTGGAACACGGGCAACATCCCCTGGCCGGGCCAGGACGCCGGCTGGCTGGGGCGCACCGCCGACCCGTGGCTGCTGCACTGCGAACCCGCCCGGCCCGACTTCCAGGTGCCGGCCCTGACCCTGCCCGCCGAGATGCCGCCGCTGCGCTTCGATGGCCGCCGCTCGCTCCTCGGCCAGGTCAACCGCCACTTCGAGGCGGCCGACCGTACTCCCGCCGGCGTCCGCTACCAGGACCAGTACCGCCAGGCGTTCGACCTGCTGCGCTCGCCGCCGGCGCGGCGCGCCTTCGACCTCCACCAGGAGCCGGCGTCCGTCCGCGATCGCTACGGCCGGACGCGCTTCGGCCAGAGCGTGCTGCTGGCGCGGCGACTCGTGGAGGCCGGCGTGCCCCTGGTGCAGGTCAACTGGACGCGGATCGCCAATGTGGCCAATGACGGCACCTGGGACACGCACTCACGCAACGCCGACACGCTCAAGAACCCGCTGATGCCGATGATGGACCAGACCTATTCGGCGCTGCTCGAAGACCTGCACCAGCGCGGACTGCTCGACGACACGTTGGTGGTGTGGATGGGCGAGTTCGGCCGCACGCCGCGCCACAACGGGGCGGGGGGCCGCGACCACTGGGGACCGGTGTTCTCGGTGGCACTGGCCGGCGGTGGCGTGCGCGGCGGCGTGGTGTACGGGGCCAGCGACCGCATCGGCGCCCAGCCGCGCGACGGCCGCGTCTTGCCGCAGGACCTCACCGCGACCATATTCCACTGCCTCGGCATCCGCCCGGACACGGAGATTCACGATCCCGTCGGCCGACCCGTGGCAATCAGCCGCGGCGAGGTGATCCGGCAGATCCTCTGAGAGCGCCCGACTTCTCTTCCCCTTCCGGGGGCGAAAGAGTTCCACGCAAGGGGGAAGTGAAGTCGGGGTGGCATGCTTTCGCGGCCCCTCCTCGTCTGGAACTCTTCCCGACGCCTGCAGGGGCCGCGAAAGCATGCCACCCAGCCGCGACCCCTGGGGGCCGGTGTTCTCGATGGCGCTGGCCTGGGGCGGGGTGCGCGGCGGTGTGGTCCACGGGGCCAGCGACCGCATCGGCGCCCAGTCGCCTGCCAGGGCGGAAAAACAGGAATAACAGATACTTTTAGTATAATAATATCCCTGCGCGAAAACCGCGCCGCTTCGCGGCGAGGAGGTAAAGGCGTAAAAGAGCGAAGAAGTTACGGGGTCCTCACGCCGAGACGAACGACCACGCGGAAGCCGAAGCCGATGTCGCGGACGCCGGGGTCGAACCTGAAGCGCAGGGCCGCGCGGCAATAGATGCCGCACCTGCCCCACGACCCGCCGCGCAGCACACGGCAGTTCTCGGAACTCGATTTGGGTCCTTGCGGATCTGTTATGGGGCTGTTCTTGTAGTAGTTCTTGTCATACCAGTCCTGGCACAACTCCCAGGCATTGCCGTGCATGTCATACAGCCCCAGACGGTTCGGCTCGTACGAACCCACTCGACAGGTGCGCAGCAGGCTTTCGCCTTTGGTGCCACCGCCGTAGGGATTTTCCGCCCGGAAGTTGGCCTGCCCGAAGGAGAGCGAAAAGCTTGGCTTGAGGAAGTGGAAAGGCGCCGGGGAAGAAACAGGTCCTCCCCGACAAGTGTATTCCCATTCCGCCTCGGTCGGCAAATGGTACACCCGTTCAGCTTTTTGCTCCGCGGCCAGTGCCGACAGCCGCTTGCAGAACTCCACGGCGTCATCCCAGCTCACGTTCTCCACGGGGAAGTCGCCGGTGGACAGTCCTGCCACCGTTTTCTTGCCGCCCTCCTCTGCCGAAAAGTAGCTGGGGCTCTTGTCCATGACCTTCCTGTATTGGGCCTGGGTCACCTCGTAGACACCCATGTAGAACGGCTTCGTGATCCGCACCTCGTGTTCTTCCTCATCTGCGCCTCGCCCTCCCTCATTCGCGGGCGAACCCATGCGGAACTTGCCTTTCGGGATGAGCTTCAGTTCCATGCCGAGCGAATTGGTGAATTCCTTCTCCGGCTCGTTGGAAGCCTGCTTTTCGGGCCCCTGGTGTCCTGGAGGAGGAGTACTGGTCCTGAACGGCAGCGAAACGAGCAGGATGAGCGCCGCCAGGACACCTGCCTCCACAGCCAGGGCCACCCCGGGGCGTCGAAAAGCCCAGGGTCGCAGCGACCACAAGGCAGCGCCCAGCCAGCGGAAGAAGCCCGGCTTCCTGGAGCGACCAGCCCTCTGCGAGGGCGGGGTCAGCAGCATGGTTCGGTCGCCGGAGATCGCGCCCAGCGCCTCCGCCACCGCCTTTGCCGAGGGCGGCCGTTCCGACGGTTTTTTCGCCAGCAGCCTCATTACCAGATCGCCCAGGGCCGGCGGCACGGAGGCGATCGGCTGCGGCGTCTGCGTGGCCAGCGCCATGAGCAACGACAGGGTGTCGTGGCCCTTGAACGGCGATTCGCCCGTCAGCATCCGATAGAGGACCGCGCCCAGGCTGAACAGGTCGCAGCGGCAATCGACCTGCTCGCTCCCCGCCTGCTCCGGAGCCATGTAGGCCGGGGTGCCCAGGATGGCGCCCGTCTTCGTCAGTTGCACGTCGTCCCCACTCACCGCCCGCGCCAGGCCGAAATCGACGATCTTCACCCAGCCGGTGTCCTCCTCCAGCCAGATGTTGGCGGGCTTGATGTCCCGATGGATCAGGCCTTTTTTGTGTGCCGCGGCCAGGCCCTCGG
>JBBRPS010000259.1:0-12312 GCA_038227745.1 Gemmatales bacterium | reverse complement strand
TGCCCTGCTGGATGCCCTGCTGGATGCCCTGCTGGATGCCCTCTTGAACGATCACCTGGTAAGTCGTCGATTCTTCCATCGCAATCACTCCCCGCAAAAGGTGGTTAATGAGGGCCGGCTCGTACCGCAGGCCCATCAGGACGTAAGTCGCCGCCCACCGGTCCTTCGCCGCCGCCGGGGCGCCCGGGCCAGTCACTCGAGCTTTCATCTCCGCGACGATCCCGGGCAACTCTTGCTCGGTCACGGCGCTGATCGGGGCCAGCGGTAGCGTCCCCCAACCCCCGCTCAGCAGGGCCGCCACCGGCAACTCCCACACGCGAATCACCCGGTAGCGGAACTCCACGTGGGGCGGTTCGCCGAGGAACTGGCGCGCATAGTGGCCGTTGATCGCGGTCAGGTGCGCCTTCGGCGCCAGCAGGACGGCCACGCTGCGAACCGGCAAGTCGTGGCGGTAATCCAGCAACACATTATACACGTGCATCCGCCGCGGCAGGGTGGCGTCGGGTCCGCGCTGGAAGTTGAGGTCCAGCAACCAATCGCCGAGGGGATCCTCGACCCGCAGCACCTTGTCCGAGGCGCCGGTGAACGTGGAAATATCCGCGTCGATCACGGCGACGGGGTGGCCGGGGTACCCGGCCAGCGCCGGCCAGTCGGCCGGACCGCACTCCACCAGCCCCTTGAGCGTGGCGTCAAATCGCTTGGACATCGACGACCCTCCTGATAGCCTCCGGCGCCGCGGTCATGCCGGTTGAGCTCCCCGCCCGATCATAGCCGCAGGCCGCCGGAAAAAACGGAAGAATCCCCCTTGCGTTTCCCGCACCACATCGCTAGTGTACTATCAATGTAGTACACATCCGCCCGCACCCGCGAGGCCGGCCATGCTCCTCGACGTCCACCCCGACGGCCCCGTGCCGATCTACGAGCAGATCGTCGCCCAGGTCATCTACGGCATCGCCTCCGGCGCCGTCGAGCCCGGCACGCTCCTCGACAGTGTCCGCAAGGTCGCCGAGCGCCTCGTCGTCAACCCCAACACCGTCGCCCGGGCCTTCGAGGAACTCGAACGCCGCGGCGTCGTCACCGCCCGCCGCGGTCGCGGCATGGAGGTCACCGCCGAGGCGCCCGCCCTCTGCCGCGCCCAGCGGCAAGACATGGTCCGCGACCGCATCCGCCAGGCCCTCCGCGAGGCCGCCTCCAGCGCCCTCACCCCCGAACAGATCCGCAAAATCGTCGATGAGGAGCTGGCCCGCGCCAACGGGCACAAGCGCTCCCGGGAGAAAAGCTGATGGAAGTCGCCATCGAGATCCGCGAGCTGACCAAACTCTTCGGCGGACGGGCCGTCGTCAACCGCCTCAGCCTCACCGTCCCGCGCGGCGCCATCTTCGCCCTGCTCGGCGAGAACGGCGCCGGCAAGACCACCACGCTGCGCATGCTCACCGGCCTGCTGCAGCCCGACGCCGGCTCGGCCACCATCCTCGGCAAGGACTGCTGGCGCGACGCCGCCGCCCTGCGCCGCCGCGTCGGCTACGTCCCCGAACGGCCCAGGTTTTATGACTGGATGACGGTCGGCGAGATCGGCTGGTTCAGCGCCGGCTTCCACGACAGGGAGTACCTGGCCCGCTACCGGGAGCGCGTGGCGAAGTTCCAGCTCGACCTCGCGGCGTGCCTCGGCAAGCTGTCCAAGGGGCAGTACGCCAAGGTCGGCCTGGCGCTGGCGCTGGCGGCCGACCCGGAGGTGCTGATCCTCGACGAGCCGACGTCGGGCCTCGACCTGCTGGTGCGCCGCGAGTTCCTGGCGAGCATGGCGGGCCTCGCCGCCGAGGGGCGCACCATCCTCATCTCCAGCCATCAGATCGCCGAGGTCGAGCGCGTCGCCAGTCACGTCGCGTTCCTGGCCCACGGCAAATTGCTGCTGGCGGCGACGATGGACGAGCTGCGGCAGCGGGTGGTGCGCTACCGGCTGCACTACGAGGGGCAGCCGCCCGACGCCGCCGCCCTGGGCACGGTGCTGGAGCGCAACGGCAGCGGCAAGCAGTGGCAGGCGATCATCCAGGATCCCAACGGCGCCGCCGTGGACGCCCTGCGCGGCGCCGCGGAGGTCTACGACTTCGAGGAGTCGCCGCTGGCCCTGGAAGAGGTCTACTGCGCCCTGATGGCCGGGAAGGGGGTGAAGTCGTGACCGGCGAACTTTGCTGGAAGGAGTACCGCGAACACCGCCCCGTCTGGCTGGTGATCGCCGTCACCACCGTCGTCCTGGTCCTCGGCCTGGGCGCGGCCCTGGCGCCGGGCGGGCTGGGCACGGTCGCGCACGATCCGCAGCTCCGCGGCGCGCTGGAGGGCCTGGTCCTGGTAATGGCGGTCGCGTACGGCCTGGTGTGCGGCTCGATGATGCTGGCCGGCGAGCGCGAAGCCGGGACGCTCGTCTTCCTCGACACGCTCGCGGGCCGGCGCGCCTCGGTATGGACGACCAAGGCGCTGCTCGGTGCGGGTTTCACGCTGGCGCAGGCGCTGCTGCTGGCGGGGGTGGCAACCGCGGCCGGGCTGAGGGAACGACCGACGCCAGGGGTGCTGTTCCTCCTGCTGCCGGTGCTGGCGCTGGACGGTTACGCCTGGGGGCTGGCCGGGTCGGCGTTCTGCCGCAACGTCTTCGCCGCGGCGGTCCTCGCCAGCGTCTTCTTGGGGGCCACGTGGCTGGTGAGCGGCGTGGTGGCCTGGGCCTTCGACGGCGGCGGCGTCCTCGCCTCGCGGGCAGCCCTCGCCGTCGCGGGCGTCCTTCTCTCGCGCCATGTGTTCTGCGAACCGGACCGGCGCCGCGCGGACGCCACCTCCACCTTGGCCGCGGCCGGGACGGGGTGGGCGCCCGGCTGGCGCGTGCTGCTCTGGCTGACCGTGCGGCAGGGGCGGCTGGAGGCGGGCATCGTGCTCGGGGTGGCGTTCGTGCTCGGGCTGCTGCTGCCGCTCGGCGAGCCGCTCCTGTGGGGCGCGGGCATCCTGGCGGTCGGCGTCGTATGCGGGGCGGCGGTCTTCGCGCCGGAGCAGGAGGCGGGGTCGTACCGCTTCCTCGGCGACCAGCGCTTCCCGGCCGGCCTGGTGTGGGCAGTGAAGGAAGTCTGCTGGTTCGCCTGGGCGGTGGCGACGGCGGCCGCCGTGCTGCTGGGCATCGCCCTCTTCCATACACTTCGCAGCGGTCAGCGCAGCGGGGACATGAGATCCTGGGATTTCGTCGATCGGTTCCTGGCGAACCAGTGGGTGGCAGGCCCGCGGTGGGCACTGACCGTGATCCTGCTGCTCGGGTACGGCTTCGCCGCCGGGCAGTTCGCGGCCCTGGTGCTGCGCCGGCAGGCGATCGCGGTGGTGGTCGGGGGCATGACGACGGCGGCGCTGCTCACGCTGTGGCTGCCGTCGCTGCTGCTCGGCGGCCTGCCCGCCTGGCAGGTCCTGGGGCCGCCGCTGTTGCTGCTGGCGGCGACGCGGCTGGTGGTGTGGGCGTGGATCGGCGGCCGACTGGTCGCACTGCGGCCAGTGGCGGCCCTGCTCGGGTGCGTGGCGCTGGCGGCCCTGTGGATGGCGGGCTGCCTGTGGTACCGGGTCGCCGGCGTCCCCGACGTGGGCGAGCCGTTCGATGTCAAGGCGTTCGCGGCGAGCCTGTCCGAGCTGGACCGGACCGACGCCGGCCGCCTGATCCGCGAGGCGTCCCGCGAACTGGCGAAGCAGCGTGAGGAGGTGACGGCGAAGCTCGGGCCGCCGAAGAAGCCCCTGTTCCCAGACGAACGAACGAAGGCGAGCGCGCCGGCCGGGGCCGAGGAGGGCGCGCATCAGATGCCCCAGACGCCGCCCGAGGTGTTCTCCTACGGCGAGCAACTCGACGAGGTGCTGCACAAGGGCTGGCCGAAGGACGCCGTGGAGCTGGGCCACTGGCTGGACGCGCTGTTCGCGCGGACGTGGGCAGCCGACTTCCGCAAGGCGGCCGCCCTGCCGCTCGGCCTGGTCCAAGACCCGCACAGCGTGCAGGAGGCGGCCCTCCTGTTCAGCGCCCGGGCCTTGCAACTGCAGGCGCGGGGCGACGACACGGGGGGCCTGGACCAGGTCGCGGTCGCGCTGGGTCTGGCGCGGCAGCTCCGCCACAAGACGCCTCTCCAACACTTGCTCTATTCCCTCGACATTGAGGACACGGCACTGGAGGTCTTCAACAGGTGGCTGGAGAAGCTCGGCCCGCGGAAAGAATTGCTGCGCCGCGCCCTGGACGTCCTGCGCCGCCACGAGGAACAGACGCCGCCCGTTTCGGACAACATCAAGGCGGAATACTACCAGTTCCGCAACCTCCTGGACGAGACGTTCAGCCCGCGTGCCGGCCTGCGGGGCCAACTGTTCGCCTTCGCCCGCCAGGTGCCGTGGGAGAAGGAGCGCGAGCGGCGGTTGCTCAACGGTTACGTCGCCGCCGAGCTGCGCGTGGCCGAATTGCCTACCTGGAAGCTGGAGGAGGTGAAGGGCCGGGCGAGGGACCGAGGCGCCGCCCGGGCCATCTGGGAGTATCTCATCCCCGCCACGGATCGCATCGTCGCGAGGGAGGCAAAGATGCGTTGCCAGGCCCGCGCCGCCGTCCTGCGCGTGGCGCTGGCGCGGTACGAGGTCGAGCAGGGCAAACCGGCGGCGCGGCTGGACGACCTCGTGCCGCGCTACCTGCCACGCCTGCCGCTCGATCCGTTCAGCGGTCGGACGTTCAGCTACCGCGTCTCGACCGGGGAGCGGATCGAGAACGTCGCCGCCAGGAATCGGATCGAGAACGTCGCCGCCAGGAATCAAGTCGAGCGAGAGCAGCCCGAGTCGGTGTTCCCGCGTGTCGCCAGGGGCCAGGGCGTCCTCTGGAGCACCGGACCCGACGGTACGGACAACGGCGGCACGAAGCAGGGCCTGGGGTTTAGCATGTCCGACGCGGCCGAATGGTCCCGCAACCAACTCGACCTGATCTTCCTCGTCCCGCGCTGGGCGAAACGATAGCGTCTTTCGGCATCTTCTTTAGGGGTTGTGTCCAGCCCCTGGCTCGCCGGGGGTTCGCGACCAGACGGAGACGTCCGCCCATCGACTCGGGGAGATCGCCGAGCACTTGCTCCAGGTTCTGGCCAGGCCTGACCCGCACCCCGGGCTGCCCCACCCTCCGTCGATCGACGGAGGTCAGGCTTTCCAGCCTGACCTACGAAACTACCTCCGCGCACCCACCTGGTCCATTGCCAGAGCCGCACGCCCCAGGTAGCATGGAGTCGGTATGGTCCCTGGCAACGCCGCCCTTGCGCCCGCCTTCTCATGCACACGACGCCCGTCAGCCTGCTGGAACGTTTGCGCTCGGTCGCCGACCAGGAGGCGTGGGCACGCTTCGTTCACCTCTACAGTCCCCTCCTCTACGAGTGGGCCAAGCGCGCCGGATTTCAGGTCAACGACGCGGCGGACCTGATTCAGGACGTCTTGCTCACCCTGATGAAGCGCCTCCCCGAGTTCCAGTACGACCCGCAGAAGAGCTTCCGCGCCTGGCTGTTCACGCTGCTCCGCACGCACCTCTTGAACCGCCGCAAGGCCGCGGCACGCCGCCCGCTCGGGGACGGCGCGGTGCCGGTGGACGAACTTCCGGGCAGCGACCCTGTTGCGTTCCTCGAAGAGGCCGAGTACCGTCAGTACCTGGTCAACCGCGCTCTGCAGCTATTGCAGGCCGACTTCCAGCCGCGGACGTGGCGGGCTTTCTGGGCGTACGTCGTGGACGGCCGGCCCGCGGCCGACGTGGCGAAGGAATTCGGCGTGACGGAGGGGGCGGTCTACACCGCGAAGGTGCGCATCGTGGACCGTTTACGCCGGGAACTGGCGGGGCTGATGGATTGACCCGCGGCAGCCAGGGCGAGAGCGAATAGAGCAAGTTGCGGTCTAGCGTAGCGGTTCGTGGCCGACTCGCTCCGCGAGTCGGTTTGGCCGTCTGCCCCCGACTCGCGGAGCGAGTCGGCCACGAACCGCGCTAGCCGTTCCAAGGTTTTCTCGTCAGGTTCTCGGGGTGGGCGTTGTACTGCCTGGTAGACCGAGCGCACGCTCACGCCCGGGTCGCTGGTCCAACGACCGTTTTCGGCCCCGGTACGCGGTGTCCCATGCCCGCGCTCACGGCCTGTCCCGACGTGCAGATCTACCTCGCCCTGCTCTCCGGCCGGCCGCTCGCTGCCGACGCGGAGCCGCTCCTGGAACACCTGGAGAACTGCGACACCTGCGCCTCCCGACTGCGAGACAGCGCCCTCGCCGATGACCTGGCGCCGCTGCTCCGCAACGCGCGGGACCTGACCGCCACCCCCATGCCCGAGGCAGTCCGCGGGTTGGCGGAGCGACTGAGCCGGCTCCGGCCCTGCGACACCCTTCCGCACCCGGGGGAGTATGACACTGGCGGCGCCGGCAAGGAGAACGGCCCGTCCGTGGCCGCTGCCCGCTATCCCTTTCTGGAGCCGGCGGAGTCGCCGGACGAACTGGGCCGACTGGGCCGCTACCGCGTCCTGCGCGTCCTCGGCGAGGGCGGCATGGGCGTCGTCTTCGTCGCCGAGGATCCCCGTCTGGGGCGCAAGGTCGCGCTCAAGACGATGCTGCCGCAGATCGCCCGGTCCGCGAACGCCCGGCAGCGCTTCCTGCGCGAGGCCCGGACCATCGCCGCCGTCGAGCACGACCATATCGTCCCCATCTTCGAGGTCGATGAGGCGAACGGCGTCCCCTACCTGGCGATGCCGCTGCTGAAAGGGCAGTCGCTCGCGGCGTACCTCAAGGAGCAGGGCGCGACGGGGGCGGTGGGCGAGCCGCTGCCCGTGCCGGAGATCTGGCGCATCGGGCGGGAGATGGCGGCAGGGCTGGCGGCGGCGCACGACACCGGCGTGATCCACCGGGACATCAAGCCCGGCAACGTGTGGCTCGAAGGCGAGCACCTGCGGGTGCGAATCCTCGACTTCGGCCTGGCCCGCGCGGAGCGCGAGGACCAGGTTCTGACGCAGCCTGGGTCCATCGTCGGCACGCCCGCGTATATGTCCCCCGAGCAGGCCGAGGGGTTGCGTGTGGACGCCCGCGGCGACCTGTTCAGTCTTGGCTGCGTGCTCTACCGACTCTGCACGGGACGGACCGCGTTCCACAGGGCGACCACGACAGCGACGCTGCATGCGGTGCGCTACGAGGAGCCGCCCCCGCCGCACGACCTCAACCCGGCCATACCGCTGGCCCTGTCTGACCTGATCGTGCGGTTGCTGGCGAAGGACCCCGAGGCACGGCCTGGGTCGGCCCGCGAGGTGGGTCACGCGCTCACAGCGCTCGGGCACGGCAACCAGCCGACGGAACCCTTCCAGGACGGCCCCGCTCCAGCGCCGCCAGGCCGCGCCTGGAGGCGCTGGGCCGCGGCGGTGGCAGGGTTGGCACTGCTCGAACTCGCGATCGTGGCACCGTGGCGCGACCCGGCTTCCACGGAGCGGCCGGGGACACTGGTTAAACCGTCGCCGAAGGATTGGCGACAGCTCTTCGCCAACTCCCACCCTTTCCGCACGAGGCTCGAAGATAACCTCACGATGGCTCTTCATGTCCGCAAGGCGGCACAGCGGCGGGTTGACCTTCACCATGAAGTGCAGCCACGAGAATTACGGAGCCTTCTCCGGCAACGCGAAGCGGACGCCGGTGGCGAACACACCATGAACTCCGTCATGGCGAGGGAGGCCAGAATGCCGTTGAGCGGCCGACGCGCCGCTGATCCTATTGATCGTCGTGCGCGTGTTCACCGCGCCCCCGCACTGAGCGGGTTCTTCTGCGGACGTCTTCAAGGGTTCGTTGCGGGGGCTTTCGACGAGTAGGCGTCCGCCAGCTTCCGCGCGATCGGGTCGAGTTGGAGCTTTCCGATCGTCGGCCGCCGGAGGCCGATGAAAAGGCTCTTGTCCAGCTCGTCGTTCTCCGTCTCCACCCTGTGCAGGAATAGCTGGCAGATGTTCATGCCAGGCTTGATCGCGATGGGCAGCTCGCCGACATTGCTCAACTCAAGCGTGAGACACCCTTTGAAACCCGGATGCACCCCAGTCGCCGTCGCAATGATAAGGCCGCGTCTCCCCCAACTCGACTTGCCGATCACGTACGCCGCCAGGTTCCTCGGAAGGCGAATCCACTCCAGCGTGACGCTCAGGACAAAGTTGCCCGGGTGTAGGAAATACTCGCTCCCGAACGGCACGTAGTGGGTCTTCGTAAGCTGCGGCTGCGCGCCGGGAGCGTCGATCGCGAGATGGGGCATCCGCGCCTGGCGCAGGTTCGTGAACCAGGTTCCGAGCCGGATGTCGATAGAAGCGGCGCCGCTCTTAGCAAGCTCGGCGAGGTCTGACGGGCTCGGTGTGATGACGAGCGGATCGTCCGCACCGGGTTGTGCGCCTTCCTCCAGGAGCTTGGCGATGATGTCCGACTTCAGGATCATGGCTGTTCCTTCAGGATCTGCTCGATCTCGAAGAGTTCAAGGTTCTTCAGCACAAGCTCCTTGAGGACCAGATCCTTCTTCTCCGCGATCTGGGGGTTGTCCTGCCACAAGGTGCTGTCCCGGTACGCCTTCCACGCTGCGTTGAGGATGTCGGCAATGCACTTGCACTTCTCGCGCGGGACGACGAGCTTGTAGCGTTCGTAGATCAGGTCCCTCTCGCCGTCCGCGCAGGCTGTGACACCGGACGCGGTGAACACCCGCTGGGCCTCCGCGATCAGGTCCGTTATCAAGCGCTGGCGTGCGGCGTCTGCGATCTCAAGCTGCATCGCCTCAGCCGGGGGCAGGGCGAGGGGGCGGACGGGTTGAACCGATCTCGATATCCGGGGCTGGGCGTGACGCCGTACGACCCAGAAGCCGTGATGAGGTTGTCGATCCGGTCGGGCATCGGCGGGTAGGTCGTCGGCCGTGCGCTCGGCTGGCCCGGGCTAAGGAGGTAGGAGAACGCCTCAAGGTACGACCACCCGAAGATACATAGGCCTAGGAAGTCGCAGAACGTCTCCTCGACCTGGCGCTGGGCCAGGCTGAGTGAGGGGAACCACGTCGCTCTCATCGTCCCCACGTTAGTGAGGAACTGCGCCTGCGTCATGGTGAGGTTGAACGCGGCCTGGAACGCGGCCCACCGCGCGATGATCTCCGCGATGACCGCCATCCGAATCCTGGGTTCCCATGTCGCCTGTAGGGAGGGGGTGTCCTTCCGCCAGATGGAGTGGCCCAACTCATGGCCCGCCAGCGGGACCAGGAGGGGATTAGCCGACTCCGGGGACGGTATGCCGATCATGACGAAGCCGGGAAGTTCCGGCATCTCGCGGTAGACGAACGGCGAGTAGTCCCACTCCGAGGAGAGGACGAGCTCCGTCTTCCGGGCGTTCTTGGCGACGCCCGGCTCGCGGATGTCCCCGGCCAACCGCAGCAGCGGCCGGAAGACCTCGAAGGCGTTGCGGACGTTCGTGGATCGCAAGATGAAACCGAAGAGGGGCAGATAGGTGAACTGGTGCTTCAGGTCCAGGGCGCACGTCTGCCGGACAACTCCCTGGTCGCTGCTGGCGTCGAAACTGTTTAGGGTGGCGAGGCGCGCGCTGAAAAACTGAATCAGCTTGTCCAGCGCCACCCGACTCCCTGGGTAGGGAAATTCGGACTCGGCCAGATGCGCTGCTTCATCGAGGACGCCTGGACCCGCTTTTTTGTGTCCTCAAGGAACGACATTCGTCAGCCCTGACGTCGATAAGGGTGCGGTGGTCTCGCCTCTTCCGGATCCCCACTCGCGGCGGCGGCACGCCGCGAAAGGATGAGGCAGAAATCCTTCAGCTTGCGCAGCCCCTCCAGGTCCGCGGACCGGGCTGCCTGGGGATCGGCGCTCACCGTTTTCAGCCGCTGGACGATCTCTCCTGCCCTTCGGGTGAGGTCGGTGATGTTGTCCGATGGCCCCGTGATGCAAGCCTCCTGGAGGGTCCCGTGCAGCGCCACGACCGTCGAGGGGTCCACCAAGGACAACGGGGAGTTCAGGTCCGGCACGTCCGGAACCTCCTCCGTGAGGCGGTTCGAGAGTTCAGCCACGCCGCGAAGACTGCTGTTGCGGCCCAAGATCAGATTATCGAGTTCCATCGCCGCCTGACAGGCGACGGACGGCAGGTCGTGCCCGAGCCTCGTGGAACTGATCGCACCCAAGTCCCCGTTTAGCGGCATGGCTGACCTCCCTAACAGGCGTTCACTGCCCGTCCGTGGTTGGTTGTACACTGTACAGGAGAACTGACAAGCCCAGTTGCATTTTGGTCTTGACTTCTCGTATCGCTCGAAAAACTCCTCTCCTAACATGGGGGATACGACATCGGGAAGCAAGTGGCAATCCACCTTCGCGCGCAGTCTGATGACCGAATCCCGTACAGCGGAAGCAGATCTTCCTTCCGCGCGGCCTTGGCGGCTCGGGGGCCTTGGCGAGGATGATGCAAGAAGGGATCAGGCTTCCTGGGCCGATGACGAGGACACGGCGAGGTGGACCAGCAGGGCTACGAGCTTGTCGGAAAGCTCTTCCCGGCCCATCTCGGCGCAGGGGTCCAGGAAGTGGAACTGCATGGTGCCAATCAGCGCCCTCACGGCGAGCTCGAGGTCGTCCACAAGGAGCTCCTCCTCGCCGCCCCCTCTGCGAACAGGCCCTACAGCATGCGGAAGAACTCCTGCTGCACCTTCCAGCCACGGGAGGTCCGTCCGGCGGTCCCCGTCGATGCCGGCCCGAGGCCCTCGCCAAGCGGCGCCAGATCGACCAGTCCTTGGCGTCCGCGCCCGGCGATGACGGCAAGTGGTCGCCGCTGCCGGGCACTCGCGTCGAGGCCGAGGCCCTGCGCAAGCTCTTCGGCCCCGAGCGCACCACCCTGCTAATCGATTCCCAGGCCAGCGAACAGGCTATCGACGTGCTGGCGAGCAACGGCACGCTCGGGCAATGCCGCTACGTCCACCTGGCCACCCACGGCATCGCCGACCACCGTTTCCCGCTGCGCTCGGCGGTCATCCTGGCCCGCGACCGGTTGCCCGATCCGTTCCAACAGATCGAGGCCGGGCGGCACCCCTACGACGGACGCCTGACGGCCGAGAAGGTGCTGCAGAGCTGGGACCTGAAAGCCGAACTGGTGACGCTGTCCGCGTGCCAGAGCGCCCTGGGCAAGTACGCGCACGGCGAGGGCGTCATGGGCTTCGCGCTGGCGCTACTGCTCTCGGGGAGCCGCAGCGTGTGCCTGAGCCTGTGGAAGGTGGACGACGCCGCCACGGCGTTGCTCATGGACCGCTTCTACCACAACCTCCTCGGCAAGCGACAGGGACTCGCGGGGCCGCTGGGCAAGGCGGCGGCGCTGGCGGAGGCGAAGGCGTGGCTGCGCAACCTCACGCAGGACGAGGCGGCGAAGCGCGTGGCGAGTCTGACGCAGGGCGTGGCGCGGAGCAAGGACCAGAAGGCGCTGCCCCTACTGCCGGCCGTGCCGGCGGCGCCGGCGGGCGCGGGAGTGCAGGCGCGGCCGTACGCGCATCCGTATTACTGGGCGGCCTTCGTCCTCATCGGCGACCCCGACTGACGGCCGACCACACCGTCCCCTGGTGTTGAACCTCGGCGATACGAAGAGCAAGCGCTGCGGGGCGGACACCCTCCCGCAGCGGCTATGGGAGTTGCCCCCTCGCCCGAAGCGATCCGACCGTCGCCCGGAGCGAGGGGAAGTATTCCAGTGCGGCCGCCCCGAACTCCCCCTGCAGGTCGGGATGAAGCCGGGAACTCGTCGCGGTCTCTGCAAAATCGTTCGTGTTCGAGCTGACGAACACCCGCGAAGGGGAAAACCCAGCATTCCGGAGTCGGGCACTGAGTTCCAGGCTCTGCTCCAGGTTCATGGAGTCCTTCATCTCCTTCTTGTGAGACGGCCGGCGCTTCGCAATCAGCCGGGCGACCGCCCGGTCCAAACACGGTTGATCGCGGCCGAGGACGAGCGCCCGGGCGAGCAGGTCCTCGGCGAGCTTTCGGAAACCGCGGTGAAGGCCCAGGGGGTGAACGGCGAGCGGGCCGGCGAGCGACGTCCCGACCCAGAGTGCGGCCTCGGCTAGAGCGGTTTGCATTCGGGCGTAGCGGGGGGGGGGGCGCTTTGGAGTGCGGCGCTCGGCGCCGCTTTCCCTCTTTCTTTCCTTCGTCCCAGGCCGCGGGACTACGAAAGAAAGACCGAAAGCGGCGCCAAGCGCCGCACTCCAAAGCGCCTCCCCGCTACACCCGAACGCAAACCGCTCTAACCAGTCCTGATTATCATCGTGGAACCGAAGCCACCCCTCGAAGTCCCGCT
>JBBRPS010000258.1:0-12325 GCA_038227745.1 Gemmatales bacterium | reverse complement strand
GAGAAAGAAAGAGCGAAAGCGGCGCCGAGCGCCGCACTCCAAAGCGCGGCCCCCCTTCTGCAAAGCGCTCTAACCGTATCGGCGCCCGTCATTTCTTTTCCCCCACGCCGCCAGTCAGCAGCCACGCGCGGTTGACCGGCAGGGCGTCGATCCGGGGCAAGATCATCAGGGTGTCGCGCACGCCGGTCACCTGCTCCAGCGGCGTGCCCACGATGAACTGCTGGAACTGCGGCTGGTCCGGCGTGTTCGGGAAATTCTGCGACATGCTGCTGGAGTACGGCAGGTAGCGCTGCGGGTGCGCGATCCAGCGCTTCAGCCACTCCGGCCGCAGTCGGTCGCCCGATATGTTGAGCGACGGCCCCTGCAACTGGTCGGGGCTGGGCTGCACGCGGCCGACCTCGTGGCAGCTGGCGCACACCTTGGTCAGCACCCGGTAGCCGGCGTGGGCGTACGCCTGCGCGCCGAGCCACTCGTCGCGCAGGCTGTCTTCCGTCGTCTTCTTGGCGGCCTCGCGCAGGCGCTTCGCCTCGGCCGACAGGTAGTTGACCTGCTCCTGGAGCGTCTTCTTCTTCACCTCGTCCTTCTTCTCGTCCTTGAGTTCCGCCTCGGCCGTCTTGAGGCGCGCCTCGACCCGGTCCGCCTCCTCATTCCCCTCCTTGAGAGCCAACTTGAACGCGGGGGCCAGCTCCTTCGCGACGAGGTCGTAGGAACTCTTCTTGTCCGGCCCAGGCGTGCTCTTGAGGCGCTGGACGTACGCGGCGGTCCGCGAGCGCCAGAAGTCGTCGTTCAGGTCGGTGCGCTGCGGGACGGTGGCGTAGGGGTGCTGCAGGCCGATGCCGGGGTTGTTGATCCGGTCCACGGCGGCGAAGTAGTTGACCAGCGCCCGGGCGTCGTCCTCGCTCAGGTTGAAGCGCGGCATGCGCAGCACGGTGAGCTTGCGGACGCGCATCGGGTCGCGCAGGAAGCGGAACAGCCAGTCGGGTTGCGTCCGCTCCCCCTGGTTCATCAGCGGCGGCGGCGCCGCGGCGCGGGCGCGGCTGCTGTCGCCGGACCCGGGCGGATACTCCTCGTACTGCTTGCCGTACTGCGCCATCAGGTACTTCACGAGCAGGTCGGCGAAGCGGCCGCCGTACTGCCCCTCCTCGTTCGCGAACGCGCGCATGGCTTCGGGCGAGTCGAACACCTCGGGCGGCGGGAAGACCATGTCCTGGGGCAGCAGGCCGAGCGTGTTGGCACCACGGATGTTCTGGACATGCCCCTTGGCGTCGCGGAAGGCGAGGGCTTGCGTCAGCGTCACGAGGACGGTCGGGGTTTTCTTGACGACGGGCAATTGCGGCCGCACCCTCACCCCGTGGGCGGTCAGCACGTCCTTCAGCGGGGAACGGCTGCCGTCCCAAATATTGTGCTCAAGGAAGTTGAAGTCGGTGGCGGGCGACCCCTTCGACAGCTTCCGCCAGTACTGGAGCTGCTTCATGGCGGCGTCGGTGACGCGGAAGTCGAAGCTGCCGGGGCGGATGTTGTGACAGCCGGCGCAGTTGAACTTGTCGAGCACCTGCCGGCCCTTGACCTCCGCCAGGCGGTCCGGCGACGGGTTGTTGAGGTACTGCGACGGCATCGCCTCGCCGACCAGGCCGAGGACGAACGTCATCACCGCCTCGCGGGCGTCGGCTTCCTCGATGGCGGCGCGGGCCTCGAACTCGGTGGCCGTCTCCGCCGTGCGCTTCGGGGCGACCTCCTTGCCCAGGGCGGTCTGCCAGGTTTTGCGGGCGGCGAACTCCTCCCCGCCCTCCGGCCCGTACTTGTGCGGGTGGGCGAACTTGAACTGCGGCATGCGCGAGCGGTCGTCCCAGGCGAGGGTGGAGCCGCCGCGGGCCAGCTTGTAGTCGTAGCTGCGCGGCTCCTTGACCTTCTGGTACAGGTAGCCCTCGCGCGTCCGGTGTGTCAGCGCCTCCCAAAAGAAGCCATCGTACGGCGTCTTGCCCTCCGCGCCTTCCTCCTTGGTCTTCTCTGCCACCGCCTGGAGATTGTGCCAGTCGTCCACCTTGAAATGGCTGTCCTTCAGATAATTGTCGATGTTCTCGAAGGCGAGGCGGCCAGGGTCCTTCTTGCCCCAGTCGCTCAGGGCGGTGCCGATCGACTTGGTGTTCTCGAAGCCGGGCACGTCGTGGCAGCCGAAGCAGCCGAGCCGGCCGACGGCCTTGCGGCCGACGTACCACAGCGTTTCGTCCGTGCGCTTCTTGCCCTGCGTCCCGGCCAGGCGAGTGGCGAAATCCTTCTCGTCCTGCGGCAACTCCTCGATGCGCTCCTTCGGCAGACCGTCCTTGAAGAACCGCCCCAGGTCGGCGCGGGAGAGGATGCGCACCAGGTAAACCTTGGCGAGTTCCTCCAGCGTCGTCTGCTCGGGGGCCGCGACCTTGACGTTCGCCCACTCGCTGCCCAGCTCGGTCGGTTCCTGGGAAAGGAGCCAGGCGGCGACGTCGGCGGCTTCCTCGTCGCCGAGGTGCGTCAGCGGCATGCGCGTGCGCGGGCTGTGCGCCCAGGGGTTGGTGATCCAGTGGATCAGCCACGTGCGGGCGGAGTCCATGTCGCCGGGCTTCGTGCCGAGCTTCGCCTTCACCTGGCTCAGGGTTGGGCCGAAGTGGGCGACGCTGGGGGCGGCGGCGACGAAGTTGGCCTCGCCCTCGTCGCCCTGCGCCTTCGTGGTGCCGGCGTGGTTGTGGCACGCGAGGCAACCGCGCTCGGTGAACAGCTTGCGGCCCTTGACGGCGTCGCCCTTGTGCTTGGCCGCAATCCCCGCCTTGAAGTCGATGGGCGGCGCCACGTGGCGGCGGGCCAGGCGGACTTTCGCCTTCTCCAGCTTCGCCTTCATCTCGTCCTTCTCCGCGTTCGTCTTGCCGGCCATCAGGGCACGGTTGGCCATCTGGGCGAGCAGGTCGTCGATGTCCGCCTGGTCCTTCTTGCTGCCCTCAACCTTGTCTTTCTGGAGGGCGGCGACGTCCTCGAGATACTTCTGGCTCTCCGCGAAGAGGTAATAGGTGATGCCGGCGACCTCGGCGTCGGGGAACTTCTCCTGCCCGGTCCCCTCCAGGGCCTCCTTGTTGTTGTTACTCAGGCCGTAGAAGTGCGGCATGCGCGTGTCGGGCCGGAAGGAGCGCGGCGACTTGATCCAGCGCCCCACCCACTCCTCGTTGGTCTTCTCGCGGACGCGGAACAGGCTCGGGCCGACCTTGCGCAGGTTGCCGGGCGGAGTGTCCTTGTCGGCCAGGATCCGCTCGCGGTCGCCGGCCGGCAACTGTTCCAGGGCCGGGTACGGCTCGAGGCGCAGGTCGGGGCCGATCGGCTTGCCGTCCTTCTGGCCGGGGATCTCGTGACAGCCGAAGCAGCCATTCTCGCGGATGAGGTTGTAGCCGCGCAGCAGCTTCGGCGCCTCGTGGCGATTGCCATCGCTGACCAGGTCGGTGACCTGGTGATGACACTTCAGGCACGACGCCTCGACGAAGCGCTTCGGCAGCATGGGGAAGTCCCAGTCGTGGATGCTGCCCCAGCCGTACTTCGCCTTCCACTTCTTGCTCTGTTCGGCGTTGTTCGGCGTGTGCGTCGCCCAGTAGAAGTCGGTGGCGCTGCCCTGGCCGGCGTGGCACGAGGTGCAGCCGAACTTCTCGGCGGGGTGCTTGCTGTTGGAGCCGACGAACAGGTCGAGGCGCGGGTGAGCGCAGAACTCGGTGACGCGCCCCGCGGTCAGCTCGCTCTCGGGCAGTTTGTTGAGCACCAGGCTGTCCGGCTGCGGGATGGTCTTCTCGTCGGAGGTGCCGGCGAAGGTGGCCCGCATCTCCTTGAGGATCTCCCGGGTCTTCTGCAGCTTCTCATTCATCGCCTCGGGAACCTCGCGCAGGGCGCGGAGGTTGTCCTTGGTGTACGGCGCCCGGTCGATGCCCTGGTGACAGGTCATGCAGCGGTCGAAGCGGGTGACGTTCTTGAAGTTGTAGTCGATGGTCAGTTCGTTCAGGGTGAACTGGTGAATCTTCGTGGGCGACGCGAAGCCATCGATGATCGGCAGCGAGCGGAACCAGTCGCCGAAGCCCCACTCCTTCTTGACGGCGGTGCGGGCCTTGCGGAGCAGGTCGTCGGTGATGCGCTTCAGCTCCGTGCGTGCCCGGGTCAGGGGGCGGTCGAGCTGGTCGCGCTCGCGCTGGTGGTCCTTCATCTGCGCCAGCACCACCTCGAATTCCCCCTGCGCGGTGTCGAGGCGCTGCTGGAGGTCGTTGACCTCCTTGCGGTAGGCGTTGGCCTCCGGTTGCGCCCGGGCCTCGACGGCGATGTTGAGGAAGCTGGTGCGCGACTCGAGGAGGGACTTGACATCGGCCGCCTTCGCCTCCGCCTTCTCCTTCTTCGGGCGCAGCGCGCGGATCTCGTCATCGAGCTGGGCGATGCGCTGGTCGCGCGTGACCTCTTTCGGCGCGCCGTTGACCTTGACCTGGATCGTCTGCTTGCGCTCCTCTTCGGCGGCGCTGACGGCTTTCTGGGCCGCCTTGTACTTGTCCGGGTCGGGCAGGTCGTAGACGGCCTGGCGCGCGAACATGGCCGCCTCGACGTCGCGGAAGGCGCGCTGCTCGCCCTTCCACTCGCGGTTGTAGTCCTGCACGAACATCCAGATCATGCTGACGAGCAGCAGAATGTTCGAGACCGCGAAGACGACATCAAGGGCTTTCTGGTTGCGGTAGGGTTGGTCGGTGGCAGCCATGTTATGCTTTCCGTTCCGCATCATCCCGACAAGCCCACGGGTGGCAACTCGTGGGCTTTGTGGGATGCTGAGCGCGTTAGATGTTGAAGAACGCTTCCGGGATGAACACGATGTACTTCAGGTTGATGGTCCAGCGCAGCACCATCTTGATGGGCAGCAGGGCCATGAACTGAATCAGCGTGACCAGCAAGAAGAAGCGCGTGAAACCCATCTTGATGAAGAAGGGCCGCATGACCGTCTTGGCCAGGATCGGCGGCAGCAGCAGCAGATAGCCGAGGATGAGAACGATGCCCGGCAGCTCGCGGATGAACCAACCCTTGCCCTCGATCGCCTGGCCGAACAGGCCGAGCCAGAAGTAGTCGGACAGGTTGACGTTGTTCAGCGGCACGTTCTTGTGCGGGTCCCACGCCTCGAACGGGCCGAAGAAGTTCCAGTTCGGGCCGCGCAGGAAGGTGCCGAGCACGATCAGCGTCACCCACAGCACCAGGAAGCCGAACAGGAACATGGTGATGGAGAACTTGCGCTGCGCGTAGGTGAAGTAGCCGTTGCCCTTCTGGTTGTAGTCGATGTAGGGCATGGCGAGCAGGCCAACGATGATCATGCTCGGCAGCACCACGCCGGCCATCCACGGGTCGAAGTAGACGAGCATCTCCTGCAGGCCGAGGAAGTACCACGGCGCCTTCGACGGGTTGGGGATGCGCGACGACGACGCGGGCTGCTCCAGTGGCGCCTTGAGGACGACCGCCCAGACGACGAGGACCACCGTGCAGACGATCATGGCGATCAGCTCGGTGTAGACGAGGTCGGGCCAGACGAGGACCTTGTCGTCTTCGAGCTTTTCGGCCGGCGGCTCGCCGCGGGCGAGGCGCTCGTCGTTGACGACGGCCTGGCGCATGCCGAGCCAGGTGAAGAAGCCGACCAGGAAGATCAGCAGCACGATCGGGACGTTGTCGGCCTTGGTGATGATGCGCTGGAAGTTCGGGTCGGTCATGGCCCAGCCGCCGCCGAGCAGGGCGATGTTGAAGATGGCCCAGGCGACCGGCGGTTCGGTCACGATGCGGCGGAAGCGCAGGAACAGCATGAAGGCGACGACCGCCAGCACGAAGTAACTGACGGCGTTCATGAAGCTATCGACGAAGTGACGGATCCCGAGGGGAAGGATCCACGCCGCGCCGAAGAAGTAGGCGAACGCATGGATGAAGAAGACGGCCGCGACGGCGGACCAGAGGATGCCCTGGCCCTGGTTGCGCTGCGAGCGGAACCAGTACAGGGCGAAGCCGACGTTGAGCAGCGCGACGAGGAAGTAGTAGGCCGCCAGGCCGGTCTGGATGGAACCCGAGAGGCTTGCGTGGTGGTCGTGCATGACGCTACCTGATTAGGGGGCCGCCGCGGGGCGCCCGTTTAGCCGCGGTTCTGCGAACCGCGGCTAAACGGGCATGCCGCGCTGAGTCCCCGGTCGAAATATCACAGCGCTCCGCTAATGCCGCCGTCCTTGCGCACGCGCCAGAAGTGGACGGCGATGAGTAACGCCACCGCCAAGGGCAGCGCGACGCAGTGGAGCACGTAGAACCGCAGCAGGGCCGTCTCGCCGACGAAGCGCCCTCCTAACAACAGGAAGCGCGCGTCACTCCCCGATGTTATTAACTCGACGCCCCCGACGGCGAGGAACTTGGCACCGGGTCCTTCGTAGCCGAGCAACGGCGTGGCGCGGGCCATGTTGCTGCCAACCGTGATGGCCCAGATGGCGAGCTGGTCCCACGGCAGCAGGTAGCCGGTGAAACTCAACAGGAGGGTTAACACCAGGAGGATTACGCCCACCCCCCAGTTGAATTCGCGCGGCGGTTTATAACTGCCCGTCAGGAAGACGCGGTACATGTGGAGCCAGATCGTGATCACCATCGCGTGGGCGCCCCAGCGGTGCAGCTCGCGGAGGATGCCGAGGGTGGCCACGTCGCGCAGCGACAGGATGTCGTTGTAGGCATGCTCCAGCGTCGGCCGGTAGTAGAACATCAGCAGCACGCCGGTCACCGTCTCGACCAGGAACAGGAAGAAGGTGATGCCGCCCATGCACCAGGTGTAGCTGAGCGCGATGCCGCTCTTGCGCACCGAGACGGGGTGCAGGTGCAGGAAGACGTTGGTCAGCATCACCACGACGCGGTTGCGCCGGTCGCGGGGCGCCGGGTGCCGGAAGATGCTCTTCCACACCTGCGTGTTGCGGATATAGTCACCGATCGCCATGGATGTCCCTTCAGCGCTGGAATCAGCCGATTCCGTGTAGGGTGGGCACTGCCCACCATTCGGCCTGACGGTGGGCAGTGCCCACCCTACGTGACAGCCCGTTAGCCCAACAGGATGTACGAATCCGGCTCGCTCCACTGCCCCAGCTCCTTCTGAAACTTGCGCGCCTTATCGACGACGATCTGGCCATCGTCGCCAAGGCGGATGGCATAACGCTCCAGAGGCCGCGGGGCGGGGCCTTCAAAGTTGACGCCGGAGATCTTGAAGCCGCTGCCGTGGCAGGGGCACTTGAACTTCTTTTCGCCCTCGAGCCAGTTGGGCGTGCAGCCGAGGTGCGTGCAGGTCGTGCTCAGGGCGTAAAGGGTGTCCTGGTCCTGCTCGTTGCGGTTGCGGACGACCCAGCAGCCGACCGTCTTGAAGCGGTCATCGACCTTGCCCTCGTCGTACTGGTCGGGCGTGCCGGCCTTGAAGGTGGTGGGCGGCTCGGACAGGACGTTGGGGAACAGGAAGCGGACGGTGCCGAGGACCATGGCGAGCAGCGACGCCGTCATGGTGAACCAGCCGACGGCGATCCAGCTGCCGAAGAAGAGGAAGCCGCGGCGCGTCGGTCCCTTGCCGCCGGCCTTGGCGGGCGCGGCGGGCTTCGGCGGCAGGGCGGGCTTCGCGGGCGGGTTCGCGGTCACGGCAGTCGAGGGCGCGTTCGGGGCCGGGGTGGCGCCGGCGGGCGGATTTTGGTTGGGATTGGGGGCCGGGTCCGACATGCGGGTTATCTCACTCCAGAGTGGTTAGATTCGGGAATGACGGGCTGCTCGCCGCCCCTCGGGGAGTGTTGTAGTTGCCCGTCTGGGGTTGTCAACACTTTTCATCGGCGGGGATCGGCGAGGAACGAGTCGCAAAGCCGGTGCCAACGCGAGACGCTCGTGGCGGCCGCGCCGCCGCGGAAAAACCGCTGTCCGGGAGCGGTTGTGGGCCGCCGTTTCCCAGAAATGGCAAGGAAACGGCGGCCGGTTTCCAGAAGATGAGAAGGCCACGCGGTCACTGCGAGGCGAGGGTGGCGCGGATGGTCGCCGCGCTGACGGGCTGGATAAGGCCGCGCTCAGTGATGAGGCCGGCGATGAGGTGGGCGGGCGTGACGTCGAACGCGGGATTGTAGACCTTGACGCCGTCCGGCGCCGTCTGCCTGCCCATGCCGTGGGTGATCTCGCGCGGGTCGCGCTGCTCGATGGGGATGGTGTCGCCGGTCGCCAGGCTGAGGTCGAAGGTGCTGCTCGGGGCGGCGACGTAGAACGGGATGCCGTGGGCGCGGGCCAGCAGCGCCACGCCGTAGGTGCCGATCTTGTTCGCCGTGTCGCCGTTCGCCGCGATGCGGTCGGCGCCGGTGACGACGAGGTGAACGCGGCCCTCCTTCATCACCTGGGCGGCCATGTTGTCGCAGATGAGCGTCACGTCGAGGCCGCGCTGCTGCAGCTCCCACGCGGTCAGGCGGGCGCCCTGGAGCAGCGGCCGCGTCTCGTCGGCAAAGACCTGGAACTTGCGGCCCTGCTCGGCGGCGGTGAACATGACGGCGAGGGCGGTGCCGTAGTCCGCGGTCGCCAGGCCGCCGGCGTTGCAGTGCGTCAGGACGCCCTGCCCCTCGCGGATCAGGGAGGCGCCGACACGGCCGATGGCGCGGCACATCTGCCGATCTTCTTCCTCGATGGCGAGTGCTTCTTCGAGCAACACCCCGGTAAGCCACACTCCTGGCGGCTCGTAATCCGACGTTGAACCTGAGACTTGCCAGGTCATGGCCTGGATTCGCCGCTCCATGCGGTCGAGTGCCCAGAAGAGGTTGACAGCCGTGGGCCGGCTGGAACGAAGGTAATTGGCGACCTCATGCACTCTGCGGGCGTAGGCGCCACGGGTCTTTTCGCTGAACCCTTGCACGCCGAGGACGACGCCCATCGCCGCGGCGACGCCGATGGCCGGGGCGCCGCGGACGCGCAGGACCTTGATCGCCTCCCAGACGTCCTCCACGGTGCGGCAGTCACGGTATTCGAGGCGCGTCGGCAGGAGCGTCTGGTCGAGCAGGCGCACGAAGCCGTCGGTGCCGCCGATCCATTCGAGGGTGCGGGGGGGAGTCATGGAGGAGCGTCAGACGAGGAAAAAGGGATCTGCTTCACCGCCATCCTCCAATCCAAGGGCACGGCGCTCCGCCCAGATCGGCGCGTATTTCGCGTGGATGGCGTCCAGTTTCGCCTGTACTTCCGGCGGGTGTCCGCGGGCGATGCGCTGCTCGATCTGCTCGTGAACCGCGTGAACCGCCTCCTGGTGGGCAGTGATGTACTCGCTCACCGCACGGACCTGAGCCACCGTCAGGGGGAGGATTTCCGCGATCCGCTCCGCAGAGCGTCCTTTGAGGACATAATAGTAGACGTCGTAGACCGTGATCCGGGTGCCCACGATCTTCGGGCCGTACTCGGTCTCGACGACGACCGGGCTCGCTGGGGGTGAGCTGCTTCCCGGGCCGTTGGCTGAAGAGGTAGACATCGCTGTACTCCTTCCCCGACCGAACATGGGCTCATTATCATCAGCGGGGACACCCGGGCCGGCGGCGCAGTTCACTCCCCGTGCAGCACGGCCAGGACCGCCTCGTGCAGTCGGCCGTTGCTGGCGATCACATCGGGCCGGTGGATGTCGGGCTTGCCGTCCCACGCGGTCATGCGGCCGCCCGCCTCCTCGACGATCACTTGCAGGGCGGCCAGGTCCCACGCATGACAGCCGTGCTCCAGCATCACGTCCCCCGACCCCTGCGCCACCAGCACGAAGCCCCAGAAGTCGCCGTAGCCGCGCTGCCGCTGCGTCTGCGCCGCCAGCTTCAGGAACACGTCCTGCGCGCCCGCCTTCACGAACCAGCTCACGCTCGAATAGAACAGGTGCGACTCGGCCAGCGTGGCGACGTCCGAGACACGGATGCGGCGCCCGTCGCGGTAGGCGCCGTCGCCGCGCAGCGCCCGGTAGGTCTGCCTCAGGGCCGGCGCTACGGCGACGCCGGCGATCTGCTCGCCCTTGTACTCCAGACCGACGAGGGTGCCCCAGAGCGGCACGCCGCGGACGAAGCTGCGCGTGCCATCGATGGGGTCGATGATCCAGCGGAAGCCCGACGGCCCCGGCGTGTCGCCCGACTCCTCGCCGAGGAAGCCGTCGCCGGGAAACGCTCCGAGCAGCGTCTTGCGCAGCAGCGCCTCGGCCTCGCGGTCGGCGACGGTGACGGGGCTGCGATCCTGCTTCCACTCCACCGTCACGGCGGTGTCAAAGTAGCCCAGCGCGAGCTGCCCCGCCTGCTGCGCCGCCTCGACCGCGACCTCGTAACGGGAGCGCCACTCGGGGTTCATCGGGTTTCCTCTTCTTGGGCCGATTGCGGCTTTGAGTGGATGGCGGGCGCTTTGGAGTGCGGCGCTCGGCGCCGCTTTCCTTTCTTTTTCTCTCCCCGGGCCTCGGGGGACGACAATGAAAGAAAGAGGGAAAGCGGCGCCGAGCGCCGCACTCCAAAGCGCCCGCCAGCGGCAGAATCACTTGTTCTTCTCGGGCGGCACGCGGTACTGGACCGTGTTCGGCGTCACGACCGGCGGCGGCTCGTACGGCAGCGACCGCAGGAACTCCACCAGGTCGTCGAGCTGGGCCGGCTGCAGGTGGCTGGTCCGCCCGTGCTTGTCCTGCTTGTTGTACGTCGTCAGCACCTCGTGCAGCGTCTTCGCCCTGCCGTGGTGCAGGTACGGCGGCGTGCGGTAAACGCCGACCAGCGATGGCGTGTCGTATTTCGGCCCCATGCGCTCGCTCTTGTCGTCGTTCCCCGTACCGACGTCGTGCAGGTTGAACGGCTCCTTGAGATTGCTGTCGGTGTAGTACGGGCCGCTGTGGCACTTCGCGCAGCCGACTTCCTTGCTGAAGAACAGCACCTGGCCGCGCTCCGCCGCCGGCGTCAGCTTGCCGGAAGATGGGGCGTGCGGCGACAGCCGCGTGAACTCGAACGAGTTCGAGTAGATCGCCAGGGCGTCGAGGTCCTTGCTGCGGCCGCCGAGCTTCTCCTTCAGCTCGATCTTGGCGAAGCCGCGTTTCGGCGGGAGCGGCCCCTCGAGGAGGCCGCCGCCGGCCATCAGCGGACTGCGGATCGTGTACTCGAAATCCTGCACCTCGTCGCGGTCGGCCGAGTAGTGCAGCGGGTGCGTGTGCGCCATGCCGAACATCGCCGTCGTCTTGCGCAGGCCCTCGGGGTTCTGCCAGGTGCGGCCGTCGCTGTGGCCGTCGGGGTGGCACGAGGCGCAGGCGATCCAGCGGCGGCCCGACAGCGGATAATTCGCCGTGTTGAAGAGGATCTTGCCGCGCACCCACTCCGGCGTCTTGGGCGGCGCACACACCGTGACGCTGCCGAGCTTGCGCAGGTTCGCATCGTGGACGGCCACCGCGAAGTCGAGCGTGTTGTAGATGTAGACGCTCTTGCCGTCGGGGCTGACGCGGACGGCGCGCGGGTTCTGGCCGACGCGCACCGCCGAGCCGACGCGCTCGATTTCCTTGTAATCGTCGTCGATGACGTCGGAGACGTTCATGTCGTTGGTGCCGGCGTAGATCGTGTAGATGCGCTTGCCGTCGGGCGAGACGTCGGCCTCCCAGGAGTTGGTGACGACGTAGACGCCGTTGTAGGTGTCCATGCCGAAGGAGGTGCGCCGCCGGCCCTCACCGGGCTTGAGGTCGCAGACCGACAGCTGCGGGAAGATCGAGCCGCCGCCGTCGATGACGTTGACCATCGAGCGGATGTGCGACAGGTACGCCTTGGGCCGCCGCGGGTGCAGGACGACGTGGCGGGCGAGGTTATCGGTCGAGTGGCCCTTCCACGCATCGACGACGGTCCCAGTGGCGACGTCCACGGCGCGGAGGATGCCGGTGTAGAACTCGCTGACGTAGACGCGCTTCTCGTCGGGCGCCAGGGCGATGCCGCGGACGAAGGAGCCGACCTTGTACACGCGGACGACCTTGTACGCCTTGAGGTCGATCTCGCTGACGGTGCCGGGGTACTCGTGCGTGACCCAGGCGCGACGGCCTTCCCTGTCCGCGACGATGCCGTACGGCTCCGGGGACACGGGGATGGTGCGGACGACGCGGCCGGCGAGGGCGTCGAGGATGGCGACCTGGGCGTCGTTGTAGACGGTGACGGCGGCGAGGGGGCCGTTGCCGATCCAGGTGACGCCCTCGGGCTTCTTGCCGACCTTGATCTCGCGCAGGGCCTTGCGGGCGGCGGTGTCCACGACGGTGACGGAGGCGTTGTCCGCGTTGGCGGCGAGCAGGAGCTTGCCGTCGGGGGAGACGTCGAGG
>JBBRPS010000257.1:0-12335 GCA_038227745.1 Gemmatales bacterium | reverse complement strand
GGAGTCCCACCACGAGTGGTCCGCGGACTGGAGGGTCACGGTGCCGGCGTTGGTGAGCCCGGACGCCCACGTCAGCGTCGCCGACCCGCCCACGTCATCGCCCCGCACCCAGAGCGTCATGCCCGCGAGGTTGTCCGTCGTCAAGCTCGTGGCGCCCCGGAGGACGAGACTGGTGGACGCACTGGGGGGCGCCGTCTCGCGCAGCTCGGCGTTGAGGAGGTAGCCGGGGCC
This sequence comes from Gemmatales bacterium, assembly GCA_038227745.1. GTDB lineage: Bacteria > Planctomycetota > Planctomycetia > Gemmatales > Gemmataceae > DASPXY01. Next base: position 12,104 of record JBBRPS010000257.1, on the reverse strand, counting down.
TGTGATAAGCCCCCCGGCCATCTCATAAATCCCGGTAATGGGCAGGGAGGTGTCCGCGGCCACCTGGATCAGGCCCTGGTTGACGACGTGGCCGCTGAGGGAGCGGGCGCTGCCGTTGCCGCGCTTGACGTCGAGGACGCCGGTGGCGGCGTTGGTGAAGGCCGAGCCACCCACCACGATACCCGCGTTGCCCCACGCGCCCATCGAGTCCAGTTCGATGGTGCCGGCGTTGACCGCCCCCGCGGCGGTCGTCAGGATCGCGTGGCCCTCCCAGTGGTCGCCCTGCAGGGCGAGGGTGACGGCGGGCGAGCCGTTGCCCAGCAGCGTGTTCTGGGGGCCGCGCAGCTCGACGCGCGCCGGGGCGGTGACGGCGGCCGCCACGTTCACCGCCGTGTTGTCCAGCGCGAACTCGCCGGGGCCGTCTACGGCGCCCCCGGTGAAGTCGAAGGTGCCGCCGTACTGCTCCACCCAGGAGCCGGCGTCCACCTGGACCGCCCCGGCTTGCTGGGCGAACGACGGAGCGCTGGTGCCGGCGGCGACGACCAGGCCCGTGCCGCTCTCGACGTGCAGCAGGCCCTGGTTGACGAAATGCCCACTGAGCGAGCGGCCGTGGCCGGTGCCGGGCTTGACGTCGAGGACGCCGGTGGCCGTGTTGGTGAAGGACGAGCCGCCCACGACGAGGCGCGCATCGCCCCACCAGCCGATCGAATTCAGCTCGAGCGTCCCGGCGTTGACGGCCCCCGCGGCGGTGGTGAAGACGGCGTGGCCCTCCCAGTTGTTGCCCTGCAGCGCCAGCGTGACCGCCGCCGAGGCGTTGCCGAGCAGCACGTTGTCCGGGCCGCGCATCTCCACGCGCGCCGGGCTGGTGACGGTGGCGGCCACGCTCACCTGCACGCCGTCCAGGGCCAACTCGCCGGACAGGGTGCCGCCGCTGAAGTCGAACGTGCCGCCGTACTGCTCGATCCAGGCGCCGGCGTCGATCTGCACGGCCCCGCCGGCCAGCGCCAGGACCGGGGCCGGGCCGCCGACCGCCATGTTGGTCCCCGCGCCGACGTGCAGCGTCCCCCGGTTGGTCAGTGCCCCGGTCAGGCTGCGCGGACCGCCACTGCCCGGCTCGACGTCGATCACCCCGCCCAGCGCGTTCGTCAGGGCGGCGCCGCTGATCGCCAGGCGGGACTCCCACCACGAGTGGTCCGCCGACTGGAGCAGGACGGTGCCCGCGTTGGTCCCGCCCGAGGCCCACGTCAGCGTCGCCGACCCGCCCGCGTCACAACCCTGCACCTGCACGGTTTGGCCGGCCGCCAGGTTGCCGTTGAGAGTGCAACTCCCCCTCACCAGGAAGGCGGCCGCCGCCGTGCCGCCGGCCCCGAGGTCCAGCGTGGCGCTGTTGAGCACGGCCGTGGTGCCCAGGGAGCCGCCGTCGAAATCCAGCGTGCCCGCGTTCACGCTCAGCCCGCCCGCGGCACTGACCGCCCCACTCTCGACCGAGAGACGGCCGCTGACCTGGATGGCCTGGTCTGCCGCGAGGGAGCCTCCGTCCACCACGAGGTGGTTCGCCACCTGCACGCTGTTCACGGACACGTTCGCCTGGGAGAGGTGGACGGTGACGTTGCCCGAGAGGTTGATGACCACATCGTCGCCGTTCCCCGCCACGGCCCCCGCACTCCAGTTGGCCGAGTCCTCCCACGCACCGCCGAGCGGGTTGATGAAGGAATTGGCCGCGAGGAGCAAGCGGTCTTCAAGGGGCTCGAGCATCAGGACGGGGGACGGTCTTCGGGGGAGTCGCCGCGCGGGGGCCGGGGAGCGGTCCTGCGCGAACAGGGTTCGGAAGCGGCGTCAGGTGCTCTTGAGCATGGGGGTCGTCTCGGTGGGGAGGAAGGACCGAGGCAGCAAACCGCCGTGGTTTGCAGCGGCTCGTCAGGGAAGCTCCGCCCGGAAACGCTCCCGGTGCTCGCTCGGTCAGCAAGCCGTGCAAGAGAGCCGTTCCGACACGACTTGCTGAAGGCGGGACCATCTTAAGATCAAGGGCAGTGGGCGACCAGGCTCAGCAGAAACAAAAGGTGTACCCAGGCGCCCGGTCGCCGCCGCGTCGGGCGCCTGACTTCGTAGGTTTCCGCGGGCTGCTTGCCTGGAGGGTCACCGTTCCAGAGCGGACGACATGGGGACGGTCTCCCAGATGCCGCGTGGCAAGCACAGGACCGCCGTTGACGTGTCGCCTACCCGGCTGTATGTTCCCGCCCCCACGCACAGGTTTGGCGTGGGGCATTTCGTGGAACCGGAGGAGGGCGCGATGGCTGCTTGGCGAACCCTGGGAAGCCTGGTGGTGGCGCTGGTCGCGGTGGGCGCCGCGCAGGCCCAGAGCTATTCCCTCAAGGAAGACCCCCCTGTCGATACCCGGGCGAAGATCAAGCTCACCCTGGCGCTGAGCGGCGAGCTGAAGGTACAGCAGGAGGGCAAGACCCTCTCTCTCAAGGAGTCCGCCGTCGCCGCGCACGAGTACGCCGAGCGCGTCCTCAAGGGCGGCACCCCGGGCCTCCCCGACCGGGCCGCCCGCTCCTACCAGACCGCGAAGGTCGCCATCACCGTCAACGGTGTCAGGACCGAACGCAGCCTCCGCCCCGAGCGCTATCTGATGGGCCTCGAGCGCGTCAAGGAAGCCCTGCTGGCCTATAGCCCGAGCGGCCCGCTCACGCGCGAGGAACTGCAGCTCACCGAACACCTCGACACCCTGGCCGTCTCCGGCCTGCTGCCCGCCAACGATGTCAAGGTCGGCGATATCTGGAAGCCGGCCAACCCAGTCGTGCAGGCGCTGTGCCACTTCGATGGCCTGACCGGCCAGGACCTGACGTGCAAGCTGGAGCAGGTCAAGGACGACACGGCGACCGTGTCCGTCACGGGCGTGGCCGGCGGCATCGACCTGGGGGCCGCGGTCAAGGTGACGGTGACGGCGACTTACCGCTTCGACCTCAAGGCCCGCCGCCTCGTCGGGCTGGAGTGGAAGCAGAACGAGGAGCGTGGCGAGGGGCCGGTCAGCCCCGCCGCCACCGCCGAGGTCACCACGACTCTCGAGCGCAGCGTCGTCGCCGCCGACGAGGCGCCGGAGGTCAGCGACCTCGCCCTGGTGCCGCTGCCCAAGGACGGGGCCCCCGAAGCGCTGACGCAACTCAGCCAGAATGATCCGAACGGCCGCTTCGAGCTGCTGCACGGCCGCGAGTGGCAGTTCGTCGGCCGGACGCCGCAGTACCTGGTGCTGCGCCTGATGGACCGCGGCGAGTTCATCGCCCAGGCGACCCTCAGCCCGTGGAAGAAGCTGCCCGAGGGCAAGCACCTGACCGGCGACGAGTTCAAGGAGATCATCGCCGAGACGCCGGGCTGGGTGGCGGAGAACGTCCTCAAGGCGGAGGAGGTCAAGGCGACGCCAAACGGCAACTGGATCTACCAGGTCACCGCGGAGGGCGAGATGGAGGGCGTCAAGGCGTTGCAGCACTTCTACCTCGTCGCCGGGCCGCACGGCGAGCAGATGCTGGTGACGTTCACGATGACGCCGGCGCAGTCGCAGAAGCTGGGCACGCGCGACCTGGCGCTGCTGAGCGGCATCGTCTTCGCTGGTGGCGGCGCCGCCGAGAAGAAGTAGAATAGACGAGGAGAAGGCGATTCAAGCCCACGGGCCGCGCCCCGTGGGGCCCGTGGGCTTGAATCGCCTTCTCCTCGTCTTTTAAGGCCGGCCTGGAACGCACCACCGTGGACGAACAGCAGCGCGGGATCATCCTCGACGATCTGAAAGGCTTCTTCAAGGGCGAGCTGCTCTTCGATGACCTGTCGCGCGCTCTATACAGCACCGACGCCAGCATCTTCCAGATCCGGCCGCTCGGCGTCGCCGTCCCCCGCGACGAGGAAGACGTCCAGGCGCTCGTTCGCTACGCCGGCGAAAATCAACTCCCCCTGATCGCGCGCGGCGCCGGCACCGGCGTCGCCGGCGAGTCCCTCGGCCCCGGCCTGATCATCGACCTCAGCCGTCACTTCCGCAATATCCTCGATGTTGGCCCCGACACCATCCGCGCCCAGGCGGGGGTCACGTGCCGCCAGCTCAACGTGCGGCTGGCGCGTGAGGGCCGCCGCTTCGCCCCCGACCCCGCCAGCGCCGACCAGTGTACCGTCGGCGGCATGGTCGCCAACAACGCCTCCGGTGCCCACGCCCTGCGGCACGGCTACACGCGCGACCACGTCGCCGCCCTGCGCGTCGTCCTCGACACCGGCGACGCCGCCACCGTCGGCCGCGAACCGCTCCAGCCCGCCGCCGACTCCGGCCCCGGCCACCTCCAGGACATCGTCGGCGCCGTCGGCGTGCTGCTCGAACAGCACGCCGAGCTGATCCGCTCCTGCCGGCCGCGCACGCCGTTCAACCGCTGCGGCTACCTGATGCACGACGTACTTGCCGATGACGCCGTCGATCTGCCGCGGCTGCTGACCGGCTCCGAGGGGACGCTCGCCCTGGTCACCGAGGCGACGCTGCGCACGGTGCCACTGCCGGGCGGCCGCAGCCTGGTGCTGCTCGGCTTCGCCAGCCTCGACGCCGCCCTGCGCGCCGCCCAGCGAACTCTCCCGAGCGGGCCGGCCGCCTGCGAGCTGATCGACCGGCGTCTGTTGAGTCTCGCCCGCGGCAGTGCTGCCGCCGCCGTGGCCGCCCTGGTGCCCGCCGCAGCCGAGGCCGTCCTGCTCGTCGAGTACGAGGCGGACACCTACCGCGAGGCGCGCGACGCGGCCCTGCGACTCGCCGACCAGCTCTACCGCGGCGACCGTCTGGCGCTGCACGCCGTGCCCGCCTTCGCGCCGGAGGAGATCGACCGCCTGTGGCGCCTACGCGAGGTCGCGCTGCCGAGCCTGTACGGCCTGCGCGGCAGCGCCCAGCCGGTGGCGTTCATCGAGGACGTCGGCGTGCCGCCCGAGGAGTTGGCCGCCTACCTGCACCGCGTTCAGGAGGTGCTGAAGGAACACGAGACGACGGCGTCGTTCCTGGTTCACGCCGGCACCGGCCAGGTCCACACGCGGCCGTTCCTCGACCTGAGCCGCCCCGAGGACGTCTCGAAGCTGTCCGCGATCGCGGAGAAGGTGCATTCGCTGGCGCTGCAGCTGGGCGGCACGGTCAGCACGCAGCACGGCACCGGCCTGGCGCGGACGCCGTGGGTGGCGCGGCAGTACGGCCCGCTCTACGCGGTCTTCCGCCAGCTCAAGGCGACCTTCGACCCACGCGGCCTGTTCAACCCCGGCAAGATCGTCGGTCCGTCGCCCGACCTGCCGGCCTGGCCGCTGCGCGAGGTGCCGACACCCGCCCCGGCCAACGCCGAGCCGGCGAACGGTGAGGCGCCGCCCCCCTGGCTGCTGCGCTGGCAGGACGGCGAGGTGCGGACGGAGGCACTGAGCTGCAACGGCTGCGGCGCGTGCCGCACCGACAGCCCAGCCCAGCGCATGTGCCCGGTGTTCCGCGCCACGGGCGACGAGGCTGCCGCCCCGCGCGCCAAGGCGAACCTGCTGCGGCACCTGCTGCGCGACAAGGCCGACCCGCGCCAGCTCTCCTCCGACGAGGTGCGCGCCGTCGCCGACCTGTGCGTCAATTGCAAGATGTGCGCGACGGAGTGTCCGGCCCACGTCAACATCCCGAAGCTGATGCTGGAGGCCAAGGCGGCCAACGTCGCGGAGCACGGCCTGGACTGGCGCGACTGGTTCCTGGCGCGGACGGAGGCGCTGGCGCGCCTGGCCGGCACGTTCGCCCTGGTGGTGAATCTGGCGCTGGCGAGCGGGGCGGTGCGCTGGGTGCTGGAGAAGCTGTTCGGCCTGTCGCGGCGGCGGCGCCTGCCGCGCTTCGCGCTGCGCAGCTTTCTGCGGCGGGCGAAGCGGCGCGGCCTGACGCGGCTGCCGCGGTCCGACCGGCCGCGCGTGGCGTACTTCGTGGACGTGTTCGCCAACTACAACGACCCGCAGATCGCCGAGGCGGTGGTGGCGGTGCTGGAGCACAACGGCTTCGACGTGTACGTGCCGCCGGGGCAGCGCGGCTGCGGCATGGCGGCGCTGGCGCACGGCGACGTCGAGACGGCGCGCGAGATCGCCCAGCAGAACCTGCGCGTGCTGGCCGACGCGGTGCGCGAGGGCTGTACCATCGTCTGCTCCGAGCCGACCGCGGCGCTGATGCTGACGCACGACCACCTCGATCTGCTCGATGACCCCGACGCGAAGCTGGTGGCGGAGCGGACGGTGGAGCTGACGGCGTTCCTGTGGGGCCTGCACCAGGAGGGGCGGCTGCGGACCGACTTCCGCCGGCTGGAGGTCGCGGTCGGCCACCACGTCCCGTGCCACCTCAAGGCGCTGGGGCGGCCGCCCGCGGGGCCGCTGCTGCTGTCGCTGGTCCCCGGGATGCAGGTCCACACGATCGACGTGAGCTGTTCGGGCATGGCGGGCACGTACGGGCTGAAGGCGGAGAATTACGAGACGTCCCTGGAGGCGGGCCGGCCGATGCTGGAGGAGCTGCGGCGGCCGCGGGTGCTGTTCGGCTCGACGGAGTGCAGCACGTGCCGCCTGCAGATGGAGGACGGCGGTGGCAAGCGGACGCTGCACCCGGCGCAGTACCTCGCCCTTGCCTACGGGCTGCTGCCGGACGTGGCCCGCAGGCTGCGCGAACCGATCCGGGAGCTGGTGCTGCGATGACGTATGACGTCCGTCTGTTTGCGCGCGTGAAGGATCTGGCGGGGGCCGAGGTGGTCCGCGTGGAGCTGCCGGACGGCGCGACGGTGGCCGACCTGCGCGCGCGGCTGGTGGCGGACTATCCGGTGCTGGCGGGGCTGCTGGGGCGATGCGCGATCGCGGTGAACGACGAGTTCGCGCAGGACGCGCTGGCGCTGCCCGCCGCGGCGGAGGTGGCGGTGCTGCCGCCGGTGAGCGGCGGATGCTGTGGCCCGATTGGGGAATGATGGGCGTTATCGCCGCTGCCTGGCTTGGCCCTCACCTTTCAAGTCTCCCTTACGTTCCGCGGACGAGATCGACGGCCCAGCACCCTCGCCCATGCTGCCGCGGCTCACGGCAATGCATGAGCAGGGTGGCATCCGTGCAGCCCGCGTCCTCCAGGGCGTCGGCAAGGATGGGCAGCGAGGCGCAATTGCGCTCGTCGTAAATGGCCTTCGCCACCGAGGCGACCGCAGGCGTGCGCCACGCCGGATCGAAGCGCGCGGTGTGGAATGGGTTGAAGAGGTCGCGTGTCACATCGCACTGGTACTCTTCCTCTGCGGTCAGACAGGCGACTTGCATCTCCATGACACCGCCCGAGGGCTGGAGAATCCCGAGTGTGACCGCGGCGTCGCAGACCGCAACGGTCAGCGCCCAGCGCGCCGAGTGCGCGACGCCGGCGGGCATGCCCTCATGGTCGATCCAACGGAAGAATGTGAACACTGCGTGAGTGGCCCGGGAATCCGGGCACGCCCAGGGGTGGGTCCCTCTGCTGTCGAAACGGTCGAGGGCATCTCGTGCCCACTCCTCTGCCGCCCGCATTTCCTCCCGGCTCGCGGTCCCCTCGGCGTAGCGCTCCGCCACGTCCGCATGACGGCGGCAGGCCCCTTCGGGCATCAACTGGCGAATGTGACGGAGGAAGGCAGCTGCGAGAGCGTAGCGGTTTCCCCATTCGGGACCGCCTGCGAGAGTTATGAGGAGAAGTCGCAGCTCGCTACACGCCAGCCATTCGGCTTCTGTCATGCTATCCTCACGCTGTTGGACAAGGCCGGCGGAGTCTCTCTCGCCCGCCACCCCTACTATAATACACCCAGCGCGGATAGCCTGCGCTACCGGCTTTTCGGGGATCCTCTCATGCCGTTGCTCGATCATTTCCATGCGCCCCTGAGCAAACACCGACACTGGCAGAGCCTGCATAACGCCTGGGCCGGCGCCCTGCGCGATCAGCTCAATGGGGGGCTACTGCCCCCGCGCTACTTCGCCGAGGTGCAGATCAGCTTCGGCAGCCGCGTTGAGATCGACGTGCCCACTTTTGAAGAGGGAACAGCCGGGGCGGCTTCAACGAACGGCGGGGTGGCGGTCTGGGCACCGCCGCGGCCCACGCACCGGGTGACCCTCCAGTTCTCCCACCCGGACCTGTTTGAGATCCGCGTCTTCACCGACGAGGAAGGGCCGCGGCTGGTCGCGGCGGTGGAACTGGTCAGTCCCAGCAACAAGGACCGGCCGGCCCAGCGCCACCAGTTCGCCATCAAATGCGCGAGCTATTTGCAGGAAAACGTCGGGCTGGTGGTGGTCGATGTCGTCACCGCACGCGGCGGCAACCTGCACCGCCAACTGCTGGAGATCTTGCAGGTCGCCCAGGATCGGGCGAAACGGGGGGACGGTGATCTGTACGCCGGCGCCTACCGGACCGTGCCCACCAAGAAAACGGTCAAGCTGGAATACTGGATCGAGCCGCTGGCGGTCGGCGCCGCGCTGCCCACGATGCCGTTGTGGATCGGGCCGGACCTGTGCCTGCCGCTGAACCTGGAGCAGGCGTATGCGCAGGCGTGCAAGTCGTCGCGAATCGACGTGGGGTGAATGCCGCGGAGCACTTTGGCGCCCGTCGGCTATAATACCCTCTGCGGGAGCGAACCGGCCGCACCGACCGTTTTCGGCCACCGACCATGATCCGCCTGACACGCGAACCGATCGACTACCACGCCCTCACCGAGCAGGTCCGCCGTCACGACTGCGGCGCCGTGGTCACCTTCCTCGGCACCGTCCGCGACCTGACCGGCGACCGCGTCACCGTCGCGCTCGACTACGAGGCCTACCCCGGCATGGCCGAGAAGAAGATGGCCGAGATCGAGGCCGACACCCGCGCCCGCTGGCCCGTCGGCGACATCGCCCTGGTCCACCGCCTCGGCCGTCTCGACGTCGGCGAGATCAGTGTCGCCGTCGCCGTCAGCTGCCCGCACCGCGGCCAGGCGTTCGACGCCTGCCGCCACGCCATCGACCGCCTCAAGGAACTCGTGCCGATCTGGAAGAAGGAAAACTGGGCCGACGGCACCACCGAATGGGTACACCCTTCCTCCTCGAAATGATGAATGCTGAGTGCGGAATGATGAATGAAGAGAGCAGGCCTGACAGATTGTCGCTGCCGCTGCTGGGCGAGCCGCGGAAGGGGCACCTCCCGCCCCCGGCCCCCAGCACGCATTCCTCGCCACTGATCGATTCGTTCGGCCGCGTCCACAACAACCTGCGCATCAGCGTCACCGACCGCTGCAACCTCCGCTGCACCTACTGCATGGAGGAAGAGGTCGTCTTCATGGACCGGCGCGAGCTGCTCACCTTCGAGGAGATCACGCGCTTCGTCCGCGCCGCCGCCCCCCTCGGCATCGACAAGGTCCGCCTGACCGGCGGTGAGCCGCTGATGCGCCGCGACCTCGCGCGCCTCGTCGCGATGCTCTGCGCCGTCGAGGGCATCCGCGACGTCGGCATCACCACCAACGGCATCCTCCTGGCCGACCACGCCCAGGCCCTGTACGACGCCGGCCTGCGCCGCATCAACGTCAGCCTCGACACGCTCACCCCCGAGACCTTCCGCAAGCTGACGCGCCGCGACGGCCTGGAGAAGGTCCTCGACGGCATCCGGGCGGCGAAGCGGGCCGGCTTCGCGCCCATCAAGATCAACGCGGTCAGCATCCGCGGCGTCACCGAGAACGAGGTGGTGCCGCTGGCGCGCTTCGCCCGGGAGCACGGCCTGGAGATGCGCTTCATCGAGTACATGCCGATCGGCGCCGACCACTGGGAGCGCGGCAAGGTCTACTTCGCCCACGAGATCCTGGAGCAGCTCGCCCGCGAGGTGGCGCCGCTGGCGCCGGTCGAGGACCAGGACGCGCGGGCGCCGGCGCAGGAGTTCGCGTACACCGACGGCGGCGGCCGCGTCGGCATCATCGCCTCGATCTCACGGCCGTTCTGCCTGAGCTGCAACCGCCTGCGCCTGACGGCCGACGGCAAGTTGCGCAACTGCCTGTTCTCGATCGACGAGGCGGACGTCTAGCACCTGCTGCGCGGCGGCGGCGCCGACGCCGACATCGCCGAGGTAGTGCGGCGTAACGTGTGGGCCAAGTGGGAGGGGCACGAGATCAACACCGCCCGCTTCGTGAAGCCCGAGCGGACGATGCACAGCATCGGCGGATGAAGTGGAATCGTTTAGCCGCGGTTCGCAGAACCGCGCGGTTCTGCGAACCGCGGCTAAACGCGGACGGTCATTTCCCGGCGGCGGTTGTTCGACGCAGGATCCACTCGCTGACGAAGTCCAGCACCACCGGCGCGATCGTCTCCTCGATGAGGCCGTACTCGCTCAGTGCGCCCGTCCGGCACGTCTGGAACAGGTGATTCAGCTTCGGGAACTCCTTGATCGTGTAATCCTGGTTGCCACCCTCCGCCAGCGCCATGCCGATCGCCTTGAGGTTCTGCCGCGGCGGCACCTGCAGGTCTTTCTCGCCGCACAGCGCCAGCACCGGGCAGCGCACCTTCCGCAGCGCCGGCAGGGGGTCGTGCGTCACGAAGTAGCGGAACCAGGGCGTCAGGATCATCCCGACCTGCGCCTCCAGCGCCCCCTCGGCCTTGCGGAGTTCTTTCTGCTCCTCCTCGGACGCTTTCGCCACCTCCTCGGCGAAGATCTTTTTGGCCTTCTCCCGCGCCGCCTTATCGTCCTTCTCTTCCTTGGCCAGCCCGACCAGGAGCCGCTGCAGCCGCTTCTGGCGGGCGCGGGCCTTTTCGTCCGCGCCGGCGGCGCGCATGATCAGGTCCCCCTGCAGGTACAGGATCTCCTCGCCGACCAGGCCCGTGCCCGCGAGCAGCACGATGAACGCGACGTCCTTCGATTGCGACGCGGCCAGCGGCGCCACCACGCCGCCCTCGCTGTGGCCCATTAAACCGATCTGCTTCGGGTTGATCTCCTGGCGCGTCCGCAGGTAGACGACGCCGGCCAGGGCGTCGCCGGCGAAGTCGGCTGTCGTGGACTTCATCGTGTCGCCGGTCGAGCCGCCGACGCCGCGGTCGTCCACGCGCAGCACGGCGATGCCGCGCCGCGTCAGGTGGTCGGCCAGCACCAGGAACGGCTTGTGGCCCATGAGGGACTCGTCGCGATCCTGCGCCCCCGACCCGGTGATCAACAGCACCGCGGGGAACGGCCCCGCGCCCTTCGGCAGGGTCAGGGTGCCGGCGAACTTCACCTTGGCCTTCGCGTTCTCGTAGGTGACCTCCTCCTCGGCGTAGGGGTAGGGCTTCTTGGGCACCTGCGGGCGGCGGACGGGCGGCTCCCTGTCGTGGTGCTTCAGCGTCAGCGGCAGGTCCACGGGACCTTGCTTCCAGCGGCCGACCACCTCCTTGCCGCCCTCCTTCAGCTTGCCCTCGTAGGTGCCTTTGATGCTCTTCGCCTCGAGGTGCAGCACGCCGTCCTTCAGCGTAAACGCTTCCACGGGGATGCCCTTGACGCCCTGGTCGATGCTGTCGAGGGTGGCGCGGAGGGCGCCGTCCTTCTGCCGCGCGAACTTCACGCCGAGGCGCAGACCGATGCCGCCGACGTTGAGCGTGCCCAGCCAGTAGCCTTCCAGGGCCTTGTCGGCGGCCTTGTCCGCGGGCTTCTTGTCCGCGGGCTTGTCGCCGGCCGACAGGGCAGGGGGGGCGGCGGTCAGTCCGAACGCCGCGCAGAGCACGACACCGAGAAGCGCTTTCATACGAGTCCTCACGTGAATCGCCTCCGTCCAGATTTCCGCTTCCGAGGACGCGCTCGCGGCCTTGGAAGCCTTTGCGGATACACGGGCTGATCCTCCGTGCCGACCTCCGCGACGGTCCCAATCAGGCCTGGGTTTCATGGCGACCTCCGGCGGCGTCCGCGCTGAGTCCTCCCCGCCGGCTGCCCGAGCAGTTCCTGCCAGCTCGCTGCCGACGGCGCCCGCGCGCACAGGTCCTCCAACCGCGCTAGTGTCCCTGGCACGAAAACCTGCACTGAATTCAGGAGAGCCGCGACAGCCCGTGTTGTCGCGCTTTCCGCATGAATTCTGCGGTTTCCGAAGAGTGACACCACACTGTCATCGCTACCGACTTGGATGCAAGTT
>JBBRPS010000256.1:0-12389 GCA_038227745.1 Gemmatales bacterium | reverse complement strand
GTAGCGGGATCTGGCCCCCCGCGTAGCGGGATCTGGCCCCCCGCGTAGCGGGATCTGGCCCCCCGCGTAGCGGGATCTGTCCCCCCGCGTAGCGGGATCTGGCTCACCGCTCGCGGCTAAATAGGCGGAACTTATTTCGCAATCGCTGGCGACGCGATGGCGGCCGTGTTCGCTGCTGCCGGAAAACCTCGGTCACGTCCCGGTAAATGTTGACGAAAAAGTACAGATTCCTAGAATGAAGGGAGACGGCTATCGCGAGCCGGAGGGACGCATGAAGATCATGGCGCAAGAAGAATACGGTCTTCGCTGTCTGCTGCGGCTGGCCCGGGCTGCGGAAGGGCAGTCGTTGACCCTGCCCGAGATCGCCGCCGCCGAGGGGCTGTCGGTCCCGTACGTGGCCAAGCTGCTCTCGGGCCTGCGCCGGGCGGGTATGATCGGGAGTGTGCGCGGCCGGTCGGGGGGGTATCGTCTGGCCCGGCCGCCGGCGCAGATCGGCCTGGGGTCGCTGCTGCTGGTCCTCGGCGAGCCGCTGTTCGACGAGCCGAACTACTGCGAGCGCCACGCCGGCAGCGCCAGCGACGGGGCGGGCTGCGTCCACCACGGAGCCTGCTCGCTGCGGGCCTTGTGGTTGACGCTCGAACAGTGGATCCGCGGCACGCTGGACCAGATCACACTGGCCGACCTGCTGCAGAGCGAGGGCCGGATCGCCGACCTGGTCCGCACGCGCCTGGCCAGCGCGGTCCTCTTGCCCACCCCGCTGCTCACCCTGGGGGCGGTCGGCGCCGCGCGCACGGCGCTCGCCGAGTCGCTGGCCCCCGCGAACGAAAACTGAAAAGGATAGAACGATGACTACCGCGACCAGCGAGATCCAGGAACTTGCCAACCGCGAGTACAAGTATGGCTTCGTCACGGACATCGAGGCCGAGACGATGCCGCCGGGGCTGAACGAGGACGTCATCCGCCTGATCTCCGCCAAGAAGAAGGAGCCGGAGTTCATGCTGGAGTGGCGCCTCAAGGCGTATCGGTACTGGCTCAAGATGCAGGAGCCGCGCTGGTGGCCCAACCTCCACATCAACCCGATCAACTACCAGGACATTATCTACTACTCGGCGCCCAAGCCGAAAAAGACACTCAACAGCCTCGACGAGCTCGACCCCGAGGTGCGCAAGACCTTCGAGAAGCTGGGCATCTCGCTGACCGAGCAGAAGCGCATGGCGGGCGTCGCCGTCGATGCGGTCTTCGACAGCGTCTCGGTGGCCACGACGTTCCGGGAGAAGCTGTCGGAGCTGGGCATCATCTTCTGCTCGTTCTCCGAGGCGGTGCTGCACCACCCCGAGTTGGTCAAGAAGTACCTCGGCTCGGTGGTGCCGTACAACGACAACTATTTCGCGGCGCTGAACTCCGCGGTCTTCAGCGACGGCAGCTTCTGCTACATCCCCAAGGGCGTGCGCTGCCCGATGGAACTGTCTACATACTTCCGCATCAACACGGCGGGAACGGGGCAGTTCGAGCGGACGCTGATCGTCGCCGAGGAGGGGGCCTACGTCAGCTACCTGGAAGGTTGCACGGCGCCCATCCGCGACGAGAACCAGCTGCACGCGGCGGTGGTCGAGTTGGTCGCGGTCGGTACGGGGTCGCAGATCAAGTATTCGACGGTGCAGAACTGGTATCCCGGCGACAAGGAGGGCAAGGGCGGCATCTACAACTTCGTGACGAAGCGCGGCGCCTGCCGCGGCCGCGGCTCGAAGATTTCGTGGACCCAGGTCGAGACGGGTTCCGCGATCACGTGGAAGTATCCGAGCGTGATCCTGCAGGGCGACGACGCGGTGGGCGAGTTCTACTCGGTGGCGCTGACGAACAACAAGCAGCAGGCGGACACCGGGACGAAGATGATCCATCTGGGCAAGAACACGAAAAGTACGATCGTCTCGAAGGGGATCTCGGCGGGCCGAGGGCAGAACACGTACCGCGGCCTGGTGCAGATTATGAAGGGGGCGGCGAACGCCCGGAATTACTCGCAGTGCGACTCGCTGCTGCTGGGCGATCGGTGCGGGGCGCACACGTTCCCGTACATCGACGTGCGCAACCCGACGGCGCAGGTGGAACACGAGGCGTCTACTTCAAAGATCGGCGAGGACCAGATCTTCTACTGCAAGCAGCGCGGCCTGTCGGCGGAGGACGCGGTGGGCATGATCGTGAACGGGTTTTGCAAGGAGGTGTTCCGCGAGCTGCCGATGGAGTTCGCGGTCGAGGCCCAAAAGCTCCTGGGAGTGAGCCTGGAGGGGAGCGTTGGCTGATCCGGCCCGATCCAACAGCAACAGGGGCAAAGCCATGACCGTCTTGACCGCTGACGATGTCCTGCTCTCCCGCCTCCGCGGTGTGTACGAGCCAGTCGAGATAAGGGACCCGAGCGGCAAGGTGCTCGGGCACTACACCCCCGCGCTGACGCCTGAGGAGGCGGCACGTTACGCCAGGATCAAGGGCCTGTTTGACCTGGAGGAGGCGGAACGGGCGGCCGCAGACCAACACCCGGGGTACACGTTTGCAGAGGTGATGCAACACCTCAAGTCCCTGGAGAAGGGGGAATGAAGTACACCGTGACATGTTGGCAACAAGGACGAAGAGGATCTGGAAACTGGAAGAATCACCCGAGTTCTGGCAGATGATCCGCGAGCGCCGGCGTGAGACGACATCCGTCTCTCTTGAGGAAGTCATGGCCGAACTAGCGGCCGACGAACAACGCCTCAACGACAAAGGGGAGGCGACGCCCGCGAAGACGCCCGCCGCGGGGCAGTGAAGTGCCGGCTCTCTTTTCCGTGGTTTCAGGAGCCTCGCGTCCCGGCCCTGATGGAACGACAGGATAAAGCCATGACCGTGTTGACCGCTGACGATGTCTTGCTCTCCCGCCTTCGCAGCGTGTGCGAGCCGGTCGAGATTCGCGACAAGAGCGGCAAGGTACTGGGGCACTACACGCCCCTTCTCACCGCGGAGGAAGCGGCAGAATATGCCAAACTCCGGAGCCTCTTCGACCTGGAGGAAGCGGAGCGGACGCTGGCGACGCAGCGCGACCAGGGCCGCCCGCTTGCGGAGATCCTGCAAAGCCTCCGTTCAGCGGAGAATCAGGGATGAGGTACACCGTCGTGTGGCTGCCGGATGCCGAGACGCGGCTCGCGGACCTGTACAACCGCGCCACGGATAAGCAGGCCTTCACGGATGCCTCCAACCGAATCGACGCCCACCTGTGCGACCAGCAGGAGAAAGGGGCGAAGCAGCTCGGCAAGTTTTACGTCCTGGCCGTAGAGCCGTTATCCGTCCTGTTCCACGTCGATCCGGGCGATTGCATGGTTCGAGTGATTTCTGTACGCCGAACGGATTGACCCTCTTCGGGCAGGGCGTGCGATGGCGATGATACAAACCGAGTTCTTGGGCGAGGAAAAGCTGTCTGGACGACGTGTCCTTGTCATGCTCGAAATCAGGGTTAATGAGGAAGGGTTTAGCGAATCAAAACTCTACGTCGATGTGGCAACGGGGCTTGCCGAGCGGCGGGAGCAGCGTTGGTTGGATCCGGCGCTGCGCCGAGCCTCTCCGGCCGCGGGAGCCGCGCCGGCAGTGCCTGGAGCCGTGCCCATGCCGAAAAAGATCCGGGAGCTGCGGAGCAGGTTGAAAAAGGCAGGTTTCTCGCTCCGCCCGGGCAAGGGGAGCCCTACCGTTTGGTCGCATCCGAAGCTGCAAAGGCGAGTCCGTGACCGTGTCCGGGAATGATGGCGATGATGCCAAGCCGTATCAGGAGAAACAGGTCCGCGCAGCCATCAAAGAAGCGGAGGGAAGTGAATGAACTGCCCCTACAGCATGGTGATCCAGTGGTCTGACGAGGACGAGGCTTACATCGTCACGCTGCCCGAATTCGGCCCCTATTGCAAAACCCACGGGGACACTTACGCAGAGGCCGCCAGGCAGGGACAAGATGTTCTGGAGTCGCTGATCGAAGCGTACGAGGCGGACGGCCGGGCACTGCCGGAGCCGGCAAAGTTCGGTTCCCCCGTCGCGATTGAGTAAGGAGGAAGATGAGCCGTGGTTACTCTGACTGCGAATGAGAGCCTGCCCGCTCTCTTGGGGCAGGTGAAAGACATGGTTGAGATCCGTGCCCCCAACGGCGAACTGCTCGGCTACTTTACCCCCCGGGTCCAGGCCGAGGCGGAGATGTACGAACGTGCCAAGGCACTCTTCGACCCTGTTGAAACGGAGCGTATTGCCGGCACCGAGCGGGGCCAGGGGAGGCCCCTTCAGGAGTTCCTGCGGGAACTGGAGGCCCGGGGAATGCCAGGATGAGGTACACCGTGACCTGGGTGCCGACAGCCTTGAATGCTCTCGCGGACCTCTGGAACAACGCCCCGGATCGCAAAGCGATCGCGCAGGCCGCCGATCGCATTGACCAACTCCTGGCCGTCGATCCCGATCAGCAGGGCCAGGCGTTTCATGGAAAGCGGATCCTTTTCAATCGCCCCTCGCGGTCACCTTTGCCGTCTACCCCGATGACCGCCGAGTGGACGTGCTGCAAGTGGAGCGGATTTCCCAGTAACAGGCGCAGACACCAACCGATGCTTACGATCAAGAACTTGCACGCCCGCGTCGAGGACAAAGAGATCCTCCGCGGCATCGACCTGCAGCTCAACCCCGGCGAGGTCCACGCCCTCATGGGCCCAAACGGCTCCGGCAAGAGCACTCTCGCCGGCGTCCTCGCCGGCCGCGACCTCTACGACGTCACCGAGGGCGAGGTCCTCTTCCAGGGCAAGGACCTCCTCGACATGGACCCCGAGGAGCGCGCCCGCGCGGGCATCTTCCTCGCCTTCCAGTACCCCGTCGAGATCCCCGGCGTCAGCAACACCTACTTCCTGCGCGCCGCCCTCAACGCCGTCCGCAAGCACCGCGGCCAGCCCGATCTCGACGCCCCCGCCTTCCTCCGCCTCGTCAAGGAGAAGCTCAAGGTCCTCCACATCGGCGACGACCTGCTCAAGCGGCCCGTCAACGCGGGCTTCTCCGGCGGCGAGAAGAAGCGCAACGAAATCTTCCAGATGGCGGTCCTCGACCCGAAGCTCGCCATCCTCGACGAGACCGACTCCGGACTCGACATCGACGCCCTGCGCACCGTCGCCGACGGCGTCAACGCCCTGCGCAACAAGGAGCGCGGCATCCTGGTCATTACCCACTACCAGCGCCTGCTCAACTATATCGTGCCCGACAGGGTCCACGTCCTGCACGCCGGGCGCATCGTCAAGTCGGGCGGCAAGGAACTGGCCCTGGAACTGGAGTCGAGGGGCTACGGCTGGATTGAGGAAGAGGCGGCCGCGGGCACCGCGTGAAGCCACCGAGGAGAACCATCGGCACCATGATCGACACGATGCAGGTCAAAGACAGGGACCACTTCCTGGCACAGTTCGACCGCCTGGAGCCGCAGCTTCCCGGGCACGCCCTGCCCTGGCTGCGCACCCTCCGCAAGGAGGCGTTCGCGCGCTTCGAGGAACTCGGCCTGCCCACGCCGCGCCACGAGGACTGGCGCTTCACCAACGTCTCCGCCCTCGCCGAAAAGCCGTTCGAGACGCTGGTGGACGCCGACACCGCCGGCGTCACGGCGGCCAGGCTCGAGCGCGTGGGCGCCGGCTTCGCGCCCGACTCCGGCAGCCGCATGGTCTTCGTCAACGGCCACTTCGCGGAGCGCTTCTCGGGTTACGCCGCCGTCCCCGAGGGCATGTTCCACTCCAACCTCGCCGGCGCGCTCCAGCGCATGCCGGCGCTGGTCGAACCGCACCTCGCCCGCCACGCCCGCTCTGAGGAGCACCCGTTCGTCGCCCTCAACACCGCGTTCCTCCAGGACGGCGGTTTCCTCTATGTGCCACCGAACACGGTCATCGAACAGCCGGTCTACCTGGTCTTCGTCACCGCCCCGCGCTCCAGGCCGCTCGCCACGCACCCGCGCAACCTCGTCATCGTCGGCCGCAACAGTCAGGTGACGCTCGTCGAGATGTACCTCGGCCTCGAAGAGGACGTGTACTTCACCAACGCGGTCACCGAGGTGGTCGCAGACGAGGGCGCCCACGTCGATCACTACAAGCTGCAGCGCGAGAGCAAGCGTGCCTACCACGTCGCGGTCACCTATGTCGAGCAGGCGCGGGCCAGCGTGTTCCGCACGCACTTCGTCGGCCTGGGCGGCGCCCTGGTCCGCAACGAGGTTCGCGTGCGCCTGGGCGGCGAGGGCGCCGAGGCCACGGTCAACGGCATCTACCTGGCCGGCGGCACGCAGCACATGGACAACTACACGGTCATCGATCACGCCCTGCCCCGCTGCGCCAGCCACGAGCTGTACAAGGGCATCCTCAACGGCAAGGCGCACGGCGTCTTCAACGGCAAGATTTTCGTCCGCCAGGACGCCCAGAAAACCGACGCCAAGCAAACCAACCAGACGCTGCTCCTGAGCGACGACGCGGTCATCAACACCAAGCCGCAGCTCGAAATCTTCGCCGACGACGTCAAATGCACGCACGGCGCCACGGTCGGCCAACTGTCCGCCGACGCGGTCTTCTACCTGCGCTCGCGCGGCATCGGCCTGGAGGCGGCCCGCGGCCTGCTGACCTACGCCTTCGCCAACGACGTGATCGGCCGGATCGAGATCGACGCGCTCCGCGACCAGCTCGAGGACCTGCTGCTCGCCCGACAGCACCTGCCTGCCGGCGCGGGCGGCGCTGGCATCACGGAGGCTCCATGAACATCCCCCTCGCACCCACGCTGCTGCCGCCCCACCCCCGCGCGGCGGCCCGCCCGCCGCTCGACGCCGACCGGCTGCGCCAGGACTTCCCCATCCTCAACGAACAGGCCCACGGCAAGCCGCTCGTTTACCTCGACAACGCCGCCACCACGCAGAAGCCGCGGGCGGTGATCGAGGCGCTGCGCCACTACTACGAGCACGACAACGCCAACGTCCACCGCGCCGTCCACGTCCTGAGCGAGCGCGCCACCGACGCCTACGAGTCGTCCCGTCTCAAGGCCCAGAAATTCCTCAACGCCGGCTGCCTGCGCGAGGTCATCTTCACCAAGGGCTGTACCGAGGCGATCAACCTCGTCGCCTCGACCTTCGGGCGCATGCGCGTCCACGCCGGCGACGAGGTGGTCGTCACCTGGCTGGAGCACCACTCGAACATCGTGCCGTGGCAGATGCTGTGCGACGAGAAGGGCGCCCGCCTGCGCGTGGTGCCGATCACCGACGCCGGCGAGCTGCGCCTCGATGAGCTGGAGCGCCTGCTCACGCCACGGACGAAGATGCTCGCGGTCGCGCACGTCTCCAACGCGCTGGGCACGATCAACCCGGTCAAGCAGATCGTGGAGCTGGCCCACCGCCGCGGCGTGCCGGTGCTGATCGACGGCGCCCAGGCGGTGCCGCACCTGCCGGTGGACGTCCGCACTCTCGACTGCGACTTCTACGTCTTCAGCGGACACAAGCTCTATGGCCCGACCGGCATCGGCATCCTCTACGGCAAGGGCGTCCACCTGGAGCTGATGCCGCCGTACCAGGGCGGCGGCGACATGATCCGCTCGGTCAGCTTCGAGAAGACGACCTACAACGATCTGCCGTACAAGTTCGAGGCCGGCACCCCAAACATTGCCGGCGCCATCGGCCTCGGGGCGGCCATCGACTACATCGAGGAGGTCGGCCGCGACGCCATCGCCGCCCACGAGCACCACCTGCTCCAGTACGCCACGGAGCGGATGCGCGACATCGCCGGCGTGCGCCTGATCGGCACGGCCCGCGACAAGGCGGCGGTCATCTCCTTCGTCGTGGAAGACCCGCCGCTGTCGTCCCTCGACGTCGGCACCAAGCTCGACATGGAGGGCGTGGCGGTGCGGACCGGGCACCACTGCTGTCAGCCGCTGATGGACCGCTATAACATCCCCAGCACCGCCCGCGCCTCGTTCGCGCTGTACAACACGACGGACGACGTGGACGTGTTCGTGGCGGCCCTGGAGAAGACCGTCGCCGAGGCGCGGGCGCGCGTCAAGCCTGTTTCCGCCGCCCGCCCCGAGGCGGCCTTTCCCGGCGCCGCCGCCCCCAGTCCCCAGAAGGCCGCCGACGAGGTGGCCGAGGCGTTCGACTTCCTCGAGGACTGGCCCGACCGCTACCAGTACCTGATCGAGCTGGGCGAGAAATTGCCGGCGCTGCCGGAGGCGTTCAAGACCGAGGCGAACCGCGTCCACGGCTGCCAGAGCACCGTCTTCCTGCAGGCGCGCAAGCAGCCGGGGACAAAGGACGTGGTGGAGTTTCTGGCGGACAGCGACGCCGACGTCGTCCGTGGCCTGCTGGGCCTGCTGCAGCGCGTCTACTCGGGCCAGCGCGCCGCGGAGGTACACAGCTTCGACGTCCACGGGTTCTTCGCCCGGCTCGGGCTGGACCGCAACCTGAGCATGGGCCGGCGCAACGGCCTGGGCGAGATGGTCAAGCGGATCCAGGGCTTCGCGGCCGACCTCGCGGGCCGGCCCGCGCCGTGATGAGGCGTTGTTGACTGTGAGGATTCCATGCACCCCAAGCCAGCCGAACTGGGTATGAGCCGACTTATTCCGAACACTGCCGAACCGACTGCCCCCGACCTGCCGGCGCCGGAGCCCGCCCCCGCCGCGCCCGCCGTCGAATTGACGCCGGAGCAGATGGAGAACCTCGAAAAAGACGTCATCGCCGTCTTGCACACCTGCTTCGACCCGGAAATCCCCGTCAACATCTACGAGCTGGGACTGATCTACGACATCGCGGTGCGACCGGAGGGATCGGTCGGTCTGCGCATGACGCTGACGTCGCCGGGCTGTCCGGTGGCCGGCTCGCTGCCGGGGGAGGTCGAGGCCAAGGTGCGCGGCGTGCCCGGCGTCACGGCCGCGAAGGTGGACGTCGTCTGGGACCCGCCGTGGGACAAGGATCGCATGTCCGAGGCGGCCAAGCTGCAACTCGGCATCGACGATTGGTGAAACCTTCTGTAACTGTTCACGGGCCGAGGGTGGCATTCGTGCAGGCACGGAGCGGCTCCTTTGTCTTCCCCGGCCCAGAAGGTCTGTACGGCGAGATCGGTTGACGCCATGAATCCGCCTTCGCCCCAGCCATCCGCCGCGACACCCGGGAAAATCCGGACCTGGTGGCATCCGCTCCTGGTCAACCTGCTGCGCTGGCAGTTGGGCAGCCACTACCATCTGCAAGAGGAGGTCCCGGTCGGACAGAAGCCTCTGCAAATCGACATCCTGCTGTTGCGGAAGGAACAGGGCGAGTTACCGCACAGCGCCCGGCAGATCCTGGCCGGACTGGTGGAGTATCTGGGCGAGCTGACCCTGCTCGAGTTCAAGAGCCCCTCCGACACCTTGCGGGCCGGCGATTTCCAGACCTTCCTGGCCTATACCCTGCTGTATCGGGCGCAGAATCAGCCGTTGCTGGAGCCGAACAAGCTCCATTTACTGGTGCTCGCCCCCAAGCTGACCAAACCGTATCGGGAGGAGTTGCGGGTGCTGGGTGTGACGGCTCAACGGCAGGAACCCGGTATCTGGCGTCTACAAGGAGGACTGATCGTCCACCCGCACTGGGTGCTGGAAACCGAGGAACTGGCGGGGCTGGACCATCCGCTGCTGACCCTGGTCAGTCCGACGTTTCTGGCAGATCGACTGGCCACTTATGACACCTTGCGTCAGGGCGGATATACGAATCTGGTGGTCTACCTGGCCCAGCAGATTCACCAATTCCGCCTCAGCGGAAAGGAGTTTGCCATGCAACACCTCGGCACCGAGGACGAGCTGAAACAAGTCATGCGCGACCTCTGGGCGACCATGTCGCCGGAAGAACGGCTGGAAGTCCTGTCCCCCGAGGAACGGCTGCGCGGGCTGGGATCCGAAGACGAGCTGAAACGAGCTTTGCGCGACCTCTGGGCGACCATGTCGCCGGAAGAACGGCTGGAAGTCCTGTCCCCCGAGGAACGGTTGAAGGGCCTGTCCCCCGAGGAACGGTTGAAGGGCCTGTCCTCCGAGGAACGGTTGAAGGGCCTGCCCTCCGAGGAACGGCTGCGCGGGCTGTCACCCGAAGAGCTGGAACGCTTGCGGCAGTTGCTGCAAAACCAGATCAAAGGAGACAACTCTTCGTCCCCTAAATAAGGGCGGTGGGACTATCTGCCGCTCGCCTTATTGAGGTCGCCGAGGGCCGTACATCACTTCTTTGGGGCCGCCGGCGCGCGGTCTGCTCTCTCGACCCGGTGGCGGATAGAACAAAGAGCGCCCTACCCCAACCGGCCGCGGAGGCGCCTCCCGATGAACCCGCTGTACGCCATCGCCGACACCTCGGCGATCCTCAGCCCGGGCCTGCTTTTCTACAAGGACCTGATCCGCCGCAACATCGCCCTCTGCCTCGAAATGGTCGGCGACCCGTCCCGGCTGCGGCCGCACGTCAAGACGCACAAGACACGCGAGATCGTGCGCCTCGAACTCGACGCCGGCATCCGCAAGCACAAGTGCGCCACCCTCGCCGAGGCCGAGATGCTCGCCGACTGCGGCGCCCCCGACGTCCTGCTGGCGTACAATCTCGTCGGCCCGAACTGCGCCCGCCTGGCCCGGCTGGTCAAGACCTTTTCCGGGACGCGCTTCTCCACCGTGGCCGACCACCCCGCCAGCGCCAAGGCGCTGTCCGCGGCGCTGGCGGCGGCCGGGCAGACGGTGGACGTCCTTCTCGACGTGGACGTCGGCCAGCACCGGACCGGCATCGCCGCCGGGGACGCCGCCGTCGCCCTGTACGAGCAGTTCGACCGCCTGCCGGGCCTGCGCCCCGGCGGCCTGCACGTCTACGACGGCCACAACCACCAGGAGGCCTACGCCGAGCGCGCGGCGGCGGTGAAGCGGCAACTCGAGCCGGTGCTGGCGCTGCGCGACACGCTCCTGAAGAAGGGGCTGCCCGTGCCGCGGCTGGTGCTCGGCGGCACGCCGACGTTCCCCGTCTTCGCGAAGATGGACCTGCCCGGCCAGGAGTGCGCCCCCGGCACGTGCGTGCTGCACGACCACGGCTACGGCAGCCGCTTCGCCGACCTGGCCGGCTTCACGCCCGCCGCCCTGCTCCTGACGCGCGTCATCAGCCGGCCGACCGCCCGCCGCCTCACGTTCGACCTGGGCTACAAGGCGGTGGCCAGTGACCCGCCGGCCGGCAAGCGCCTGCTGCTGCTCGACGTGCCCGACGCCGAGCAGGTGCTGCAGAACGAGGAGCACCTCGTCGTCGAGACGCCGGCCGCCGACCGCTACGCCCCCGGCGACACGGCCTACGCCGTGCCGACGCACATCTGCCCCACCTGCGCCATGCACCGGCAGGCGTACGTGATCGAGGGCGGCCGCGTCGTGGACAGTTGGGAGATCGTCGCCCGGGACCGCGCGCTCACGGTGTGAGCCCTGACGACGGCGGCGCGGCAGAAATCCGGCCGCCGGCCGCCTTTCTGCTTGCGGGCAGCGGCATTTCCGGAATAATAGGCTGTCGTGTTAGCGCCCGGCGTACTCTAAAGTAACCCACCGCAACGGGCTACCTGCACAATCAAGGCAGAGGCGCCAGCCGTGCAGGGCCTGAGCCTCGTGGAGGACCGTCATGGTGACCGCCAGCCCTCAGCTCGAACAACTCTCCGGCGCCGCCCGCGAGAAAGTGGAGACGTGGTTGTTCGAGTTCCAGCGCACCTGGCAGGACGGCCGACTCAAGCAGTGGGTCGGGCAGCTGCCTCCCGCCGACTCGCCCCTGCGCCTGCCGGCCCTGATCGAGATGGTGCGCATCGACCTCGAGCACAACCGCCGGCTCAAGCGCCCCGCCCGGATCGAAGCGTACCTCAAAATGTACCCCGAGCTGGGCACGCCCGAGACGGTCGCGGCGTACCTCATCGCCGCCGAATTCGAGGTGCGGCGGCAGTGCGGCGACAGCTTCGACCCCGCCGAGGTCACCCGTCGCTTCCCGGCCCAGGCCGACGAGGTGCGGCGGCTGCTGGAGCAGGCCCCCCAGCCGCCCGCCACGCCGACCGTGACGCTCGACGTGTCGAACAACGACTCGACCGGCGGCATGACGGCCGGCGCGGGCGCGGCCGCGCCCGCCGCGCCCGCCGCGCCCGCGCCGGGCCGGCCCGAGGCACCCGCCGCCCCGCGCTCGTTCGGCCGCTACCTCCTGCTGCACTCGCTGGGCGAGGGCGGCATGGGCGACGTTTACCTCGCCGAGGACACCGAGCTGAAACGCCGCGTCGCCCTGAAGATCCCCAAGCTCGACTCGAACGACCCGGAAGTGCGCGAGCGCTTCCTGCGCGAGGCGCGGGCGATGGCACGGCTGGAGCACCGCAACATCTGCCCCGTCCACGACGTGGGCG